>JBOFBS010000040.1:0-7779 GCA_051645725.1 Aeromonadaceae bacterium | reverse complement strand
GCATCAGAACACCTACCGACAGAAAACCTTTCATATCCAGACTCCATTATTTATGACCAGCCCACCATAATAAAACTGTATGACAGTATTATTTCACGGTCCAATAAGAGGGCATTTTTAACTATTCCAATAATAATGTGCCGACCATGAAAAATAACCCGAAATAACACATCGGCTTTTATATATTCCATTTGAATCAGTCAAGTTAATAATAAACAATCTCAGACAAACAGATAAATAACGAAAAAGCCACATGAATAGCTCGGAATTAATACTGGATACTGAGCTAACCTTTATTTCTTTGCTATCCCATCACGAAGGTAGGCGATATACCTCGCACTATGCCCCTATGGGCAGCGCTGAAACTGACCGGGCTCCAGCGCAGAAACCCGGCCGGGAACACGTCAGCGACTGCGCCGTTTCAGGGGCTGACTCATGCAGTGCACGCCGCCACCGCCCTTGGTGATCATGCCGATGTCCGGATCCAGCACCGTCAGACCCCGAGCCAGGCACTGCTGTTTGAGCACCAGGCTATCCTTGGGCAGCAGCACCCGCTCACGGCCCAGGGCCATGATGTTGCACCCCAGCTCCATGGCATCCTTGTAGGGCACATCCAGGATCTCGATGCCCTTGTGCCGCAGCCAGGTCAGCAGACTGTCCGGCACCACGGCGGTACAGACCGCCGCCAGCTTCTCCGCCACCATGATGCACTGCACGTCCAGATGCAGGAAATGGGGATCGAAAGGCACGGTATGGAACTCCCAGCCCTCCTGTTCAAACCACCCCTTCACCTGGGCTATGCCTGCCGGGCTGGTGCGCTCGCCGGAGTAACCGCACAGGGCCACACCCGGCTCGATCAGCATGAAATCACCGCCCTCGAAGGTGCCGGCAGTCACCACGTCATACACAGGGATCTGGGCCTGCTGGTAGAACTCCAGCACCGTCAACCATTCGCTGCGCCGCCAGGGGCTATACATCTGGCAAATGATGGGTCCCCAAGGGGTCATCACGGAGGAGTCCCGGGCGAAAACGGCATAGGGTTGTTCGGGACGGGGGGTGAGGAATTGCACCTCCACGTCGGCCTGGCGGTAGGCATCGAGCATCTCGCCATACTGCTGCCGGGCGATGGCTGCATCAAAGGGGGTGCCATTGGCCAGATGGCGGCGGGAAGTGGCGTTGCCATCCTTCCAGCTATAGTGGTCGATGGGCCCGACCAGCACGGATTCGAGGATATCGGTTTCGCTGGCCATGCCCCATTGGCTCAATGGGGGGGTGTGTCCGCCCTCTTGGCGGTGTTTCCAGGGTGAAGTCATGAGAGGTGTCCTTCTTGATCCAGAGTCAGCAGGGTGTGCAGCAATACGTCGGCGCCTTGTTGCAGCTGCTGCGGCGTGGCGTACTCCCGCTCGTTATGGGAGAGCCCGTCCCGACAGGGAATGAAGATCATGCCGGTGGGGCCGAGGCGGGTGAGATAAACAGAATCGTGGCCGGCCCCGGACACCAGGGTGCACTGGGCTAGACCCAGGGTGTCGCAGGCCTGGCGAATGGCGGCCTGGCATTGTTCATCGAAGGCCACCGCGGGCGAACGCCACAGCGAGTGAATGGTGATCTGCAGGGCGCCCTGGCTCAGGGTGCAGAGATCTTCGATGCGGGCGGCCAGGGACTCCAGCACCGCCTGCCGGGGATGGCGTACGTCCAGGGTAAAACGCACCTGGGCGGGCACCGTATTGGTGGCATGGGTCGAGGTACTGATGGAGCCGACCGTGAGGCGGGCCTCTTCACCGGACTCGGCTACCAGACCATAGAGCCGGGGCAGCAACTGCATCAGGGCTTGCACCGGATCGGTCCGCATCGCCATGGGCGTGGGGCCGGCATGCACCGACTGGCCGCTGATGGTCACCTCGTACCACTGCATACCCTGCACGCCGCTCACCACGCCGATGGGCAGACCGCTCTGCTCCAGCACCGGGCCCTGCTCGATGTGCAGCTCGAGGGCGGCATGGAAGGCAAACGGGGCGCAGGGGTCGCGGCCCAACTGCCCACTATGCTGCAAGGCCTCCAGCAGGCTGATCCCCTCCCGGTCACAGTGCTGGTAGAGCTCGGTCTGCTCGAAGACACCGGCAAATACCCCTGAGCCCATCATGGCCGGGGCAAAGCGTGCCCCCTCCTCATTGGTCCAGACTGCCAGTTCCACGGTACGGCGCAGACGATGCCCGGCCTCTTGCAAGGAGTGCATCACCTCCAGGGCGGCCAGCACACCGTAGACACCATCGTAACGGCCACCGGTGGGCTGGGTATCCAGATGAGAGCCGAGCAGCAGCGGCAGCAGTTCGGGCTCGCGGCCCACAAAGCGGACAAACAGGTTGCCCATGCTGTCCCGGCGTGGCTCGCCGCCCAAGGCCTGACACCAGCGGACGAAGCAGTCACGCCCGGCGGCGTCCTCGGCGGTGAGGGCTTGGCGGTTACAGCCGCCATTCGGCAGGGCACCGAACTCGGCCATGGTCTGCAGTCTCTCCTGCAGTCGGGCGCTGTTGGTGTGTGGTATAGCCATCTTGATCTCGTGAATGGGAACGTGAGATCAATCTAGCGAGCCGCAGGGTGCGCGGGTATCCCTCAGTCGGGTTAGCCCGGATGCAGCGCCTGGTCAAACAGCTTGCCCAGCAACTCCTTTTGCGAGTTCACCTCCAGCTTGCTGTAAATGTTCTTGCGGTGTACCCGCTCGGTTTCGTAAGCCATGGCCAGCTTGTTGGCCGACTCCTTGCTGGAGTAACCGCGAATGAGCAACTGCAGCACCTCTTTTTCCCGCGGGGTGAGCCGGTCTTCACCAAAGTTGAGAATGGCCTGCTTGACCGGCACATGGGAGCCGGGATCCGCCAGGCCGTGCTGTTTATCGTGCATCTGCACCGCAGCGCAGATCAGCGGGTAGAAGGCCTTGAGACGATCCAGCACCCGGCGGTTGAAGCGTGAGAGTGTCTGGGTACGCCCCAGGGAGAGCAGATAACAGAGCTGGTGATCGGTCTGGATCACCAGGCACACCTCATCCATCAGGCCCGAGTAGCGGAAATAGTCGTCGTAGTAAGCGCTCTGGTAGAAGTCATCCGGGGCAATGTCCGCCAGACTGACCACCCCTTTGCCGCCCTGCATGGCGTAGTCGTAAAAAGGGCTCAACAGATAGGCACCCTGCAGATAGCGATCCCAGGCCGCCAACTCGTCGCTGGCCAGGGAGGAACCCAGCACCACGGGGCGCGCCGTAGGGTGGTAGGCCAGGATGACATAATCGTCGTAGCTGCCCGCCAGCCGCAGCAGGTAGATGAGCTTGTCGAAAAACTGCGGATGGTCGATGGCCAGGATCAGATCCGCAGCACCGTGGATCAGGTTCTGTTCATTGATATCGCGCGCTGCCGCCATGGGAAGGGTCCTGTCGCCAAGAATACATTCAGAGAAAAAACATCCTAACATAGGGTCCCAAAGGGTGGGCGATCAATAAATAGTCATTTTATTTCAATGCATTAGCCTCAAAGAAACCCCGTCTACCTCAACAGGGTGATTGGCGGGCTGGTGTGGAGGCCTATGATGGAGTCCTCTCGTCAACACAATGTGAACCGCCAGGACAGGGATACGCCTATGACCACCTCACACCATGTCATGCAAGTCGAGCCGTTTGGCATCGAACCCATACCGGATGCGGAGCGCAACGCCTCCGTACTGGATTTCATCCGCCTGCAGTGGGGTGGCGCCAACACCCTGGCCTCGGCCATGCTGGGCGCCTTTCCCATCCTGTTTGGTCTCTCGTTCCAGCAGGCGCTGCTGGCCACGCTGCTGGGCATAGTGGTCGGTGCCCTGATCCTCTGCCCCATGGGGATATTCGGCCCCACCACGGGCACCAACAATGCCGTCTCCTCCGGTGCCCACTTCGGGGTGGTGGGGCGGATTGTCGGCTCCTTCCTCAGCCTGCTCACTGCCATCTGCTTCTTCTCCTTGAGCATCTGGTCCGCCGGGGATGCCCTGGTGGGGGCCTTCTGCCGCATCTTCGGCCTGACCGAGAGCCCCTGGCTGTTCGCTCTGGCCTATGGCCTGTTCGCCCTCATAGTGCTAGCGGTCTGTATCTACGGCTTCCAGTTCATGCTACTGGTGAACAAGGTGGCGGTGGTGCTGGCTTCCGTGGTGTTCCTGGTTGGCTTTGTCGCCTATGCCGACAAGTTTGACCCCGCCTTCGCCGGCGCGGGCATGACCAGCGGTTCGCCCGGGTTCTGGCCCTTGTTTATCGGTGCCACCTTGATCGTCATGTCCAATCCCATCTCCTTTGGCGCCTTCCTGGGCGACTGGAGCCGCTACCTGCCCCGGCAGACCAGCAAGGGCAAAATCATGCTGGCCTCGCTGATCGCCCAACTCTGCACCCTGCTGCCCTTCCTGTTCGGTCTGGTCACCATGGTGGCCATCAGCCAATACGCCCCCGAGTATGTGGCGAGTGCCAACTACGTCGGCGGCCTGCTGGCCATTTCGCCCCTGTGGTTCTTCCCGCTGCTGATGCTGCTCGCGGTGATCGGCGGCTTGTCCACCGGCACTACCGCCCTGTATGGCACGGGTCTGGATTTCTCCAGCGTATTCCCTCGGCTCACTCGGGCCCAGGCCACGGTCCTGATCGGCGTATTCTCCATCCTGATCATCTTCCTGGGCCGCTTTGCCTTCGATCTGGTGGCTTCGGTGACCACACTGGTGACCCTCATCATCGTCACGACCATCCCCTGGATGGTGGTGATGACCCTGGGCTACCTGCACCGCCGCGGTTTTTACAGCCAGGACGATCTGCAGCGTTTCAATCGGGGTCAGGAAGGCGGTATCTACTGGTTCTACAACGGCTGGAACCTGCGGGGCATGCTGGCCTGGATCCCGTCCGCCCTGGTGGCTCTGCTAACGGTCAATATCCCGGGACAGTTTGTCGGCCCTTGGGGTGGGCTGGCTGGCGGCCTGGATATCTCCCTGCTGGTCGCCCTGCTGCTGCCGGCGCTGCTCTACCCCTTGTTACTCAAGCTCAGCCCGGAGCCATCGGCCGTGTTTGGCCCAGATGCCAAGCCGGTGACCCAGGCTGAGTTCGCCGTCACTCTCGACCCTATCGCGGAGTAATGCCATGACCCCTTCGCTCCGACTCTGTGTCACCGCAGCCCCGTCGCTGCAGCAGACCATTGACCATCTGATCGATTGCTTTGCCCGTCACGATACCGAAGGCTACTTTGCCTGCTTTCATCCCGACGCGCGCTTTGTCTTCCACACGGTACCCGACGAGGTCCTGAGCAAGGCGGCCTACCGCCAGCGCTGGCACCAATGGGAGCTGGAGACGGGCTTTCAGGTGCTGGGTTGCACATCCCTGGCCCCCCAACTCAGCTACTATGGCGATTGCGCCGTGCTGAGCCATCAGGTCCGCACCCGATTGCGGAGCCAGGAGGGCGAACTGACCCTGCTGGAGCGGGAGTCCATCATCTTCCAGCAACAACAGGATGGCCGCTGGCTCTGTATCCATGAGCACCTGAGCCCGCTGGGGGCACTATGAGTACCTGGCAACAGACCCCCACGGTTGGGGTGCTGATCGATGGTCAGTGGCAACAGGGCCATGGTGAGTCATGGCTGCTGGTGGATCCCCTGAGTCGCCAACCCCATGGCCGCCTGCAAGCCGCCTCATCCGCCCAGCTGGATCAGGCGGTGGCTGCTGCTCGTCAGGCTCTGGGAGGATGGCGCGCCCTGGGCTATGCCGGGCGTGGTGAGTGGCTGGCCCGCATCGCCGCTATGGTCGAACGGCATGGCGAGCGGCTCTGCGCCCTGCAGCAGCGCTACAGCGGCAAGCCGGAGCACGAGGCACGCATGGATGTGGCGGATGTGGTGGCGACTTTCGACTATTACGCCGAGCTGTGCCGACAGCTCCCCGCCCGTTCCCCGGTCGCTGTGCCCCTGTCCGGCGTCGGAGTCGAGTATCAGCGCGAACCCGTGGGGGTGGCGGGACTCATCACCCCCTGGAACTTCCCTATGGTCACCAGTGCCTGGAAACTGGCACCCGCCCTGGCCGCCGGCTGCACACTCGTACTCAAACCCTCCGAGTTGACGCCCATGGCCGAAATTGCCCTGCTGGAGCTACTGCAGGAGTCGGGGCTGCCCAAGGGGGTGGTGAATCTACTGCCCGGCGGCGCCCAGGTCGGACGCTGGCTGTGCGCGCACCCAGGCATCGACAAGATCTCCTTTACCGGCAGCCGAGCCGTGGGTCAGCAAATCTTGCAAGGCGCTGCCGAGCGCATCCAGCGGGTCAGCCTGGAGCTGGGCGGCAAGTCAGCCCTGATAGTGCGAGCCGATGCAGATCTGGAGCTGGCCGCCCAGCTGGCCTGCGATGGCGCCTTCTTCAACGCCGGCCAAATGTGCTCGGCTACATCCCGCCTACTGGTACACCAGCAGTGCTACGCGCCGCTGCTGGCCCGGATCCGGGAGAATATGGCGACCTATCAGACCGGCCCCTTGATCAGCGCAGGCCAGCATCAGCGGGTTGAGGCGCTGCTCAAACAAGGGCTGGCGCAGAGCCCTGATCTGCGGCTGCATCAGACGTCTCAACATCCGGCGGGGTTCGGCTTTCCTCTGACGCTGGTGGAGGGAGTAAGTCAGAACAATGTGTTGTGGCAAGAAGAGATCTTCGGACCCGTGCTGTGCGCCATGCCCTTTGAGAGCGACGAGGAAGCTATCCAGTTGGCGAATGATAGCCTCTATGGGCTAGTGGCAACTCTGGTGAGCCGGGATTTGACGGCCGCCCGGGTACTGGCGGATCAACTGCAAGCAGGCACCGTCTGGATCAACACGCCTCAGCTGATATTTCCTCAGGCCGCCTGGGGCGGCTACAAGCAAAGCAGTCTGGGCCGCGAGTTGGGCCCCTGGGGACTTGAGGCTTTTAGCGAACTCAAACACCTGCTGGTGAGTGCCAGCTCGAGTACATAACCAATCCAGCGGCAAACTATCCAACGCGTATCGTGTGTGACAACCGGTGCCAAGCCCCATCTGGGAGCTGGTGTATCCACCCCCAGATGGGAAAAGCAAGCACCGGTTTTGGCTTTAGGCCATCAGCTTTTGCATGGCACGGTTGAGGTCGACAGCCGTTTGATGCAGTTGATCGCTGGCCCCCTGGGTGCGGTGGGAGTTCTCTTCGTTCTCGGTGGCGATGGTTTTGATATCCACCAGGTTGCGAGCGATATCTTCCACCACCAGGGTCTGCTCCTCGGCGGCGGTGGCGATCTGCTGGTTCATGCCGTGGATCTGGCTGATGGAGGTGGTGATGCTCTGCAACTTGCGACCCGCCACTGTCACCTGCTCGATACTCTGCTGGCTGAGTTGCTGGCTGCTCCCGATGGCCTGCACGGCATCCTGGGTACCACGCTGGACCTTGGCGATGATCTGGTTGATCTCGGCGGTGGAGTCCGACGTGCGCTTGGCCAGGGTACGAACCTCGTCCGCCACCACGGCGAAACCACGGCCCTGCTCACCAGCCCGCGCCGCTTCAATCGCCGCATTCAGGGCCAGCAGGTTGGTCTGCTCGGCGATGGAACGGATCACCTCCAGCACGGTACTGATGCGGCGGCTATCTTCATCCAGTTGTTTGATCACGCCAGCCGTGTTGTCGATCTCCTGCCCCATCTGGGCAATGCCACCGATGGTTTCTTGCATCACCTGCTCCCCTTCGTGGGCGGTCCGATCAGCCTGATCCGCCGCCTGAGCAGCCGAGGCAGCATTTTCCGCCACGTTCTGTGCCGTCGC
>JBOFBS010000039.1:0-1990 GCA_051645725.1 Aeromonadaceae bacterium | reverse complement strand
TGCTTATCTCGAGCTTCGGCTTTTTCCTTGCCCACGCCTGCGCCAGCGCCTGGGTCGGTCAGCACGTGGAACACAACCGGGCGCTCGCCTCGTCACTCTATCTGGTGGGTTACTATCTGGGGGCCAGTCTGGGGGGGCTCTATCTGCACCCCTTCTGGGTGCAAGGGGGGCTCGGGGGATTGGTGCTCGGCCTCGAGCTGGTACTGGTCATCACGGCGGGGTTGAGCCTCTGGCTCGGCCACTTGAAGGGACGCCCCGCCCGCCCCCGCATCTGCCATCCCTGATGCTATCTCGGCTATGAAACGGGGCCAATCAAGCAGCCCCGTCTCATCAATCCTGGTCGTAGTAGCCGGCAGGCACCGGCACCACGGCGCCGCTCACCAGCTCTTCCTCGATCACCTCAGCCAAGGTGCGCAGATGAAATTTGATCTGCCCCGAGGCCAGCATCACCACCACGTCAGGATTACGCTCATCACGCAGGTTGCCGGTTTTGAAGGACACCTCGGGATGGGCCGCCAGCAAGGCGTCCAGCGAAGGCACCACCAGTTCGATATGTTCCAGCCCAGCCTGGTGGTTGCGACCCGGTTTGGGCGCCGCCAGCTCGATGCAGGGCACGATGCCGTGGGCGTGGGGTACCGGTTGATGCAGGCGGTAGGTGGCGATGGGCCGTCCGCCGATCATCCCCTCCACCAGCAGGTCACCATGGCTTGCCAGCAGTGCCTTCAGGGCCTGGTACTCAGGCAAGGTGGCGGCCCGGTAGCAGAGGTGGTCGACCTCGATGGTGGCGGGATGGATGGCGAGGGCGTCCAGCTCGGTCAACAGCTGGCAAACAAATGGGGCCATCGGCCCCAGTGTGGTATCGAGTGAGTGCGACATAATCACCATTTCTTCTTGGGTTGGAACAGGACGTCCAGCTCGTCCGCCTCTTTGTCCTTGATGCTCTGCAGCTCTTTCTCGCTGTGCTCCTGCAGATGGGCATCGAGTCCGGCCAGGCCCTGCCGCATGTCCTCTTCACGGGCCATCAGGTAGGGATCCTTGTCGGTGACGCTGGCCAGGGCCGAAAGCCCCTTGGTGTAGAGCTGCCGGCAGGTGCCGAACTGCCCCTGGATCTGGGCATCCATGGCCCGCTTCACCAGGTTGGCGATGTTGATCTTGAGCTGCATCAGCTCGAGGCGGCGATCCTCCTGGGCAAAACCCTGCGGATCTATCTTGCCCTTGTTGTGTTCGACCCGCAGCACGGCCCGCATCTTCTTGACCAGCTGCAGCATCTGGATGGCCTGGCGATCCGACTCCGGGGTCTTGAAGTGCCCCTCATCCTGGCTGCTGTAGTTCTCCTGCACGTTCTTGATCTGGGTCTGCACGTCGGCAATGCGCTGCTTGAGCTGGCCGCTCGGCATCACCAGGGCGATGGCGCGATAGGCATCGAGGATCCGGTGCTGCAACAGCAACACTATGTTCTTGGAGAAGGGCACCAGGTTGACGTTGAGCAGCATCTCTTCGGTTTCATCCACCACCGACTTGTGGCGGGCGATGGCGTGACGCTTGTCGGCCTCTGCCTTCTGCTTATATTGCTGCACCACGTTATAGGCGATGACCAGAAACAGGAGTGCGCCAATAGACAGCAATACCAGGGTTAAAATCATAGGAAGTCCAAACTCCTGTCCCAATCCAATTGCGTGATCCTACAACAGCTTACCTAGTTAAGGTAGTCCGCAGCGCGGAGCTTGCCCCCGATTTGTTGTGCCCAGACGGGCAGGAGCACAAGGGAAAGCCAGGATCACGCGGCGCTGGCGACACCGCCATTACCCCTTAGTATCGCCCATCGGGCCCATTACTTGAGGTTGAACCCCCTGGATCGCAGGAAATCCTGCATGAAGGGGCGTGCCTCCTTGCCCAGGATGCCCCGGATCTGGCCGCTCCAGCTCTGCTGCTTGTTGTTGCTGCTGCGGGACTGGTAGTAAGCCTCGATCTGCTGGTCGTAGCCGGCAAG
>JBOFBS010000038.1:0-13134 GCA_051645725.1 Aeromonadaceae bacterium | reverse complement strand
GGGTATTTCCTAGCCAACCTCTGGCCTAGGACCCGATGCGCGACCCCGCATCCATCAACAAAAAAGTCCGCCTGCGCGGACTTTTTTATTCACTCTTTTCCCCTGATCACCCCTTCTCATTATCGGAAGGCAGCAACTTGAAGATCCCAGGTTTCACCTGTTCATAGTGGCTAAACACATAGCGATAGAAGGCGTGCTGGGAAGGCGTGAGCTCGGCATCCGGTGCCGTCACTGCCGCCAGACGCTTCTTGCGGATAATGATAAAGGTCGGCCGAGTACGCTGAATATCGGCTAGCACCCGCTCCTTGACGTCAAAGGGAGGGGTAACATTATCAAAGAAAAGGTACGCCGAGCCCGGCTTGCGATCGCACCAGACGTAGAACTGGGGCAATATCCCATCCACCCAGATCCTCTCCTCTGGTGTGGTCTGCGCGCGGATCAGGGCCACCTCGGCGGCTGTCTCGCTTGAGAAAGGTCGTCCTGTGTGTGCCCCTGTCCATGCCGAGTATGCCAGCACCCCTGCCGGCGCAATCAAAACAGCCCACGCGGCCAGCCCAGGCAAGAGGCGCCCCAGGGCAAGCGGCCGCCAGAGCGCCAGCAAAGCCAGGCAACACAATAGCGCCAGCAACAGACTCAGCCCCAGATCATGGAGGACCTTGGCCATAGGCCATTCGAAACGGGTCCAACCAAAAAACATGTGGGGAAAGAGCAGGTAGAGAGCAGAGAGTGGCAGCAACAGAGCCAAGAGGCGGCCCTGCAGCTTATGCTCCTGCCAGCAGCCACAAAGGGCCTGCAAGCATACCGCCAGAGCAAAGGGGAGATAGATGAAGAAGATCTGATCATAGTGGTCATAGATATGACCCGAGACAGAGTTGGAGATGGTGGCAAAGAGCGCCCCCAGTGCCAGCAGCAGAGCCAACCCCAAGTTGCGATTTTTCTCTGCCCTCTCCGTGCTCTTCCAATACTGCAGATGCAACAAGGCCAGCGCCGGCAACAGCCACCAGATCAGCCCGGTACGAAACAAGCCAACCGCCCCGACCGCCACAGAGAAGCCGTTGCCATAGCTCTTACCCATGAAGATGCCAAACGAGTAGAACCAGAAATTCTCCAGCACCCCATGCAGATGAAAATAGAGCACCAGCGGCAGGCTCACAGCAGCAAGGCCCAGGAGCGCCGAACTGAAGAGCAGCCAGGCATCACGCCACTGACGGTGCCATACCCAGATGAGGAAAATGGCCGCATAACAGGCGCCCCAGAATGCCCCATTATTCAGACGCATCATGGCAATCAGGCCAAAGGTAAACGCTGGCAACCAGGCATGGCGCCAACTAAAACGCTCCTCGCACAAGAGTGAGACAAAGGAGTAACTGGCTATCAACCCCAGATAGAGGGTGTAATCCTCCGTCATGTTGCCGTAGTAATAGCGCAGTGCGCACAGGCCTATGACCCAAAACAGAGAAATAAGGCGCACCAGAGGCGAGAAGCCCAGGCGGGCCAAGGCCCGATACCCCAGATTGAGCCCCAGGGCCAGCAGCACTATCTCCAGCACGGCAATACCAGGAAAACCGCCCAGCTTGTAGCCTATGGCACCAAAGAGGAAGATCATCGGCCCCTTGATATCCATCATGTCGCGATAGAGCACATCCCCATCGGCCCACATCTTGCCCATAGTGGCAAAGAGCGAGGCATCAAATGCCGGTGTCATGCCATAGAGCAGCGGATTCTGTACACCCAGCAAGAGCGCCATGCCGCAGAGTAGCAGTGTGATACTCCGCCACTGCCCCCTCGCCTCTACCGCCAGCTGCTGGCTCTCCCACCTCATTAGCCAGGAACCCAGGGCATGCCCGCTGATCTTCATCCGTTATCCTCATCCATGTCAGTACAAACCAAGAGCCCGAGACGCTCTTGCATTACTCAGTTGCCGCAGGTCGGCCATCTTGCCGGGTTAGCCAGAGGGTTTCAATACGGTGGGAACGCACGGCCACAACCGTGATGCGCCACCCCTCCAGCTCCAGAATCTCATCCACCTCAGGCAGGCGCTGCAACCAATCCATCAACCACCCAGCCAGGGTGTGATAGTGAGCCGTGGCAGGAGCCGGGAAACCGATGCGTCGTTGCAGATCCTGCAGCAGACAATCACCACTGACATGATAACTATCCGGACCCAGCACCACAAAATCATCATCCTCTTCGCCTGTCTCGGGTAACTTGCCCGCTATCTCCTCCATGATGTCACGGATGGAGGCTATCCCTTCGAAGTTACCAAACTCATCCAGGACAAAGGCCAGATAGTTCTTCGCCTGACGGAACTGCTCCAGCGCGTTCAAGACATTGATAGTCTCCGGCAGACAGAGCGGCTGCTGAACCAGAGCCTCGAGTAGCAGCTCCTGCTTGCTTAACAGCCGAGCCAAGACATCGCGCTTGCGGATGATGCCCAGTGGCGCATCTTTGTTACCATCTCGAATAGCCACCAAGCGAGAGTGGGGCGTCTCGGCCAACTGTTGCAGTATCTGCGCTTCGGGGGCACTCAGATCCAGCATCACCACATCCCGGCGTACCGTCATCACGGCTCGCAGCGGCAAAGAGGAGAGTTGCAGCACACGGGAAACCATCTCCTTCTCTTCGTCGGCAAACATGGTCTCATCGGCACTGGGCAGTAACGACTCCTGAAAGCTGGGGCTGTTCTCGGATTGTTTGCTATCCCCCAGCAGGCGCATCACCAACTCGGCGGTGCGCTCCCGGCGCCTTAATTTACCCTCCAGCAACTTGGTCTGGTTAGAGCGCGCCATCTGATTGAACAGCTCGATAAGAATCGAGAAGCCGATGGCGGCATAGAGATAGCCCTTGGGAATATGGAAACCGAAACCTTCTGCCACCAGGCTGAAACCTATCATCAGCAGGAAGCCCAGGCAGAGGATCACCAGAGTAGGATGACGATTGACGAACAGGGTCAGTGGCTTACTGGCCCACATCATGATACCGATGGCGATGGTAACCGCCAGCATCATGACGGAGAGATGCTCCGCCATACCAACGGCGGTGATCACGGCATCCAGTGAGAAGACGGCATCCAGCACCACTATCTGTGCCACCACGGTCCAGAACGCGGCATAGACCTTGTTCTCCCCCTCCCCACTCACCTCGCCTTCGAGTCTGCCGTGCAGTTCACGAGTCGCCTTGAACAGCAAGAAGAGACCCCCGATGAGCAGGATCAGATCCCGCCCGGAGAAGGCATGCTCAAACAGCGTCAGCATGGGAGCCGTCAAGGAGGCCAGCCAGGAGATACTCACCAGCAAGCCCATGCGCATCAGCAGTGCCAGTGCCAACCCCATGCGACGGGCGCGGTCGCGCAACTCGGGAGGCAGCTTTTCCGCCAGAATGGCGATGAACAGCAGGTTATCTATCCCGAGCACTATCTCCAGCACCACGAGCGTCAATAACCCTAACCAAGCCGTCGGATCCATGATCCAGGCAAACTCAAGCATACAAACTCCAAATAAAATCATTAAAAACAGCTAGTTAGTCGAAACCACTTAACCAATTACAACAGAAGAGGAGAGTATGAACGCCAGAGCAGAAGAGACCGGATACCGGTAACGATTAGGGAAGTGGAGTAGCACGAGTGACTACTGTCGCTGTTCATAGGGGCCTCATAAGAAAAAAACACCGCACCAGAGTATGTGGCGCGGTGTTTTGGGTCAAGTGATGACCATATGACAACAGCAGATAGTGAGGTTAAATGGGGTCAATCGAGCAATTTTGCCTGCAACTGGGCCATGATCTGCGGTTTGTCCGTCAGATACTCATGCAGGCCTTGGGCACGCAACAAACAGGCCGGGCACTGGCCACACCCCTCGCCGATCAGACCGTTATAACAGGTCAGAGTTCGCTCGCGAACATAGTCGAGACGACCATAGTGATCCGCTAGCGCCCAGGTCTGAGCCTTGTTCAGCCACATCAGGGGGGTGATAAAACGGATGGGCTGTTCCAGCCCTAACCGCACGGCCTGATTGAGGCTCTTGACGAACTCATCCCGGCAATCAGGGTAACCGGAAAAATCTGTCTCACAGACCCCAGTGATCACCGCCTCGGCCCCCACCTGATAGGCATAGACTGCGGCCAGGGTCAAAAAGAGAATATTACGACCCGGCACAAAGGTATTGGGCAGACCATTCTCCTGCAAGGCCGTGCTGACCGGGATCGCATCCCGGGTCAGCGACGAGATGGCCAGCTCATTGAGCAAAGAGAGATCCAGCACCTTGTGAGCAACCACGCCCAGTTCACTGGCGATACTCCGAGCTACCTCTATCTCCTGGCTATGGCGCTGACCATAGTTGAAGGTGATGGCATGTACCTCATCATATTGCGCCAATGCCTGGATGAGACAGGTGGTACTGTCTTGCCCCCCACTAAAAACCACCACCGCCTTGCTGGCGAGGCTCGGTGACACGACCACACTCACGGCTTTACCCCCTTGGCTTGCGTGCCGCAGGTCGACGCGCAGCGCCTTGAGGCGCATCACTGGTGCCAATGCGGGTGCGTTGAGCCTGGGAGCGAGTCGGCTTCTTAGCTGGCTTGGCAGGGGTAGTTGGAGCATTCAACTGCACTGCACCACCATAGTTGCGCTCCGGGTGCGCCTGGCGATTATCGGTATGCTGCAGCTCACGATGTTTGCGCACGGCACGACGGATCTGGGCGCTCTGCTTGAACTGGCTGCGCTTGTCATCCACCAGGACCTTGCTGCGGCTCTCCGGTGGCAAACCAACCAGTTCGCGCAGATAGTTGACCTTATCCAAGGGCAACTCCATCCACCCGCCACGTGGAATATTTTTCTCCAGCTTGATGTCACCATAGCGCACACGGATGAGGCGACTAACCTGAACCTCCTGCGTCTCCCACAGGCGACGCACCTCCCGGTTCCGCCCCTCTTTCAAGGTAACATTGAACCAGTTGTTGAGACCTTCGCCACCGCCTCGCTGTATCTTGTCAAACTTGGCGGGACCATCTTCCAGCTGAACCCCCAGGCGCAGGCGGTTGAGCATCTTGTCGTCCACTTCGCCAAACACCCGCACAGCATACTCCCGCTCCACCTCGTGACGCGGGTGCATCAGGCGATTGGCCAGCTCACCATCTGTGGTGAAGAGCAGCAGGCCCGAGGTGTTGACGTCCAGACGCCCTACGGCCACCCAGCGGGCATCCTGAATGCGCGGCAGACGATCAAAGACGGTAGGACGCCCCTCCGGATCCTTGCGGGTACACATTTCGCCATCAGGCTTGTGATAGGCCAGGACGCGGCAGATCTGCTCGACAGCCGGTTTGGCCGAAATGGCATGACCATCGATGCGAATAGCCACGTTGGGGCCGACTCTGTCCCCCAGCGTTGCCACCTTGCCATCCACACTCACCCGACCCTCGGAGATCAGGGTTTCCATCTCCCGGCGCGAACCTATCCCGGCGCGCGCCAACACTTTTTGCAACTTCTCGCTCTGCAACTTATCGCTCATGATCGTCATCTCTAGCTTGGGGTAGCAACAGGGAGAGACTCCCCACCGCCACCTGGGAGTCTCAACTCCGGGGCTCATCGCCTCACGGCGATGCAAAAAACCTTTCCTTACAGGAAGGGGGTTGGATCACCCGCACCGTGGCGCACCACGTCAGGGGTATCCTCAGAAAAATCAACAACCGTGGTGGGCTGCTCGCCCAGGTAACCTCCATCAATGATGAGGTCAACGACCCGCTCCAGCCTATCCCGGATCTCATAGGGATCGGACTCGGCCACCAGGGAACCGGGCAGTATCAGGGTGGTCGACATGAGTGGCTCGCCCAAGGCTTCAAGCAGTGCCTGAGCTATGGGGTTGGCGGGCACACGAATGCCTATGCTCTTCTTCTTCTCATTCATCAGGCGCCGTGGCACCTCTTTGGTCGCCTTCAGTATGAAGGTGTAGGGACCCGGAGTATTGTTCTTGATGAGGCGAAACGCCTGATTATCCACCCGGGCGTAGAGGGAGAGCTCGGAGAGATCACGGCATACCAGAGTAAAGTTGTGACTGCTATCCAGATTACGGATACGACAGATGCGCTCCATCGCCGTCTTGTTCTCCAACAGACAACCCAGGGCATAGCCCGAGTCGGTTGGATAGATGATCACCCCGCCATCACGGATATGGGTCACGGCCTGGCTGATCAGCCGAGCCTGGGGGTTCTCAGGGTGAATAACAAAAAACTGGCTCATAATTCCTCCCGGAATGTAACTGACTCATCCGAGTCAATGAAAGATTGCCATACGGGCGTCACGTCCTTGGGCAACCAGAGATTTTTACCCAACTCCTGCCACGGCGTGGGGAGATGAAAATCGGAGCCCACCGAGGCAAGCAGTTGATACTCCCGACTCCATGCTCCCAGATTAGCTCGCTCTTGTGGACTCTGCTGGGGCAAACTCACCTCCATGGCATCACCACCCGCCTCTTTGAACAGAGCCAGCAGACGCTTCAGCCACTTGGTAGAAAGTTTATAGCGACCCGGATGGGCAAGTACAGCCAAACCGCCAGCGGCGTGGATCACCTCAATGGCGGCGGCTATGCTCATCCAGGCGTGAGGCACATAGGCCTTCCCCCCCCGCCCCAGATAGTGATCAAACGCCTTCTGCTGGTTCTGGCAATGACCTGCCTGCACCAGGTAACGGGCAAAGTGGGCTCGCGTCAGACTCGCCTCCCCCGCCAGCGCCAAGGTCCCCTCATAGGCCTGCTCGATACGCTGCTTGGCCAGACGCCGACCAATCTCAACACCTCGCGCCTGCCGAGCCTGAGCCTGGGTCGCGATGGCGCTCTGCAGGGCGGGCGCCTCGGATTGAATATTCAATCCTACTACATGAATTTCCAGTGAATCCCAACTGGTGGAGAGCTCTATGCCCGGAATGAGCCGCAGCGGCAACTGCTCGGCCACTATGGTCGCCTGTGCCTCGTTCAAGCCAGAAACCACGTCGTGATCGGTGAGCGCCAGCACATCGACGCGCTGGGCGACCGCACGCCTCACCAGCTCGGCCGGAGCGAGCTGGCCATCGGAGGCAGTTGAATGACTATGCAAATCGATGCGCATTTGGTGGTTCCATACAAAAGAAACTTGACAAACTTCCGGCTTTATCGTTTTACTGTAGCCACGCAAACAGGCTTTATGCCTGGTTTATCGATACAGTCATCCAAGGACGTTTTTCATGACTCAGCAATTCACCCAAACCTTTCGTTGGTGGTGGCACACTCCCAAATAAGCGGGCGTGGGACTTTTGCTATGTCAAAAAACGGTTAAGCAGACAGAATACCCAAAGAGAGCCCGCCAGGAATAGCGGGCTTTTTTATTATCCGGGAAACAGGGACGAGATGAAACAAAAACACAACAAGCAGACCTGGCGATGGTGAGCTCAACTAGCACAACCTGTTGTTTTTCATCATTTATAAGGAATATCGCCATGCCAACAATCTGCACCATCCAATTCCAGGCTACCGTCGTTGGGGGCCACCAGCATGACTGAGCTGCACCCTGACCACCTGCACGCCCTGCTGCGTGATGCCAACTATGTGGCCGATCCTCTGGCTCTCTTCACCCATCTGACCCAAAGCGGCGACAACAGTCTGCTGCTCGAATCTGCCGAGATCGACACCAAAGCGGGTACCCAGAGCCTGCTGCTCATCGATGCCTGTGTGCGTCTCACCTGCCTGGGCCTCATGGTTCAAGCCGAGGCGCTCAACGCCAATGGGCTGGCCGTTCTGGCGCGACTGCAGAGCGCCCTGCCCGACTCGGTAGACCAGAGCCGAGAGGCCGCGCTCCTGACCCTGCACTTTCCCGCCGTAGATAACATCCAGGATGAAGATAGCCGCCTCAAGGCACTCTCGGTGCTGGATACCCTGCGCACCCTGCTGACACAACTGCACTGTGACCAGGGGCAGGAGGCTATCTTCCTGGGCGGCATCTTTGCCTATGACCTCATCGCCAACTACGAGACCCTGCCTGCGGCAGTTGATGGCGACAATGCCTGCCCCGACTTCTGCTTCTATGTGGCCGAGACTTTGATCCATATCGATCATCGTCAGCAACGCACTCAATTACGGGCCGTGGCCTTTGGCGGCGAACACTTTGCCACAGAATATGCCCGTCTGCAGACGCGCCTGAGCACACTGACCGAGTGTTGTGATCACTTCGTGGCCCCGGCGCTGCCCGCGGCGCTGCCACTGGATGGCATGATCAGCAGCAACCGCGATGACAAGGCCTTCTGTGCCGATGTAGAGCGGCTGAAGGGACATATCCGTAAAGGCGACATCTTCCAGGTCGTCCCCTCACGCAGCTTCGCTCTGGCTTGCCCACAGCCGCTGCTGGCCTATCGCCAGCTCAAGAAAACCAACCCCAGCCCCTATATGTTCTATATGAACGATCGGGAGTTCACCCTGTTTGGCGCCTCACCCGAGAGTGCCGTCAAATTCGAGGCCCATAACCGTCAGGTCGAAATGTACCCGATAGCCGGTACCCGCCGTCGCGGCTTCAACCCGGATGGCACCATCAATCTGGATCTGGATGGCCGCATCGAGCTGGATCTGCGCCAGGACAGCAAAGAGACAGCCGAACACCTGATGCTAGTGGATCTGGCGCGTAACGACATCGCCCGCATCAGTGAACCCGGCACCCGCTATGTGCGAGATCTCCTGAAGGTGGATCGCTACAGCCATGTCATGCACCTGGTTTCCAAGGTAGTCGGCACCCTGCGCCACGATCTGGATGCCCTGCACGCCTATCAGGCCTGCATGAACATGGGCACCCTGACCGGCGCCCCCAAGATCCGCGCCTCTGAGCTCATCCGTGAGGTAGAGGGGCAACGCCGTGGCAGCTATGGCGGCGCCGTGGGTTACCTCAGTGGCACTGGCGACATGGATACCTGCATCGTCATCCGCTCCGCCTTTGTCAAAAATGGCATCGCCTATGTCCAGGCTGGCGCCGGTGTCGTCTATGACTCCCGCCCACAGGCTGAGGCCGATGAAACACGCAGTAAAGCCGCGGCCGTGCTCAATGCCATCGCCCTGGCCCACGGTAAGACACTCGCGGAGGTGACCCATGGCTAATACCATTTTCCTGCTCGATAACTTCGACTCCTTCACCTACAACCTGGTGGATCAATTCCGCACCCTGGGCAAAGAGGTGCGCATCTACCGCAACAACCTGCCCGCCGAGCAGATCTTCGCCCAGATCCAGGCTTGTACGGATGACCCTGTGCTGGTGCTCTCTCCAGGCCCCGGCGCCCCCCATGAGGCGGGCTGTATGATTGAGCTCATTGGTCTGTGCCGGGGCAAGGTGCCCATTATCGGAATTTGCCTGGGCCACCAGGCCATCTGCGAGTACTATGGCGGCACGGTTGGCTCGGCAGGTGAAATCATTCACGGCAAGAGCTCGCTCATCGATCACAGCGGCAAGGATATGTTTGCCGGGCTCAGCAACCCCTTGTCTGTTGCCCGTTACCACTCCCTGGTCGCCACCTTCGTTCCGGATGAACTGGAGGTGATAGCCCACTATAAGGAGATGCCCATGGCCGTGCTGCAACGCCAGGACAGGGTGCTGGGTTTTCAATTCCATCCCGAGTCCATCATGACTACAGATGGTGCGCGTCTCTTGACCCAGAGCCTCGCCTTCGTCACTGAGAAGGAGAGCGCTCATGCATGAGTCACTGGAGAAGCTCTACCGGGGCGAGAGTCTGAGTCGCGAGGCGACTCAGGCGCTGTTTGAGGTGCTGCTGCGCGGCGAGATGGACCCTATCATCCTCTCCTCCTTGCTGACCGCGCTCAAGATCAAAGGGGAATCGCCCAGCGAGATTGCTGGCGCCGCATCGGCCCTGTTGGCCGCCGCCAAGCCCTTCCCGCGCCCGGATTACCCCTTCTGCGACATAGTGGGTACGGGCGGTGATGGCCTGCACACCATCAATGTCTCAACTCTGGCCGCCCTGACCGGTGCCTGCTGTGGCATCAAGGTGGCCAAGCACGGTAACCGCAGCGTCTCCTCCAAGACGGGCTCCTCCGATCTGCTCTCGCAACTGGGGGTCAAGCTGGACATGAGCCCAACCATAGCCCGTCGCTGTCTGGATGAGCTCAATGTCTGCTTCATCTTCGCTCCCGAGTATCACAGCAGCTTCCGCCACGCCATGCCGGTGCGCAATGCCCTGAAGACCCGCACCATATTCAATGTGCTGGGTCCGCTCATCAATCCGGCTCGCCCCACCTATCAACTGATGGGGGTCTACAGTGAAGCCCTGGTCACCCCGATCGCCGAGACCCTGCTGCAGTTGGGTCTGAACCGCGGCATGGTGGTACATGGCTCAGGGCTGGATGAGATAGCCATTCACGGCGCCACCCAGGTAGCCGAACTCTGTAACGGCGTCATCCGCCATAGTCGCCTGACACCGGCTGACTTCGGCCTGCAAGAGTACCCGCTCGCAGCCATTCGAGGTGGCGAGCCAGCGGAGAACCGCCAGCTGAGCGAGGCAATCCTGGCGGGTAAGGGGAGTGATGCACAAAACAGCGTCATCGCCATCAATCTGGCTCCCCTGCTCTGGATGGGGGGGCGAGTAGATAACCTGCACCAAGGGGCTGAACTTGCCATGGCCACCCTCAAGAGTGGTCAGCCTCTGGAGCTGTGTCACCGTCTTGCCGCCTTGAGCCACTTACAGGAGTAACCGATGCTCAACCCCGAATTCATCAATATCGAGTCGATCAATCAGACTGTGTTGGGCAAGATAGTGGCCGACAAGCAGCAATGGATCGCTGCCCGCCAAGAGGTGCAACCGCTGGCCAGCTTCCAATCCAGCCTCACCGCCAGCGACCGCGATTTTGAGGCGGCCCTGAGCCAGGGCAAAACCGCCTTCATCCTGGAGTGCAAGAAAGCCTCCCCCTCCAAGGGGTTGATCCGGGATGACTTTGATCCGGGCGCCATAGCCCGCATCTATGGCCGTCATGCCTCGGCCATCTCAGTACTGACGGATGAGAAGTACTTCCAGGGCAACTTTGAGTTCCTGCCACAGGTTCGGGCCCAGGTGAGCGTGCCCGTTCTGTGCAAGGACTTCATCATAGATCCGTACCAGATCTACCTGGCCCGCCACTATCAGGCCGATGCCATACTGCTGATGCTCTCGGTCCTGACCGACACCGCCTACCAGCAGTTGGCGGCGGTAGCCCGTGAGCTGAAGCTGGGCATACTCACAGAGGTGAGCAACGAAGAGGAGCTGGAGCGGGCCATCACGCTGGGGGCCAAGGTAGTCGGGATCAACAACCGCGACCTGCGGGATCTCTCCATCGATCTCAACCGAACCAAAGAGCTGGCGCATAAGTTGCCGCGTGACCGCATCATCATCAGTGAGTCCGGCATCTACACCCATGATCAGGTCAAGGATCTGAGCCACCATGCCAACGGCTTCCTGGTGGGCTCCTCCCTGATGAGCCAGGCGGATATCGAGCTGGCCTGCCGTCAGCTGATCCTGGGGCAAAACAAGGTGTGTGGCCTGACCCGGGCCGATGATGCGGCGGCAGCCTACCAGGCCGGCGCCCTCTATGGCGGCCTCATCTTCGTCGGCAAGAGCCCCCGTTATGTGGATCTGCCCCAGGCCCAAGCCGTGATGGCGGGCGCCCCACTGCGTTATGTGGGGGTGTTTCAAAACGCCAAGCCTGAGACCATACTGCTGACCGTCAACAAGCTGGGGCTATTCGCCGTTCAGTTGCACGGCGAGGAGGATGCCGGCTACATAACGGCGCTTCGCAACCAACTCCCGGCCAGCTGCCAGATCTGGAAGGCCATCGCCATCAGCCACTCTCTGCCGCAAGAGCAGATCGACAGCCTGAGCCCCCTGGTCGATCGCATCCTGCTCGATAGCAAGGTGGGTAACCAAAGTGGCGGTACAGGCCAGAGCTTTGACTGGCAACTGCTCAGCCCCCTGGACAAGAGCAAGCTGCTGCTAGCCGGCGGCATAGGCCCGGATAACGCCCAAGCCGCAAGCCAGGCTGGATGTCTGGGGCTGGATTTGAACTCTGGAGTAGAGGCCGCACCTGGCATCAAGGATGCCGACAAGCTGCGCCAGGCCTTTACCGCCCTGCGCGCCTACTGATGCGCCACCTCATTTAAGGAAGAACATTATCATGACACTGCTCAACCCCTTCTTCGGTGAATTCGGCGGCATGTATGTGCCGCAGATCCTGGTGCCGGCCCTGTTGCAGCTGGAAAAGGCGTTTATCGATGCCCAGCAGGACCCGGCCTTCCACCAGGAGTTTCGCTCCCTGCTGACCGAGTACGCCGGACGCCCCACTCCGCTGACTCTGTGCCGTAACCTCACCAAGGGCACCAAGACCAAACTCTATCTCAAGCGCGAAGATCTGCTGCACGGCGGTGCCCACAAGACCAATCAGGTACTGGGGCAGGCCCTGCTGGCCAAGCGCATGGGCAAGACCCGAATCATTGCCGAGACAGGCGCCGGCCAACATGGGGTCGCCACCGCCCTGGCCTGTGCCCTGCTCGATCTCCCCTGCCGTATCTACATGGGGGCGGTCGACATGGAGCGTCAGAAGCCCAACGTCTTTCGCATGCGCCTGATGGGGGCTGAAGTGGTGGCCGTTCATGCCGGCTCCTCCACCTTGAAGGATGCCTGTAATGAGGCACTACGCGACTGGACAGCCAACTACGAAGATACCCACTACATGCTGGGCACGGCAGCCGGCCCCCACCCCTTCCCCACCATAGTGCGCGAATTCCAGCGCATGATAGGTGAAGAGGCCAAGGAGCAACTGCAGCAACTAGAGCATCGCCTGCCTGATGCTGTCATCGCCTGTGTCGGCGGCGGCTCCAATGCCATCGGCATGTTTGCCGACTTCATCGACGAGGCGGGCGTGCGTCTCATCGGCGTCGAGCCGGGCGGTCACGGCATCGAGAGCGGCGAGCACGGTGCCCCGCTCGGTCACGGCACCAAGGGGGTCTTCTTCGGCATGCACTCCTACCTGATGCAGGATAAACATGGCCAGATCGAGGAGTCCTACTCCATATCCGCGGGGCTAGACTTCCCCTCCGTCGGCCCACAACATGCTCACCTGGCCGCCATAGGTCGCGCCGAATATGTCTCCA
>JBOFBS010000037.1:0-2346 GCA_051645725.1 Aeromonadaceae bacterium | reverse complement strand
CGGCCGTAATCCAACAGCAAGGCAACGGCCTCATCCGAGATACCGCGTTGCTGCATTCGCGTAATGGCATGCTGGCTGAACATAGTGCTCTCCTCGGCGTCATTTGATGACACAAGCATATGTCGCCTGTATAGTCATGACTATACTGGTGACACATACATGTCGCCTTTTCGAGCAGATAAAAGGAAGGAAGAATGAGCAAGGAAACTCTGACCTGGGATCAGACGCTACGTTTTCGTCTGCTGGAGATAGTGCTGCAATGGGAGGGACGGCTGACCACCAATCACCTATGCAACGCCTTCAATATCGGCCGCCAGCAGGCTTCCAAGGACATCAACCGCTATATCGGCGAGTTCAGCCCAACCGGATTGGAGTACGACCGCAGGCTCAAGGGGTACAGGCCTACTGCCGATTTCAAGCCCTCATTCAGTCAGGGCTCGGTCAATGAGTACCTACACCTGTTGCATCAGGACAAGGCGCAGACCAGCACCTTGTCGTTGATGGACTTACGCTATGGCCATACCGAAGTACTGGATGTGCCCTCCCGTCATGTCGATCCGGCGATTGTCCGAGGCTTGGTGCAAGCGGCCCGCAACCAACTGCGAGTGGATGTCGATTATGCATCGCTCAGTTCCGAGGTCGTCAGCGGGCGCAACATTGTGCCACACACCCTGATCTACGATGGGATCCGCTGGCATGTGCGCGCCTACTGTGAAAAACGCGGTGAATATCTCGACTTTGTGATGAGTCGCTTTCGCGGCGTGCCGGACTTGCTGGATGCCTCGCCACATGGCCGTGAACAGGATGTCGAGTGGAGTACCCAGGTTGAGCTGGTAATCATCCCTAATCCCTGCTTGCCCCCTGGCCAACAGGCAATCATTGCCCAAGATTACGCCATGCAGGACGGCCAGCTGCGTTTTAGCCAACGCCTGCCTCTGGTGCATTACGCCCTGGACAGGATGCAAGTCTGCTATAACGACCAGCATCAGCAGCATCCGGACAACTACCCCCTGCTGCTGAAAAACCGCGATGAGCTAATTGCCCAAGGCTGCAAGTTCAAGCTGGCGACACCGGATCAGTAATAGCCAAACCGTTATAGATGGGACTGATACACTGCATTAAGCAGGATAGCCGGTTCGATTGGTGTTTGATGGCATTGAGTACCAAATCCAGAGTTTTTTGGGATACCCTGATTTCTACCTGCATTTTTTCCGGGGTGCAGGTCGTTCTGCAAAGACCACGGCAAGGCATCTCATTGAGCGGTTTTCCTGCACACATCGATGTTTTATTACTCAGCTTTAGCCTTCTGCTCAGGGATGTAAATCATCAACTCCCCTACTTCACACCCAAAATATTCACAAAGTGAATCGATCGCATTCGTGGTCGTTGAGTGACGAGTAGCAGGGTTCTGCATCTTGGATAAAGAGGTTCTATTCACACCCGTGCTCTCTGCAATCTCAGTGAGAGTGATCTTGCGCTGCTCTTTAAATTCCTTGTCAGCAATAAGCTCTTTCAGACGAAAACGAATCATAGTTAATTTTTAGGCCATATTAAAATAAGCACAAATGTTCTTTGACAGAACGCCACCGAATGATGTATTGTTCTTTTGTAGAACAAAGCTATCACCTTAAGAACAAGAGAGGTGTTGTATGAACAATACATTACTTACTGCAAACGAGCTAGCCAACCGTATCAAGTTTAGTTCAGCTTACATCAGTCATGGGCTCAAGGACACTGTGTTTTTGGAGGGTATCCACTACATACGCCCTTTTGGTGGAAGAAAAGTACTCTATATATGGGAGGCTATAGAGCAGGAGATGTACAAGACCACCGTCAGGCCATTTGCGTTAATACCAATGGCTAATGGAGGTATCTGCCATGGGTAGCATACGAAGCCGTGATGGCAAGCTCTTCTTTGATTTTCACTATCAGATGGTGCGTTGCAGAGAGCAAACACTGCTGAAGGATACCAAGCTCAACCGAGCAAAACTCGAGAAGATCATGACTGAAATAGACACAGCGATCCGCTTGGGGCGTTTTGTCTACGGCAACTACTTTCCGAGCAGCAATCGCAGAGCTCAATTCGAGCAACATGATGCAGCCACCATGCAACTGATAGCCAAGCAACCTGAAACACCCCTGCTCATCTCAAATATGCCAACCTTTGCAGATTTTAGTGGAGAATGGCTTGCCGAAAATGAAGCATTCTGGAAGAACAGTCACCTTCTCAATATCAATTCCATCTTTGAGTGTTATCTACTGCCTACTTTTGGCTCACATCCGATCGATGCCATCACGCGCGCAGATATCCTGAAATTTAGAGCCCAGATCGGTAAGGGTAATACC
>JBOFBS010000036.1:0-2026 GCA_051645725.1 Aeromonadaceae bacterium | reverse complement strand
GGGTGGCGGTGCGGTTAAAACTGGTAAGCGAGGCCCAAGGCAATTTCTTGCAGGCTCTCATCTTTGGAAAGGCCATAGGCGGCCTGTACACTCAGGACTTGGCTTAACTGCAGGGTTGAGCTGAATTCGAGCTGGGTATCGGACGTTTCAGCAAAAATTTGCCGCATGCTGCTGGATAGGATCAGGTTGTCATTCCAGTGGTAACCGACACCGGAGCTGAATTGATAGTTCTGTTGAGTGATGCCATCCACATTGGGCTTGGCGGCGCCCGTTTCAAAGAAGGAGTACCAACCTTTCCAATTCTCTTGATAGCCCCCTTTGAATTGCCAGTCATAGATCAACTGCTGTTTGGCGTACAAGTTCTGTTCGAGCAGAGAAGGCGTGTAAGTACTGACATAGATATGATCGCCAAGAGCCGTTTTCCCTGATCCAAAGCTGTGCACGACCGCCCCTGCCGGGCTCATCATGGCCAGCATACAGATAGCAAATAAGAGACGGTTGCCTAGTCGGTTCATGGGACTCCCTGCATACAATGAGCATAAGCATGGCACAGCTACATCCCAGGATCAGTGAGCCAAGTTATATTTATGGTCGGTCACCCCGCGGCACCATGGGAATAATAGTGCAAGTGCTGGTATTCCCCTGGCGCTGACGCTAGATTGGCGCCCTCGTGGGAGAGGGAGATGCTATGGAACTCATTTTTATCCTGATGGCGCCGGCACGACCGGAAAATGTCGGTGCTGCGGCACGGGCTCTCAAGACCATGGGGTTTGCACAGTTGCGGATTGTTGCCAGTGATGTGCATCCCCGGGATGAGGCGCACTGGGTTGCTCATGGTGCACAGGAGTTGCTGACCAGTGCGCAACGGTTTGAGGATTTACCTGATGCCTTGGCTGACCTGGATCTGGTGGTCGCGACAACGGCGCGGCAGCGTGACGAACACTACCGTTATTTGACGCCGGATGAGGTGTGCCAGCAGATCCGCAGCAAATCCAGCTTACGTCGTATCGGCATTCTGTTTGGGTGCGAAGAGTCCGGTTTGTCCAATGCCCAACTGGCACAAGCCGATCTGGTTAGCTATTTGCCATTGCGAGTGGGTTACCCCTCCTTGAATCTGGGGCAGGCCATCATGTTATATGCCTATGAGCTCTCCACATTATTCGATGGGGAAACTGTCCCCGAGCAGGTTGCCCAACCTGAACAGGCTCAGGTCCATGCTCTGCAATCACAATCAGAACAAATACTCGATGCAATCGGTGTATCTCAGGATGAAAAACTAAGGAAGTGGGTGCTGGATGGCATTCCTATGCTGGCACAGCGGGATATGAACCTGTTACATCTGCTGTGCAAGGATCTGGCCAAGGCGTTGGCAAATTCAAGAATAGATTGACAGGTAGTAGGGCAATCCGGTATTGCTAAGCGCGTTTATTCATTCAGGTTTGATTTCCAACATGCTGTCAGTGATCACCCGCACCACCACAATTATTATTACCGGCACCACCTTGGGTGGTATCGGGGCGGGCTGCTGAGTGCACTGACAACAGGTTCAGAAATTTCAAAAGCCCGTACCCCTAAGGTACGGGCTTTTTCGTTACAGGGAGATGTGTATGCGTGTTTTGAAGTTTGGAGGCTCTTCACTGGCTGATGCCGAGCGTTTTTTGCGGGTATCGGACATTGTGGTTAACAACCAGCAGCAAGCTCAGGTGGCGTTGGTTCTGTCAGCTCCTGCCAAGGTGACCAATCACCTGGTTGCCTTGGTGGAACAGACGAGCCGGGGGCTGGATGCCTCAGAAACTCTGGCGCAGATTGAAGGGATCTTCACCCGCCTGATTGCTGGCTTAAAGAGTAAATATCCAGCGCTGGACGACAGCAAGCTCAAGGCGCGAATGGAGCTTGAATTTGCCGGTGTTCGTCGGCAGATGCAAGGCATCACCCTGCTGGGCCAATGCCCGGATAATATTCAGGCGCAGATCCTCAGCCGCGGTGAAGCCCTATCCATTGCCTGCATGCATGAATTGCTGAGTGT
>JBOFBS010000035.1:0-2197 GCA_051645725.1 Aeromonadaceae bacterium | reverse complement strand
TGTCGCAGCCATGTCGCTTTTGTCGTCACAAAATATCACTATTTTGCACT
Organism: Aeromonadaceae bacterium; assembly: GCA_051645725.1. Lineage (GTDB taxonomy): Bacteria > Pseudomonadota > Gammaproteobacteria > Enterobacterales > Aeromonadaceae > Pseudaeromonas. Next base: position 2,147 of record JBOFBS010000035.1, on the reverse strand, counting down.
GCATCAGTCAGGCTGCAAAAACAGTACCCGAAGTGGGGGGATCGTCCTAATGCAGGTCATTAAGCGGTTCGGGAGTGCCAACATCCCTTGCCAACGGGTGGTAAACCCTTTCCCGGGGGCGTTGGCTCAACAGGCTATCTCTCCCTGGCTAACTGAGTGGCATTGGGGGGATAGCCAGGTTAATTTTTGTCATGTTCATTGTGTCATCTCAGCCAGCGTGGCGGGCTGAATAAAAACCCGGCACATGGCCGGGCTCTTTACTACAGGAATTCACTGCAGGTATCACTCATCATCGTCATCATCATCCCCGAGTGTACGCTGGATCGGGAGATAGATTTCCACCCTGTCGCCGACTTTGAGCTCGGTATCGGGTGAACAGCTCTTGCCGAAAATGCCGATCTTGTGCTGGCTCGGATCCAGATCCGGGTAGAGCTGGAGCAGGGGTGAGGCGTGAAGCGCGGCGAGGGCGGTGACAGGCTCGGGTAAGTCCAGCTCGAACCAATGGCCCTTGGCGCCCCGGGCATGGGCTACGCTGATCTTCATGGATGACACTCTCCCGTTGTGCTGTTGGTGGCAGATTGGCTGGCGCGTTGGCGCTGCCCCAGCCGCTGGAGCAGGCGCTGGCCTGCGAGCAGTAACCCCATCATGATGAAGCCTCCCGGCGGCAATAACATCAGCAAAAAGCCTCGGTAGCCCGGCAGGATAGTCAGCTCCATGAAGGTAAAGTGCGGCCCCAGCAGCTGAGAGGCACCGGTGAAGAGGGTACCGCTACCCAATATCTCCCGACAGCCGCCGACTATGACCAACCCCAGTGTGAAACCGAGGCCTGTGGCCAGTCCATCCACTGTGGCAGCCAGCGGTTTGTTCTTCATGGCATAGGCTTCGGCTCGCCCCAAGATGGCGCAGTTCACCACAATCAGGGCGATAAAGAGCCCCAGTACCCGGTGCAGCTCGTGCATCCAGGCATTCATCGCCTGATCGACCAGGGTCACCAGGGCGGCAATCAGCAGGGTGAAGATGGGAATGCGGATCTGGTTCGGCACTATGTTGCGAATGAGCGAAACCAGCAGGTTGGAGGCAATCAGTACGGCTGCAGTCACAAGCCCCATGCCCAGGCCGTTGGTGGCCGTGGTGGTGACGGCCATCAAGGGGCACAGGGCCAAGAGCTGGGTAAAGATAACGTTGTTACGCCACAGGCCATCGGCCATCAGATTTTTGTATTCGCTTAACATTATTTTACCTCCTGGCGGTTGGTGTCCGCACTGTCCAGCAGTTGAGCCTTGTGCTTGGCAAAAAGTTGCAAAGTTTCATAGACACCCTTGACCACGGCGCGCGGAGTGATGGTTGCGCCGGTGAAGGAGTCAAACTCCCCGCCATCTTTTTTCACTTTCCAGCCCGCATCGCTTGGGTCGTGGAGCGATTTACCATTGAACCCCAGGATCCACTCGGTCTTGGCCAGCTCAATCTTGTCTCCTAAGCCTGGGGTTTCGGTGTGGCTAACCACCCGTACCCCAGTGAGAGTACCCTGGGCGTCCAGGCCTAGCAGTAGCTTGATGGGGCCACCATAACCCCGGCTCTCGGCGAACAGGGCGATGGCCGAAACCTTGCCTTCGCGCCGGGCGCGAAACAGGTGCACGGGCTGACCATCCAGGGTGAGGGTTAACTCCTCCTTGGCCGGTGAGGTGTCATATAGACTCTCGGGCAGAACCTGGGCCAGCATGCGCTGGGTATCGGCCTGCTGGGCGGCGGCAATACTGCCCGCCGTCAAGCGGCTGCTCAGGCTGACGCTGCCACAAACCAGTAGGGCGAAGATGCCAAGCAGCGCGGCTTGACAGCCCGGGTGTTCACGCCAATTTATCCGGGTTAACTGTGCAGCTAAGCTCATGCCTGCTCCTCCTTCTTCTCACTCTGGTAGCCGTAGACACTTTGACGGGTATAGGTATCGATGAGGGGGGTGGCGGCATTCATGATGAGAATGGCAAAGGCGACCCCTTCCGGGAAGTTCCCGAATGAACGGATGACGAAGACCAGGAAGCCAAATCCGGCCCCGAAGATCAGTTTACCCAGGCTGCTGGTTGGGCTGGTCACGGGGTCGGTGGCGATGAAAAAGGCTCCCAGCAGGAGTCCGCCGCTGGTCAGCTGAGCCA
>JBOFBS010000034.1:0-8740 GCA_051645725.1 Aeromonadaceae bacterium | reverse complement strand
ATTCCAGGCACCAAGCAGGGCTTCTACTCCCCCTTCTGTCACGGAGAAGGCTTCGCGATAGCGCAGTTCATTGGCGGCGATCCGCTGGTTGCCTGTCAGAAGCCTGCCTGTGAGCAGGGAGGCAAAGATCACTATGATGATGATGATGAGGGTGATCGTCAGGGTAACGAACCCGTGCAGTTGGCTACGGTTGGTCATTGCGCACCCTCACTTGTCGTTGCAGGCGCATCTGCAGAGCAGAGTTGAGCCGACTGGAGCCGCGAATATCTATGTTGATGCTGCGCTGGCCTGAGTCTGTGTCAACACCGTTGCTTGGCGCTATGGTGAAGATGAGAGAGGTGATCCGGGTGGAGCCGTCCCCCGTCATGGCCTCCCAGCCGCTATCTGTACAGAGCTCACTGCGCTGGTCGGCAAGTGTCGCCCAGGTTTTAATATCAATGGTCTCGTCTGTGCTGTTATAGCGATAGCCCAGAAGTTCGTCTGTTCCACTTATGCTGCCATCATCATTCGCATCATAGCGCAGCAAGATGCAGGAAAAGTTTGGGGCAGAGGGGTGTAGGTCCTGCAGCGTTGGCGTGGCTGCACTGGTGTGCAGTGAAAATTGAGCATCATTCTGGTAACGGTTGACGTAGCCGACATCTATGGCTGAGCTGGCTGAGCTGGGGGCCAGGTAACCAGCCCGCCTGATGTCTCGCTCCATCACATCCAGGCTGGCTTGCAAAGCTTGGGTGAGCCTGGCCGACTGGATGGAGGTGGAGTTGGCCTTGATGATGGCTACATACATGAGCAGGGCAATGGTAGCCACGATAAGTCCGATCACCATGGCAACCATCAACTCGACCAAAGAGAAGCCTCGGGCTTGAATTAGGTGCATGACTCAATTCCTGACAAGCTGGTGCCACTGGGAGTGCAGACCCTTGTGGAGCCAATCGGTGAGAGTTCAACCTGGATCTGACGCCCGGCCAGATCAAACGTGATGTGGTCACCATCAGGATCAAGCCCGGTACGCCGGTTTTCGATATTGATGGTGCTGACGCTGCCTGATGTCGTCACCATGGTGGTGCTGGCAAAGTTGCTCTGATCGTTGCCTCTAGTTAGGCCATCACCATTGATATCGCAAGTGGCATTGCAGGCGTCACAGGTGTCGGTATCGCGATCCGTGATGCGATAGCACCAGTTGCTCCCCGAGTCGTTGAATATATAGATGTGAATGTCACTGCTGTTGGTTTTGGTGGCCTCGGTCCTGGCGAGCTGAATGTCACCATAGAGGGCATAGGCCGCGCCAATCAGTTCGTGATCTCTTCGAAATTGCTGGTAATTGGGCACACCCACGGCCAGGAGTATGGTCAAGACGGCCATCACCAACATGGCTTCGATCAGCGTAAACCCTTTGTTGATATGTTTCACGTTGACCCCTTGGCGTAATCACCAAAAAATGCTCACACTATAAGTAGAGTCTAGATGCTCATAGCCAAGAGTGAGAAGGAAAGTCATAAAATGAAGAGTCGAGGGGTTACCCTGCTGGAGTTGATGATGACCTTGGTGGTGTTGGCCATCCTGGCAAGTATTGCCTTTCCCAGCTTTCAGGCTCATGTGGTGAGGAATCGCCGAGCCGAGGCGCTTGAGCATCTGCTATCAGCCCAGCTGAAGCTTGAAGAGTATCGGGTGACCAATGCCACCTATGCGACGACCATGGCGGCTATTGGTGGTGTATCAACGGACTATTACGGTTATGCCCTGACGGTGAGTGGTTCTACCTACACCCTGACGGCTACGGCCACTACGGGTAAGAGCCAGGTCAATGATACCGGCTGTACTACCTTGAAACTGCGCAGTGACCCTTCGGCTCCTCAGGGGGATACGGCCGATCTCACCAGGTTAAAGTTGCCGGCAGATTGCTGGCGATAGAGTAGGGTGCAATGCCTAATGTTCGTCAAGCCCATTAACTCTGCTCACCCTGTCGAAAGAAGCTCGTGAATACCTAGTTTAACGCGCAGTTCGACAAGCTCACCACGAACGGGGCGACAGGCTCACTGCGAACGGGGTGACAGGCCCACAGATCGCCACCTATATACTATTAACCCCGTTCACCCTGAGCTTGTCGAAGGGGAGGGTAATTTCTTTAAAATCAGGTTATTAGATTTTACTTGCCCATGGTTCGACAAGCTCACCACGAACGGGACGACAAGCTCACCACGAACGGGATGACAAGCTCACCATGAACGGGGCGACAGGCTCACCCCGAACGAGTTTAACCAGCACCATTATTATCGGGTCTTATGACTAACATCGGTGCGACATGCCCCCCATCTATTTCCCTGGCCGACGTCTTTAGCTCTGCCTTACTCCGGTTTGGCCAACCACTCAACGCGCCATTTGGCCCCCTCTCCCTGCGCCAGGCTCTGGCACAGCTTGGGTAGCAGGGCGTCGAGTTGGCTGTCCAGTTGCCAGGGTGCATTGAGCAGCAACATGCCTGAGCCGTTCATGCCCCACTCCTCGGGTTGGGCGGCTACCTCCAGCTCGGCAATGAGCACGGAGGGGAATCCGGCATACTTGAACTCTTCGAGCATGCTCCGGCTGCGATCCACCTCTTTTCCCAGTATGGGGTACCAGAGGGCGTAGATGGCGGTGGGCCACTTCTGCATCGCCTTTTTGAGTGTCTGCAAGACCCGCTGATAATCCTCTTTGAGCTCATAGGGCGGGTCAATCAGCACCATGCCGCGGCGCGGGGTAGGGGGAAGCAGGGCCAGCAGCCCTTCGAAGCCATCCCTGTGATGAATGGCGGTGCGGCTGTCATGGCCCAGATGACGGCGCAATATCTCTATCTCCTGATTGTGCAGCTCCATCAGCATCAGCTTGTCCTGTTCGCGCAACAGGTGGCGAGCGACTTCCGGTGAGCCGGGGTAGAAGCGCAGATCCTGCTCGTTGAGGGTAGCGATCACCTCCAGGTAGCTAGCCAGTTCGGGCCATTGCGCCCGCTCGGGCCAGAGACGGGCTATGCCATCAAGGTATTCAGCTCGCTTCTGGGGCCATTCACCCGTCAGATCATAACAGCCGCCGCCTGCGTGGGTGTCCAGGTAGCAGAAGGGTTTATCCTTGCCTTTAAGCTGCTCTATGATGAGTGCCTGAGTGGCGTGCTTGAGCACGTCGGCGTGATTGCCAGCGTGAAAGGCGTGGCGGTAACTTAGCATGGATCCTCCTGGGCTGATGGGGTGGCCTCCGAGGCCTGGCTTGGCGCCGAGGGGCGCCAGCTGTCTGGCTCCCCTGGTGTGTTATTCGTTTTGCTCTTATGAGCCCGCCGCGAAGGCTTGCTCTTTCTGCTCGAGGGTTTCGCTTACGCTCATCCACTCCAGCTCCACCTCTTCGAGTTGATTTTTGAGCGGACCCTGTTTGGCCAACAGGCCTGTAAGCGTGGCTTTGGCCCCTTCGCTGTAAAGCTCGGGATCGGCCAAGGCTTGCTCAATCTCGGCCAGCTCGCCTTGCAGTTTCTCCATACGCTTTTCCAGTTTTTCCAACTGTTGCTTGAGTGGACGGATAGCCTGGCGGAAGTCAGCTTCTCTGCGTTTTTGATCCTTGCGTGCCGATGCCGAGTGGCTGCCAGCCTCTGTGCCGCTCTCCGGGTTGTTTTGGCTCTTTTCCAGCTCCAGCAACCATTTGTGGTAGTCATCCAGATCGCCATCAAAGGCTGCAACCCGGCCACCGTGAACCAGATAGAGATCGTCCGTGGTGGTGCGTAGCAGGTGTCTGTCGTGAGAGACCACGACCATGGCGCCTTCAAACCCCTGCAGGGCCAGGGTCAACGCCTCGCGCATCTCCAGATCCAGGTGGTTGGTGGGCTCATCCAGCAGGAGCAGGTTGGGCTTTTCCCAGACCACCAGGGCTAGAACCAGGCGTGCTTTTTCACCGCCGGAGAAGGGGCCTACGGGCTCGAGCGCCTTGTCCCCCTGAAAGCCAAAGCCGCCAAGAAAGTTGCGCAGCTCCTGCTCGGTTTTGTCGGGTGCCATACGAGTGAGGTGGGCAAGGGGGCTCTCATCTGAGCGCAGATACTCGAGCTGGTGCTGGGCAAAGTAGCCGATCTTCACGCCCTTGGCCGGCTCAAGTACACCTGAGCGCGGTGCCAGCTCTCCGGCCAGCAATTTGATGAAGGTGGATTTACCGGCACCGTTGCGCCCCAGCAGGCCGATGCGGGAGCCGGGGACCAGATTGAGTTTGATCTTCTCCAGGATCAGCTTCTCACCATAACCGGCGCTGAGATTCTCCATCACCATCAGTGGGGTGGGCAGGGCGTCTGGCTCGCGAAAGCTGAAGCTGAACTGGGAGTCTACATGGGCGGGGAGTATCTTCTCCATCCGCTCCATCGCCTTCAAACGGCTCTGCGCCTGACGGGCTTTACTGGCCTTATAGCGAAAGCGATCTATGTAGGATTGCATGTGGGCCATGGCCACCTGTTGCTTCTCATACATGGATTGTTGCTGGGCCAGCTGTTCGGCGCGTTGCAGCTCGAAATCGGAGTAGCCTCCCGTGTATTCGTTGAGCTTGCCATTTTCAATGTGGATGATGCGGCCGACCACCCGATCCAGAAAGTCCCGGTCGTGAGAGATGAGGATCAGGGTGCCACGATAGCCCTTGAGCCACCCTTCGAGCCAGATCACCGCATCCAAGTCCAGGTGGTTGGTCGGTTCATCCAGCAGCAGCAGGTCGGAGCGGCAGAGGAGTGCCTGAGCCAGATTCAAACGCATGCGCCAGCCACCGGAGAAGGCGCGTACCGGGTTGTCATGCTGTTCGCTGGCAAAACCCAGACCATGCAGCAGAGTGCCAGCACGGGCGCGAATGGTATAGGCCCCAATTGCTTCGAGTTTGCCATGTAGCTCCGCGACCTTGAGGCCATCCCCGGCTTGTTCGGCGGTCGCCAGCTCTGCCTCCAGTGCCCGGTATTCACGGTCACCATCCATCACATACTCCAGAGCGGGTTTATCCAGCGCCGGAGTCTCCTGAGCTACCCAGGCCAACTGCCAGCTGGCGGGCAGGGAGAGGGAGCCGTTATCCACTCCCAGCTCTCCTTTGAGCAGGGCGAAGAAGGAGGATTTGCCGCAGCCATTCTTGCCGACCAGCCCTACCTTATGGCCTGGATAGATGGTGGCACTGGCGTTATCCAGCAGCTTGTTGTTGCCGCGCAAGAGTTCGATTTGACTGGCGATGATCATGGTCTGTTCCGTAAGGCTATCTGGCTATATCTGGGAGCGAAAGGTGGTTCGCATGGCTCAACGATCATTCAGGGCGCAAGGTAACGCTGGTAGCTCTGCAGGTACTGCTCCTGACTGGCAAAGCCAGCCTGGCGGTATGCCTGCTCTTCGCTCTGCCCCTGTTTGAGGTGCAGGTGGGTCTGGTAAAGCTGCCACTGCTCTTGCCATTCGATGAGTGAACTCCCCATATGGTGTGAGAAGCGATCCAGCAGCTCTCTTGGTGAGCCTCCATGCTCACTCTGGCAATGGGTCACCAGTTGCGAGAGCTCCTCCCCTTGCATAATGGCTTTGAGTGCCGAAGTGACGATGGCGGGCCACGGCAGGGGGGAGTAGGGAGTGAGTCGCAGTTCAGGCAGCAGATCGGCTATCACCCTTAGCAGGCGACCAGCCGGGCCTCGCCACTCCAACACCTGTGTTTGCTGCTGCTCATCGAGCCGTTGGAGCAGGGGAGCAAGCAGGGCTGGCAGCAGCAGGTGCCCGGCACTCTGGGGGCGGCTTTGGCGAACCCGAATGGAGAAACTGATACGCACCAGGCGGCACCCTTGCAGCAGAGTGAGGCCGTGCAGACAGTCGGCGGGTAGCCAAAAGCTGTCGCCACGGCGCAGCACCATCTCTTCCCTGCCCATGCGGAGTAACAGGCTGCCCTCCAGCAGGTGAAGTAGCTGGTCGGTGGGGGCCCGCTGGCGCCCTAACAACATCAGCTGCTTGGCTTCCAGGGTGATAAAGTGAACGGGATAGGGCATGAGAACTATCATATCGGGGGAAATTGGAGCGGATTATACGCAAAAAAGTGGTTAGGCATAAACGAAGGGTTGCAGAGGGAGGGGCTTTATTCCATGCGCCAGCTATCCGCTCACTCACTCGCTGGTTTCGTGCGCAACAGCGAGGGGCCGCAGGTGTTCACTCCGGGCTTTTTCCGGTATGCTGAAGGCAACTTTATTCCGCCTCTGTTTGTCTTGAGGCACCAACTTCGGGAATCTGACATGAAAGTTAGCCATCTGAGCGTTGTAACCCTCGACTACACCGTATTTGACGAGTCGGGAGATGTATTGGACACCACCGAAGGACGCGAGCCTCTGGTTTATCTGCATGGTGCCGGTTTTCTGGTTCCAGGCCTGGAGAAGGCGCTCTATGATCGCGCGGTAGGTGATAGCTTCGAGCTGGATGTCAATGCGGCTGATGCCTATGGTGAGTATGATGAAGATCTGGTGCAGAGCGTACCGGGTGAATTGTTTGACGGTATGGAAGTTTCCGAAGGTGATACCTTCGTAGCTGACACCGATGATGGCCATCGCCCTGTGACCGTGGTTGAGGTGAGCGAAGAGTTCGTCAAGGTTGATGCCAACCATCCACTGGCCGGGGTGAATCTGCGTTTTTCCGTTGCGGTGCGCGATGTGCGTGCAGCCACGGCTGAAGAGATAGCGCATGGTCACGTTCATGGTCAGGGCGGCCATCACCACGGACACGAAGGGTGCTGTGGTGGCCACGGTCATGATGATGATCATGAGTGCTGTGGCGGTCACGGTCATGATGATGACCACGAGTGCTGTGGCGGCCACGGCCATCACCACCATGAAGAAGAGAAGGCTGAAGGCTGCTGTGGCGGTGGTGGTTGCGGTCGTCACTGAGCCACTGAGATGCACTCTTAATGCAGATAAAAATGCCCTCAGTCGAGGGCATTTTTTATGGGTTTCTGTTTATGGCGCTAGCTAGGCTGGCAGGCGATAGCGGTTAACTTCGCCCTCCAGCTCAGAGGCCTCGCTTGAGAGCGAGTGACTGGCGATGGCCAACTCGTCCAGTACCTGGGCTGTCTCTTCTACTGCTTCGCGGATACCGAGCAAGGAGTGGGTAACCTGTTGGGCCACCTGGCTTTGCTGGTCCGCTGCTGCGGCGATCATTTCGGTTCTCAAACGTAACTGGCTCGTCTGGGTGGCGATCACTCCGAATTGCTCAGCGGCGATAGAGGCTTCACCTACTGCCTCATGGGCTTGCTTGACCGAGTTATCCATGCTGGAAACGGCATGAGAGGTGTTCTGCTGCAGAGAGTCGATCATGGATGCGATCTCTTTGGTCGCTTGCTGAGTGCGGGCCGCCAGTTGGCGAACCTCATCGGCTACTACGGCAAAGCCTCGACCATGTTCACCGGCCCGAGCGGCCTCAATGGCGGCATTGAGTGCCAGCAGATTGGTCTGAGCCGATATGCTGTCTATGGTATCTATGACCTGACTGATAGCCTTGACCTTCTCTTCGACGCTAGAAATGGCATCGGCGCTACCCGCCAACTCACGGCAGAGATTATTGATGGCGTTGATGGCCTTGGCGACTTCACTCTCCCCAGCCTGGGTGGAGTGCTCGGCGTTGCGGGTATCATCGGCACAGTGGTGCGCCTGTCCGGCTACATCGCGGATCGAGGTGCTCATCTCCTCCATGGCCGAGGCGACTTCATTGAGGTGCCCCTGCTGTTCATGAATGGCCTGCGTGACTTGATTGATACCATCGTTCATTTGTAACGAGGCGGTGGCCAAGGTCTGAGCACTGCTGCGTTGACGATAGAGCAAAGCGGAGAGGTTGTGGCGTGTTTGCTCAAGCTCCCGATTGATAAGAGAAAACTCATCTTTGCCATAGGTGTGAATGCGATGGTCGAGCACCCGCTCGGAAATGCGTTGCAGACCCAGCAAGGATTGGTTGACCTGTTTGCGGATAGCGTGAGTCAGTAGTTGAACCAGGGCCATCAGCAGGGCGATGATCACCACCATCTGTTCGCCACTGCTCCATAGATACTCTTTGAAGGCCGCATCGGCACTGTCCAGATAGATGCCGGCTCCCAGCACATAGTTACCGAGCGGTATCAGGTAGCTGGCTTTTTCAATTCGCTCCTGCTGGCCTGGTTTTTGGAAATCGTAATGAATAAGGTAGGGCTGCTGCTCTGCAATCACATCGGCAAAGGTCTCGGCAAGATCTCGTCCAGTCTCCTTGACGCTTGTACGGGGGACGGGTTTACCCTCTTTTCCCGGATCAGGAGAGAAGCTGACAAAGCGCCCCTGCTTGTCTACCAAGAATAGGTAACCACTCTTGTTTTCTCCCCAGCGCGCCTTGTTCAACAGTTGGTGGGTCTGTTGCAAAAAGGCTTCCGGTGTCAGCTCTTTTTGCATGGCGTCCAGGGTATTGGCGTAGCTTTCTACCTGTGACATCAGCCCCTCTTCAAGGGCACGTTTCACGCTCTGTTTGGCGGCATTGGCATTGAGCAGCGCGCCGGCCAGGCTCAGTGCCAGCATCAGCAGCATAAGCAGATTCATTTTCGTAGAAAGAGTCATGCCAGCCATTATGCGCATGGTCCTCGAGGGACCCTGAGCTGGAACATTTTCCTTGCATCTTGGTGATAGCATCACACTATCCATAATTTATCTCACCCATAGAATAAACGCTCAAATCGAGCGGGCGGATTTTAGACAGTGGTCCGATCAGAGATCAATGAAACTTTGTTCAATTTTCATACT
>JBOFBS010000033.1:0-4483 GCA_051645725.1 Aeromonadaceae bacterium | reverse complement strand
GGTGGCGTAACCAAGGCGTTGTTCGAACTGGCGGAGCTACAGCAGGACCAAGGGGCTTTGGAGCAAGCCAGAGCCAGCTATGCCAAGGCCGCTCAACAGGGCCACACGGCAGCGCAATACGCCTACGGTGAAATGCTGCGTTTGGGGCAAGGGGGAAAAGAGGATTACACGCTGGCTCTCAAGCAGTATCGCCTGGCAGCCCAACAAGGTGACCGCATGGCCCAATACCGGATGGGGACGCTGCGTGAGAAAGGCTTGGGGGCACCGCGCAACCGGATACATGCCTATGCCTGGCTCTCATTGGCCGCCACCGAAGGGATGCCTGAAGCCATGCAGGCCCGTGATGAGCTGGAGGCCATGATGACCAAACCGGAAGTCAAACAGGCTCAGAAGTTGTCGGAACACTGGTTTGGCAAGATGTTATTAACCGTCAGGAAACGCTAAAAAAAGAACATAGCAGGAAGCGGCCATCTGGCCGCTTCCTGCTTATTCAGTTGGTAAATCACCAGACACAAACTGAGAACTGATGCTATATCCGATGTTAATACCTTAATTGTCAATAATATCGCCGCATATTAACCCTTTTGTCAGATTTATCTGAATTTATCTCGTTTGTGACCCTTGCATATTTTCCAGGTTGTTTTTTGTGCTCAGTGTGTATTTAATCGGAGCCAAATAAATGTTCAGGCTAGCTAGGTTGCGGCTTCATGACTGTGGGATACAGGCGTGAGGGTAACCTGCAAAGCATCAAAAATAATAAGTGCGGTGGGTTGTTAATATAAATGTGTCTCCTCTCTTCTTTGCGCCCAGCGTTGGTTTGGCGCACCGTTTTGTTATTTGCGCTATGCACACTGCATGGGTCATTCGCGTTCGCTGCCTCCCCTGCCGAACGGCAGGAGATTGAGCAGCGCCAGCGGGCCTTGCTGGAAGGGGCTGCCCGTCAGCGTGATGAAGTTGCCCGTCCACTGTCACTGCCCGCAGAGCCAGTCGAGCAGGTGCCGCAAGCGCAAGGCCCCTGTTTTGAGGTGAGCCAAATCAATTTTGAGGGGAGTACCCAGCTTTCCGCTAACCAGCAGGTTCAGCTCTCCTCACCCTACCTCAATAGCTGTATGGGGCTCTCCCATATCAATGCCCTTATCCGAGATATCAGTCAGTGGTATTTGTCAGCTGGTTTCGTCACCAGCAGAGCCTTTTTACCTGAGCAGGATTTGGCGACGGGGACGCTTACTATTGCGGTGCTTGAGGGACGTATCGAAGCCATTGTGGTCAATGGCGAATCTCATTCCATCACGCGGACGCTCTTTCCTGGACTGGTCGGGCAGGTGCTCAATCTGCGTGACCTGGAGCAGGGGGTGGACCATCTTTCTCGCCTGCGCTCACTCTCTTATCAGCTTGATATCCAGCCGGGTAGTGCGCCCGGCCAGTCCGTGGTCAATCTGAAAGGGGCCAAAGGTGTGCCCCTGCAAGGGGCGCTGGAGTTCGACAACAGTGGTCAGCAGAGTACCGGTGAGGAGCAGGGGCGACTCTCGCTGACTGCCGATAGCCTGCTGTCACTGGCCGAGCAGTGGACCCTGCTGGCAGGCAGCAGCACGGATGGGCGTGCGAGCCACAATGCCACCAACTGGCAGGCCGGTTTAAGTCTGCCCTATGGCTTCTGGTTGTTTGATGCGGGCTACCAATACAGTGATTACCGCAACGATATCGTCTCTCGTGGCTATGTCTATGAAAGCCGGGGTGAGACGCGCACCACGACAGGTACGGCTACGCGAACCCTCTATCGCGATGGGCAGAGCAAAGTATCCGGTGTGCTGGGTGTTACCCATCGCCAGAGTCGCAACTTCATCATGAGCCAGTTGCTGGAAACCAGCAGCTATCAGCTCTCCTCTTTGCGGCTAGGCCTCAATCTGGCGACGCGTGCAGACCGTCACTTCTTCACGTTAAACCCGGCGCTGACCCTCGGCACCGATTGGTTCGGTGCTGACCAAGACAGTGGTCGCTCAGCCCTGTTGCCACAGGCCCAGTTTGAGAAGTGGGGGCTGTTTGGCAGCTACAGCACCGCGGGCGAGCGGTGGGGATGGCTCTCGACATTCAGCGCCCAGTGGACGCCGGACCGGCTCTATGGCGTGGAGCGTTTGTCACTGGGTGGTGAGGCATCGGTGCGAGGATTCAAGGAGCAGAGTATCAGCGGTGATGTGGGTGGATACCTTCGCAACGAAGCGAGCTGGCAAGGGGCGACACCGGCCTGGCTGGGCCAATGGCGTACTTGGCTGGCGCTGGATATGGGGCGGGTGGACATGGGTAATCAGGGTGATGAGTGGCGTGGCATGGTAGGCACAGCCATTGGCTGGGAGCAACGTTACCGCCACTTCATCGGCAATGTCAGCGTGGGCTTTCCACTCAGCGCGCCAGCTTGGCTCAATGCTGACCCCTGGGTGCTCTATTACCGGGCCAGTGTGACGTTTTAGCAAAAGCGGTTGGTAGCAAGGCGGCGAAAGCCGTGACGTGGCAATAAGAAGTAAGCAAATTTGATGAGGGTGGTTGAGATGGATGCAAAAGCAACGAAGCAAGGTGAGCCCCGGTTTTCTCTGGTATGTCGCGCCGTGGTTTACCAGCTTTGTCTGATGATGGCTCTGCAGCCAGCACATCCTGCATTTGCAGGAGGGATTGCGGTTGCAACCGGTAACACCACCCTCAATCAGGCCGGTAACGGTGTCCCCATCGTCGATATTGCTACGCCCAATGGCGCCGGGTTATCCCACAATATTTATCACGATTTCAATGTCGGTCAGGTGGGCGTCATCCTCAACAACGCCACCGGCCAGCTGACTCAGACCCAGCTGGGGGGGCTGATCCAAAACAACCCCCACCTCAATGGCCAGGCGGCCAACCTCATCATCAATGAAGTGGTGGGCGCCAACCCATCGCAGTTGCAGGGCTATCTGGAAGTGGCGGGGCAGCAGGCCGGGGTGGTGGTGGCCAACCCCAATGGCCTCACCTGCGATGGCTGCGGTTTTATCAATACCCCCAATGTGACGTTGTCGACCGGCAAGCCGGTGCTGGATGCCCATGGTCAGCTGCAGATGCTGGATGTCAAACAAGGGGCATTGACTGTGGGGGGCAAGGGGCTGGATGGCAGCCGCCAGGCATCGGTCGACTTGGTCGCGCGCGCCGTTCAGCTCAATGGTGCCTTGCATGGCCAGACGGTCAATGTGGTGGCGGGGGCCAACAAGGTTAATCGCCAGACAGGGGAAGTCGTCGCCCAGGCAGGCAATGGTCCTGTACCCGAGGTCGCTATCGATACCGCCGCCTTGGGCGGCATGTACGCGGGCAAAATCCGTCTGGTCTCTACTGAACAAGGTGTGGGGGTCAATTTAGCCAACCTGGTGGCCAAACAAGGGGATTTGACCCTGGATGCCAATGGCCGCGTTCGGCTGAGTGACAGTGCTGCGCAGGGGCAATTAACCGTTAATGCACAGGGCAATGCCGAGCTCGGTGGCAAGTTGGCAGCACAGGGTGCACTGACGGCCAATGCCACGGGCGATATCACGCTCTCGCAGAGCCAGCTGGCTGCCGACAGTGCCAAGCTGGCGGGCAAGCAGGTCACCCTCTCAGACAGTCGGGTGGATGCCCGCACCGTCAATCTGGCTGCCAAAGAGACCCTGACGCAGGGTGGTGAGGTGAGCGCTGCTGAGCGACTTGAGTTGTCTGGTAAAACGGTCGCCCTTACCGGTCGCCAGCAAAGTGGTGGCGGGGTAACGGTCACCGCCAGCGAGGGGGCGAACCTGCAAGGCACACTGGCGGCGGCAGGCCCCGTGACTATCAAGGGAGGTAGTCGCTGGGTGCAAGGTAAGGATGCCACTCTTGAAAGTCAGGGTCATGTCGATGTTGCCGCGGATGAGGTCACCCTGTCTGGCCGGATGCAGGGCCAGCAGATAGCGATTAACACCAAGACCCTCAGCAGCGATGCCAGTGTCACGGCGGGACAAGCATTAGCAGTGAATGCGGAGCGCGCTACGCAACAAGGTGTCATGCACAGCCAGGGGCAACTGAGCTGGCGTGGCGGACAACTTGATAACCAGGGAACCCTCTCGGCCGATGGCAATGGTGAGCTCACGCTCGCTGAACTCAGCAATGGGCAAGCTGGCCAGTTGCTGACCAAAGGGCCGTTGACTGTCACCACCGATACGCTGACCAACCAGGGCAAGGTGGTCAGTGAAGGTGCCTTGGCGCTTACCAATAAGGGCGCTTTACTCAATACCGGTACCCTGGGTGGCGCCCGACTGACCCTCGACACGGACCGGCTGGACAGCCGTGGCATGCTGCTTGGGCGCGATGGCATTGCGCTCACCGGCCGCGAACTTTCTTCATCAGGACAACTGGTGAGCGATGACGCTCTCACCATCGGCGGCCAGTTACTGCTACTGAGCGGCATTACCAAAGGGCAGGATATTGCCATCAAGGTCCATCAGCTGGCGCTTGATGG
>JBOFBS010000032.1:0-15155 GCA_051645725.1 Aeromonadaceae bacterium | reverse complement strand
ACTTCGTGGGCGGTTGCGCTGATCTTGTGAATGGCCAGATCCGCACCTTCGTGTTCCGCTTCTTGTGAGAGGCGCAATCCGACAAATTGACGCATGATGCCGTAGATCAGCAGGGCTCCGATCACAGCTATGGTCACGCCCAGCAGGGTACCGATCAGCTGGCTCATAAAGCTGACTCCACCCATGCCGCCGAGGGCCTCGGAGCCAAAGATACCGGCAGCGATGCCACCCCAGGCACCACACAGGCCATGCAGGGGCCACACCCCGAGCACGTCATCGATCTTGGGTTTACGTTGCAGCCAGGTGAAGACCAGTATGAAGATGGCGCTGGCCACACCCCCCACCACCAGGGCGCCGACCGGGTGCATCAGATCGGAGCCGGCACAGACGGCGACCAGACCCGCCAGGGGGCCGTTGTGGATGAAGCCAGGATCGTTACGACCCAGGAAGAGTGCAATCAGGGTGCCGCCGACCATGGCCATCAAGGAGTTGACGGCCACCAGGCCGCTGATGGCGGAGAGCTTCTGGGCTGACATGACGTTGAAGCCGAACCAGCCCACTATCAGGATCCAGGCACCGAGGGCCAGCATGGGGATGCTGGAGGGAGCAAAGCCCATGGTTTGGCCATTGCGCACCCGGCCACGGCGAGTACCGAGCAGGAGCAGGGCCACCAGGCCTATCCAGCCCCCCACGGCGTGAACCACGACCGAGCCGGCAAAATCGTGAAAGGTGGCACCAAACTCGGCCTGCAACCAGCTTTGAATGCCAAAGTGATTATTCCAGGCAATCCCTTCAAACAGCGGATAGACAAAACCGACTATGAAGAAGGAGCAGATCAGCATGGGGTAGAAGCGGGCGCGTTCGGCTATGCCGCCACTGACAATCGCTGGGATGGCTGCAGCAAAGGTTAGCAGGAAGAAGAATTTGGTTAACTCGAAGCCGTGGTTGGTGGCCAGACTCTGGGCACTACCCATAAAGCCTTGACCATAGGCCAGATAGTAGCCGAAGAAGAAGTAGGCCAGTGTCGAGACAGCAAAATCCGTGATGATTTTCACCAGCGCATTGACCTGGTTTTTACCCCGAACCGTGCCCAGCTCCAAAAAGGCAAAGCCGGCATGCATGGCCAGCACCATAATCGCACCCAGTAAGATAAACAGGGTATCTGAACTCGTGACCAGCGTTTCAACTGCGCTGTTTACATCCACCACAACGACCTCCATTTCATAGTTAAGGGATGCCTCTTGATTGGGCATTTTATGTGCTATTTACGAGCATGCTCTTTGCTGGTTTCGGTGCCAAGCGCCATTCTTGGGTCTAGATATGGTGCGAGCGAGCCATCGTAATACACAAACTGTACCAATATTTTCATTTCATCATCATTAAAATGTAATCAATTGATCTTTAATGGGAATATCTGTTGCCCCAAGCTGGGGTGAGTGGCGGGTGCGCACCAGCTAGGAGCACACATTTTGCGCCCTAAAATGATGCGTTGCACTATAAAGAGGAGGTGCAGCTTGTCCCGGGTTCTACGGCAGTGAGTCGGAACCCGGCAGGCTAGTGGGGAAGCAGCTCAGGGCGGAAAGTCTGGTGTATTTGCGTCTGGTAGTCGCTCAGCGAGAACTCCTTCTCCATGCCTAACAGCGGATGCAACAGGGCTGGATGGTGTTCTGGGGTGACGCCTCTTAGTAGTGCCGAGGTCTTTTGGCTAGCCTGGAATAGCTGACGGACATCACCATAGCTCTCAGCCAGGCTGGCTCTGCCTGAAGAGGTGAATGCCATGAAGGGGATGCGGAAGGTAAATTCGGTGTGCGCCCCTTTCGGTAACACCAAACCACCGGCTCCCATCAGGTAGGGCTGGTGATCACCAAAAGCCACGATCAGGTAGCGCTTGCCGCTGGCTTGCAGGGTCGAGACCAGTTGCTCCAATGAGGCCATGGCATCCACCACGCCCGTGTAGTAGGTATTCAGGATCTGGCGATTACTGTCACTCAGGCCGGGGCAGGCACCCTCTAGCTCCTGTTGGGCATAGCGTTGTTGATTGAAAGGGCCGTGTCCCTGCATGGTCACGGCATAGATGAATTGGGGCTGGGTGCTCTGGTTGACCAGGCGTACTATGTGGTCAACGACCGCCTGATCACTGGTATAAAGCCCCTTCTGTTGCAGAGTCGCAAATTGATCCTCGTACGCTTGGTGCTTATATCCCAGAGCTGGGATGGCTTTATCCCGCCCCCAGAAGTTGCGCTTGAAGGGGTGAATAAAGTGGGTTTCATAGCCTTGCTGTAAGGCACTGCGAGCCAAGCCGGGTACTTTGTCGCTCAGGTAGTAGTAGGGAACCACGCCCTGTTTGAGGATGCCGATGGGCAGCCCGGTATTCATCTCGAATTCGGCCAAGACCGTCATCCCTCCGGTCGTGGGGGAGTGGATCTCCTTGCTGAATTGCTCGACGCCAGAGGGTAGGCGCAGAGTCGGTGCAGGTTTGCAGATCCCCCCCTGCCAGCCCAGCCACAACGCCTCGTATTGCATGACGATCACCACATCATAGGGTTGTGCACCTATGGGCGCAGGCGCGACGGATGGCTCCTCTTGCAACAGGGAGGGGGCCACAGGGTAGGCGAAAATGGAGCTGCCTGAGACCAGGCCGCTGATCAGGTCGAACAGGTAGAGAGCCGGACCACGGCGCACCATATCCCTGTGGTAGTTTACTTCGCTATGGAAGTAGTTGATGTTGGGTCCCAGCACTCTGATGCTGGCCTGGGTGGCAAAGACACTGAAACCGAAGAAGGCGATGAGTACGGCACTGCAGCGCAGTAGCCAGCCAAACAGCTTCAGACGCCAGAATAGGAGTAAGGAAGAGAGCAGAACTGCCCAGATAATCCAGCTGTGCTGATCGAGCAGTATCTCCAGCAAACTCCCCAGGTTCTGCAGATCATCTCCACCCAGGGGGATGCCATAGACACTGATCTTGGCAAAATTGGCCAGCAGGCCGATGGCGAAGAGGCAGGTGAACATTAGCCCCATGTAAAGGTGGCGTCCAACCAGCACACAGAAGGTCCAGCCCAGCACCATAAGAGCCCACGAGAGGTAATACTGCGCGATGCGGTATTGTGACCAGACCAGGAATTCATCAAGCCTGAAACTGAAGCTGGCATGCAGACTAAGAAAGGCCAGATTGCCGATCAGCAGGCAACCAACTGAGCGTCGCCACCAACTACGGCGCAGTGTTGGGGCTATGATGCGCAACAGGCCACCGCAGAGCAGGAGAGTCGCTAGCAGGCTGAGGGCCATGCGCTGTAGATCGAAGCCACTTTGTGGTAATTGGCGTACCAGTTGGGCTTGGTTGAAGGGGGCCCCACGTTGCGGACTGTGAAGCTCAGCGGTGAGCTGATATTGTTCAGCTAACTCCTCTTCAACGACCCGGATGCTTCCGGCCAGGCTGACGCGACACCCTTGTGGCAAACAGCTGGTCTCAAGCCCCTCCTTTTCGCCCACTGCCATCTCTATGTGGCTGGCCTCTTTGCTATCGGTTCGACTCAGACGATAGATGATCTTTTCATCGGCAGCCAAGGGTTGGTGAAATACCCAATTGGCATCCAGTACCGCATAAGTGCCACGCTGATCGCTCTTGTAGATGAGCCCCAGTGTCTCCAGTTCTGCGACCGCACCAAATTTTAATCGGTAGTGGGGGTAGTAAAGAGACTCAAAGCGCAGGATAGGTAGCAGAAGGGTTAGCAGCACCAGGCCTGCCAGCATCAACAACAGTAACCGTTGCCAGAGGGAGCTGGCAGCAAGGGGATGCCGATGCGGAAACTGAGGGGGCATTTGCATGGTGACCGAGTTTCTCCAACCTAATTATTTGCCAGTATGGGATCTGTTGTATTCCAAACGGCGAAAAACCAGCCAGCCGAATCTGGCGATGTTGGCGAGATAACAGAAAGGTGTCAATCAGATGACAACAAGATTAAGAGGGAGTCGACAACCTGCAGAGTAGTCGACTCCATATGAGAACCACCCTAGGCCTGGGTTGTGAGCATCTGGGCTTGTCGATAGTAGCCATTGGCTTTTTCGAATAGCCGCTGTTGCTCCATCACCCGGGCGAGAGTCAGGTAGAGGTGTTGGCTGGGGGCTTGTTTGGCGGCAAGTTCCAGTGCCTTTTGTGCTTGTGGATAGTCGTGACGCTGCAGATGCAGCAGCCCCTCGATCTCGAAGCGCAGGGCGGGTTCCAGTTTGGACGCGGATTTTTCCAGTTGGTGCAACAGGGGCTGACTGGGGTGTGGCCACTCTCCGGCAAGCCGCAACAGGAGCGGGTGAGGTTGTCTGCGCAGCCCCTCCAGCAGCAGCGATTCCCCCTCGCTACTGGCGTCCAGTCGTAGCAATTGGCGGCAGAGGGCGGCTAGCAGCTCAGGCTCCTGGCGCAAGCTTTTGGGCAGCTCCTGCCAGAGGGAGAGCAGCCCCTGTTTACCCAGCTGCGTTGCCCGTTCGGCAAAGAGCGCCGGATAGATCTGACGGTAGAGCTGTTCCTGTTCACCGGCTGTGATCTGCTTATGCTTGAGCAACTGCGGAAGCAGGGTAAGTAAAGATGACCAGCGACCAAGAGCCAGATAGCACTCCTTGAGCAAGTGTAACAGGGCAAGGTGGTGAGGGTACTCCTCCTGCAGTGCTTGCAGATCCGTTTCGGCACTCTGGTACTGCCCCTGGCGGAGCAGATGACGCGCCCGGATCAGGCCAACGGCTAGTCGGGCTTCCGCCGCTTCATTTTCGGCTTGTTGCAGATAATGGGCTGAACGTTCCAGCTCACCTTGTGCGGCGGCCGCCTCCGCTGCGGAGAGGTAGTTCAGCAGAGGTTGCTCGCTGCCTCTGGCTCCCTTGAGCATCAGGTTTTCGGCCTGGGCATACCGCCCCTCGGCCAGGGCCAGGACCCCATTCAGGGTTTGGGTTCTAGCCTTGTTGCGGCGGCGGCTATCAAACCAGTTACGGGTATTACCGCGCAGACTGAAGAGACGGCCCAGGGCCGCTTCCACCAACAGTAGAGTGAAGTAGAGCAGCAGGGCAAAGAGCAGGGCGCTGACGACACTCATCTCTATGGTGTACTCCCCCAGCGCTATCAGCACATAGCCTTTGTGTCCCGCCACCAGAGGGCCGGCAACCATGGCTCCGGCTATCACGGCGAGCAGCACTATCATGCGTAACATGCGGGCCTCCTCACGGGTTCATCAGGCGTTGGAGACGCTGGTGGACCAGCTCCTCCAATTGGGCCTGAGTAGCAAATTGTTTGGGATAGTCGGTGACTATGGGTTGCTCCAACAGCTTTTCCACCTCACTTTGCATGTACTGGTTGGTGCCATCGTTGGCATCAAAATATTGGGTCAGCCAGGTTGCCGCCTTGTGCAGGTTATCTTCGTAGACACTTTGTTGTTCGCGGTAGACGGCCAACTGTGCCTGCAGCAGACGAGTCTTAAGGTTCTCTTTCAGATACCAGGTCTGCTGCGGAGAGATCAGCGCCTCAGTGTTACCATCTCGACGTCGAATGGTGATGAAGTTTTCGGCAAAGGCGTGCCAGCTCTTTTGCAGATTACTGCGCCAGTCGCTCAGGTTATCGCTTAATTGCTCTTCGTCATCAGGTTCGGTGCTGGGTGGAGGGGTGACACCGGTGAGGGTCAACTGATCCACATTGTCTATGAGAGCCCCAAGCCGTAATACCACTCCCTCTCTGTCGATGAGCGGCAACTCCTTGAGTTGGCTGAGATCTTTGGCCAGGGACTGACGCAGTGGCAGCAGGCTGGCATCGTTCAGATCGCGCAACCGATTGTCTGCTTCGTTGAGCAGCAAGATGGCTGCATTCACATCTCGCTCCAGCCAGAGCTTGCGACCTGCCATACGGATCAGGTAGTCAGCCTCGGCCAGCAACCAATCGTTGGGGCGGCGGCTGTCGAGTCGCAGCAGTTGCTTTTCCAGCTCGCCCTGTTTCTCCTGTAAATGCAGCTGATTGTTGCTGAGGTTACGCAGTTGTAGTTGGGCTTGTTTGTCGCTCTCCTGCAGGGCGGGTTGTTGGCTCTGCAGCTCAGTCATTTTTAGTTCCAGAGCATGCAGGGCGGCAGTCTGTTGCTGGCTGCGCCAGTTATCATAGAGATACCCTCCAGTGCAGGCCGCTATGACCAACACCAGGGATAGGCCGCCAAGCCATGCTCCTGCACTGGATGCTCGGCGCGAGGTGGACTCGAGAGCCTGGTTGTTCGTTGGGTGGGGTAGGGGCTCTGCCTCTGTCGATGGCTGTGGAGCCTGGTTTTGTTCTGTCATGCCGAATTCCTCTCGCCTAAGGCCGCCAGCAGGGCGGCATGAGTGGCCCCTGCCGCTAGCCGGGGGGCAGGTAAGCCAGCCTCAACGACCAGGGCGGCGACCCTGGCGCTGGGGACAATAAAGAGTAGATGCTTTAGCCAATCGCGCTCGCTGTGAGGCACCAGTTCCAGCAGGCGGCGTAAGAGCTCGCCACTGGTGATGATAACACTGTCTATCTTGGCCGTATGCCACCTTGCACACAGCTGGGCGCCATCCAGCTTGGGCCAATAACGTTGATAACACTCACAATAGCGGACGTGCGCACCTCGTGCGCGCAGGGTTTCGGCTAGCAGCTCCCGCCCTCCATCACCGCGCAATATCAATATGGATTTACCCGCCACACTCTGCAGTCTGGCATGAGTCAGCAGTCCTTCACTACGTGCATCCTGCGGATAGTGGGCACTTACCCCGCTTTCACGCCAGCTCTCGGCTGTGGTACTGCCCACTGCCAGGTAGGTGCGCTCAGGCCAATCGAGATGCGCCTGACGCAGGTGGAGATTGGCCTGCTCAACGGCCTGGGCGCTGACGGCAATGACCAGATCGCTCAGCTGCAGGCGCGGCACCAGCTCGCTGAGCTCCCGTCCTGGCTTTATTGAGAGCAGAGGGCTCACCACAGGGCTATGGCCTGCCGCGTGTAATTGGCGAGCTAATTCGCTGGCCTGAGGTTCAGGGCGTAGTATCAGCGGTGTCATAAGGCGTAGAGCGAGGCCAGTATCTTATCTGCACCCAGTTCGAGCAGCTGTTGGGCCAGTGTCATACCCAGATTCTCTCCTTCGCTGGCTGGGCCGCGGATCTCGGCGCACAGCAGCTGGCGGCCATCTGGGCTACCCACCATGCCGCGCAACCAGAGCGTATCACCCTCCAGCTCAGAGTAGGCTCCAATAGGTACCTGGCATCCCCCCTGCAGGGCGCGGTTCATGGCGCGCTCGGCCTGCACCCGGCAGCGAGTCGGGCCATGTTCCAAGGGAGCAAGCAGAGCCAAGATAGCGGGATCATCACTTCGGCACTCTATTCCTATGGCGCCCTGGCCATTGGCGGGGAGGCTCTCGTGACTATCGAGTAGAGCCGTGATGCGCTCGGTGAGCCCCAGGCGCTTGAGGCCGGCGGCCGCCAGCAGTATGGCATCAAACTCTCCGGCATCCAGCTTGGCTAGCCTGCTGTTGACATTACCGCGCAGGTCGCGCACTTGCAGATCGGGGTAGCGACTGCGAAGTTGGCATTGGCGGCGTAGGCTGGAGGTACCGACCACGCTACCTGCGGGTAACTGGGCCAAAGAGGCGTAGTGATTACTGACAAACGCATCGCGAGGGTCTTCGCGCTCGCAGATGACGCTGAGTGTGAGCCCTTCAGGAAATTCGACCGGCACATCTTTCATGGAGTGAACGGCGATGTCGGCACGGCCTTCAAGTATGGCTTGTTCCAACTCTTTGACGAAAAGCCCTTTGCCACCCACCTTAGCCAGCGGACTATCGAGAATCTTGTCGCCACGAGTGGTCATGGGGAGCAGCTCCACACTGAGTTCGGGGTAGAGGGCTTGCAGCCGCTCCTTGACGAAATGGGCTTGCCAGAGGGCTAAGGGACTCTTACGAGTGGCAATACGGACCAGGGATTTCATAGTGTGCTGAAGGGTCGGGCTACAGAGTGATAGTCGGATAGTAACACTCTTGCACAGGGGTGCATAAGGCTTGCCCTAACGCTGCCGGATTGACGGAGGGAGGGGCGCTTGGTTGAGGGAAATGTAGCCGGTTTCTTCCGGTAGCGAGTAGGCGTCATGAGAATGAATGAGTCGCTTTCGGCGCTGGCTATATAGAGCAAATGACCTAATTAACAAGATGGTTTACCCGCGTGTTACCTGTTGTTACCATGCTCACACTTTTGTCTGGTCACTCATGACTGGACCATGCCTTAATTTCACAGGAATATAAGGTCAACACCCTT
This sequence comes from Aeromonadaceae bacterium, assembly GCA_051645725.1. Classification (GTDB taxonomy): domain Bacteria; phylum Pseudomonadota; class Gammaproteobacteria; order Enterobacterales; family Aeromonadaceae; genus Pseudaeromonas. The sequence goes on along the minus strand of JBOFBS010000032.1, from coordinate 6,884 downwards.
GCTCAATGAATTCGATACGCTCATAGCTCGCTATGATGCGATCAATCAGATCAGGACTGAGCGTGCACTGGAAGCAATGAGTCAATATGGTCAACAGCTATTTGAGTTGTTGCCTGTGCTGTTCCATTACAACCACCCGCTCCTGCCAGGTTATGTCTCCGGGGAAGTTCCCCATGGCATCGCCTGCTTTAGCCTGTCTCTTAGTCAGCGCGAGTTCATTGATGATATCTGCATGGCGACCAATTGCCATGGCGGCATCCATACGCAGGAGAGTTCCATCCTCGGGCTCTACTCCATGGGCAGCACCTCCTCCATAGGTCAATGTTGCCACTCTGATCTGGATATCTGGGTGTGCCACTCTCATCTATTGGATCCAGATCGCCTGGAGCTGCTGGAACACAAGTGTTTGCTCATCTCCAAATTGGCAGAAAATCGAGGTGTTGAACTCAATTTCTTCCTCATCCCTGACAACAAGTTTCGCCTGGACAATAGAGCCGAACTAGGGGGTGATAATTGTGGCAGTGCCCAACACCTGTTGTTGCTGGACGAGTTTTATCGCAGTGCCTTGCGTATCGCCGGTAAGCGTCTGCTCTGGCCGATTATCTCGGGAGAGTGGGAGCCGGAGTATGATGGGCGAGTGGCCGCTCTGTTTCGTGAGGGTGTCCTTAATGAGGCTGAATGGCTCGATTTGGGCAGCCTGGCTCGCATTCCGGCGGAGGAGTATTTCGGTTCGGCACTATGGCTGCTTTATAAGGGGCTCGACTCCCCCTACAAGGCTGTGCTGAAAATCTTGCTGATGGAGGCTTATTCGGCCGAGTTTCCCCAGACTCGTCTGCTCTCCGTTGAGGCGAGGGACTGGTTTCAACAGCATGCTGACTATAGCCTTCAGCTCGATACCTATTACATGATGCTGGATAAGGTCACTCACTACCTGCAAAGCATAGGGGATGAGAAACGACTGGATCTGGCCCGTCGCTGTTTCTATCTCAAGGTTTGTGATGAGTTGGGTCATGAGCAGAGCCCACAATATGGAGCCTGGCGCCGCGAGGTGATAACCCTCCTGGTTCGGGAGTGGGGCTGGGATCTCCAGACCCTGCAACACCTGGACAACCGCAATCACTGGAAGGTGGCGGAGGTGAAGCTGGCCTACGGTGAGTTGCTGGATGCTCTGATGCAGAGCTATAGCCAACTCATTCAGTTTGCCCGGCGCAATAACATCAGTGAGTCTATCAACCCGGAAGATATCGGCGTGCTCTCGCGCAAGCTCTATGCCGCGTTCGAGGCACTGCCAGGCAAGGTGCAGCGCATCAATCTGAAGATTGCCCCCGACCTGCATGAGCCTGACCTTAGCCTGATCCAGGTGCCACCAGGGCGCATCAACCGGGCGGGCTGGTATCTCTACAAGCATTCGCTGCGTCCGGTTGATCTCATAGGTCGTGCGCCGCTGGATTACAATGGCTATGTCTCCAAGCTGATCGCCTGGGCCTATTTCAACGGCTTACTGACTCAGCAATCGAACTTGCATCTCTATGCCCAAGGTTCGGATCTGGATCTGCTCAACCTCCAGCTCTTTGCCCACGATCTGGCTACGGTCTTCCCGGTGCACTTTGCCCCGGCCAGCAATTTAGCACTCAGCCGTCCCTGCGAGATCCGTCATTTGGGCATTTTCCTCAACCTGGAGCTGGATCCGACTTCGCACTGGGAAGATAGAGAGCTGGAGTTTGATGTCGATAACAGCGATGTGCTCTCCTTTGGGCGCGAGCAGGAGTGCCTGGTTGGCACTGTAGATCTGGTCTATCGCAACTCCTGGAATGAGATCCGTACCCTGCACTTCAACGGTCCCGATGCCGTAGTGGAGGCGCTCTCCACCATACTGGGCAAGATGCACCAGGATGCCCAAGCGCCGGAGACGGTCGATATCTTCTGCTATAGCCGCCACTTCCGAGGTTTGATCCGTAATCAGTTTTTACAACTGGTGCAGGAGTGTATCGATTTGCGTCTGGCTCGCGATAAGCAGCGGCTGGTGAAGATGCTCTCGCTGGGACATGACCGTTACGCCCTGTTTTTGGAGCGACGCGGTGTCTCTGTGCGCAAGATGGAGAGTGCGATTGACTTCTATCGTCAGGTTTCCAGCAACAAGCTCGAGCGTCAACCTCTTCCCGCAGGCGAAGCGACACTGCAAATCCCCTCAGTGGTGGATGCCTATGCCAGTGATGGATTAATTCAGTTCTTTTTTGAGGAGAGCGGCACGGATGGCGGATTCAATGTCTATGTGCTGGATGAAAATAACCAGGTAGAGATCTACCGTGATTATTCCGGTAGTAAGGATGATCTGGTACAGAGCGTTAATCGCTATTATACCCTGACCCACGAACGCTTTAATTTTGATAATCAGTTTATCAATTTCAACTTGCCGCAATTCTATGAAGTGGTGTTGCGTAATGGGCAGCAACAGGTACGACCCTATCGCTCCGGCCCCAAAGAGAGCCGTGCCGAGCCATCATGACTAATGCACACAGCATGGTCTGATGAAGCCCCCCCTCTCATTACCCAGCCTTATTTTGTTATCACTCAATTAATCTCGCGGCAATCTTTGTTATTGCAATAGTGCAATAGGTCTCGTTTTCGTTAATTTACGCCAACCTACTGATTGTTGTGCGAAAATATTCTTGCGTATAATTTCACCTCAGCCAGCGTGCTGGGGTTTCAACATGCGTGTTGAAAAATCGTTAATTATCAAAATGGGATTGATATGACCATCAAGATGGCAGTGAGTGGTCTGGCTATTTTGCTGTTGACGGCCTGTGGTGGGGGAGGCGGCGATACTCCGGCTTCAGGCAATCAAGAGACCAACAATTCAAAAACCGGTTACGACCCAAGTCTGAAAGAGCAGACTATTACTGCGGCTGAGCTGCAATCGGTTAAAGAGATAATCGATGGCAATACGGTCACCATAAAGGGCGATACCACCTTATTGGCGGCCTCACCCGATTTGGTCGTGAAGGGCAATTTAATCATCAAGTGATGATGGAATATCAAATTTAATATAACGGGATAAGTATGAAGAAAATAGCACTTTGTGTATTAGCCACCCTGAGCGTTGGCAGTGTCTATGCTGGCTCACTGGATGTATATGGTGATATTAAGGTCAATGGTAAGACGGTGATTAATGCCAATGGCGAGCTAACGGGCAATGCAGCCAATACCATTCCCCAGCAGGATTATCTGAACAGTAATGGTCTGAAAAAAACATTCAAGACCCAATCTAAATACACAAGCAATTCTTCGAGTGAAATAGTTAATGGTCTAAGGATTGATGACTATTCCATCGCGGGTGTAAGCAAGTACACGTATATCACTTATGACAAGGAAGGCAAATTCCAGTCAAGCTGGGTTTCTGAAGAAGTTTATGAGACGCCATTAAAATGGAGCAGAAAAGGATACAGTGCTAATGAAGATGGTTCCGCTACTGGCACTTGGTATTCTAGCGAGCAGTTTGTGCGCACATGGCTGAGCGCAGAGGAACCCCAAACGGTAGCCTTGAATGGTGTCTACATGAAACAGTATCAGGATGTTGTTAGCTCTTGTGGCAGCTCTGAGCCGACCTGTGCATATCAAGATCCAATCACTAATAACACAACAGAGCTGGTCACAGTGTTGGGCAAGATGAGCTATAAGAGCGGTGATGTAGCATATGATGACTGCATGGCGACGCAATATAATAACTCGTCACTCAATGGCGGAAATATCTGGACGGCCATCCACTGTAAAGGCGTAGGCTTGGTTAAGGGATGGAACTCAAACTACACCCTGGACCTGACCAAGGTGGAGGGTACCCTGAAACCGGCCAGCAAGTCGGCTCGCAGCCGCCAGGTGCTCGGGCTGGTGACGGCACCTCGTTAATTTAACGCGCGCATAAACAGGGCGGCCACTGGCCGCCCTGTTTAATTACTCACTTTCCGTTTTCTTTCTGTCCACATGTCCCAAATCGCGCTCAGGGTCGATCACATCGCGCACCCGCTGTTTGAGTTGCTTCACTTCGGGAAAACCGCCATCGCGCTTGCGCTCCCAGAGGGATAGCCCATCGATGAAGATCTCGAAGTGGCCGCCGGTATCCGGATGCAGGTTGACGCTGCCCAGCTCTTCGCTGAAGGTTGAGAGCAGCTCCTGAGCCATCCAGGCAGAGCGCAACAGCCAGTTGCACTGGCGGCAGTAGTAGATGTCGATAACCGGTTTTGCCATGCTCTCCCCTCCTATTGGTCTGGGTATGGGCCTACTGCCCCAGCTCGACTTCGCAGCCAGACTGGCTGCTGCAGGCGGCCGAGAGCAGGGCCATCAGTTCATGGCCTTCCCGGTTGTCTATCCACTGCTCCTCTTTGTAGTCGAAGTGGTAGCCGTTGAAGCGGGTGGCTACCCAGATCTGGCTCAGGGGGGTCTGTTTGTTGATGATGATTTTCGACTTGTCTGTGAAGGTCAGGGTCATGATGCCACCACTGGTGTCACAGTCGATATCGACACCGCAGCCATCAATGGCCTCTTCGATGAGCTGGAACAGCTCCTCTGCCAGGTGGTGAAACTCACTCTCTTTCATCATGCGGGTCCTATTGCATTTAAAAGGATGAGTGCGATTATAGAGGGCCAATCCGTTTTCGCACCAGGCCCATGAATAAACCCAAGTTTGTCTGGCGCGGGCTCCTGCTGTTGGCTCTCACTCAGTTGACCGCCTGCGGCCTCAAGGGCCCGCTCTATATGCCCAAAGATGCGCCAAAAGATGTGCCCAAGGAAGTGCCCAAGGAGGTGCTACCCGCACAGGAGCAATCCAAGCTGGTCGAGCAGACCCTTGGCGCGGCTGTTGAGCCCTGATATCGCGACTCCGACAGGATAAGCCGGAGTGCCACAGTACCAAGTAGTAAGGAACCAAGGATCCATGGATTATTTTAACTACCGAGAGAATGGACAGCTCTGTGCCGAAGAGTGTGTCATCAGCCAACTGGCTGCCGACTATGGCACGCCACTCTATGTCTACTCCCGTGCCACCCTGGAGCGTCACTGGAAGGCGTTTGCCAATGCGGCAGGGGATGTCCCACATCTCATCTGCTATGCGGTGAAGGCGAACAGCAATCTGGCTGTGCTGAATGTGCTGGCGCGGTTGGGTTCAGGGTTTGACATTGTCTCGGCGGGTGAGCTGGCCCGGGTCATAGCCGCAGGGGGGGATCCACGCAAGGTGGTCTTCTCCGGTGTGGCCAAGTGCCGCGAGGAGATGATCTATGCCCTGGAGCAGGAGATCCTCTGTTTCAACCTGGAGTCCGAGCCTGAGCTGGAGCGCCTGAATCAGGTGGCGGGTGAGCTGGGTAAGGTGGCGCGCGTCTCGGTGCGGGTGAACCCCGATATCGACGCCGGTACCCACCCCTATATCTCGACAGGTCTCAAAGAGAACAAGTTTGGGGTGCCCATTGAGCGCGCCATCGAGCTCTATCGTCGAGCCGCTGCTTTGCCTCATATCGAGGTGGTGGGTATCGACTGCCATATCGGCTCACAGCTCACCGAGTTGGAGCCCTTCCTCGAAGCCATGGATCGTCTGCTGTTGCTTATCGACCAACTGGCTGCCGAGGGGATTCATATCCACCATCTGGATGTAGGGGGAGGGCTGGGGGTCAACTACAGCGATGAGAACCCCCCGCATCCCGAGCAGTATGCGGCGGCCATCAAGGCCAAGCTGATAGGGCGCGATCTGCAGCTCATCTTCGAACCGGGCCGGGCCATAGTCGCTAACGCCGGTGTCTTGGTCACCGAGGTGGAGTACCTGAAGGTGGGTGAGGATCGCCACTTCGCCATAGTCGATGCGGCGATGAACGATCTCATCCGCCCCTCGCTCTATGGTGCCTGGATGAACATCATACCCGCGGACAAGAGCCTGGAGCGCCCAGTGCGCCGTTACGACGTGGTGGGGCCGGTCTGTGAGACGGGTGACTTCCTCGGCAAGGATAGAGAGCTGGGGCTGGCTCAGGGCGATCTGCTGGTGGTGCGTTCCGCCGGCGCCTACGGTTTTGCCATGTCCTCCAATTACAACACCCGTCCCCGTGCCGCCGAGGTGCTGGTGGATGGCGCACAAGCCCATCTGGTTCGGGAGCGGGAACCGCTGGCCGACCTGTGGCGGCTTGAGCACCTACTGCCCTGAGGCGAGATGATGCTGATCCAATTTTCCAAGATGCACGGCCTGGGTAACGACTTCGTGGTGATCGATGGCGTGACCCAGAAGATTTTTCTCAGCACTGAGATGATCAAGAAACTGGGGGATCGCCACTTTGGCATCGGCTTCGATCAGCTGCTGCTGGTGGAGCCGCCCTATGATCCGGAGCAGGATTTCCACTACCGGATCTTCAATGCCGATGGTTCCGAGGTGCAGCAGTGTGGCAACGGTGCGCGCTGCTTTGCCCGCTTCGTGCGCTTGAAGGGGCTCACCAACAAGGACCGCATCGCTGTCAGCACCATGAGCGGTCGTATCGTGCTGCAGCTGGAGCAGGATAACCAGGTGACAGTCAACATGGGTGTCCCTGAGTTTGAGCCGGGTAAGGTGCCCTTCCGAGCGCAGAAAGCCGAGAAGACCTACCTGCTGCGGGTGGCCGAGCAGACCGTCATGTGTGGTGTGGTCTCCATGGGGAATCCGCACTGTGTGCTGGAGGTGGAGAGTGTGAAAACGGCTCCGGTCGAAAGCCTGGGGCCTTTGCTTGAGAGTTATGATCGTTTCCCGGAGCGGGTCAATGTGGGTTTCATGGAGCTGGTTTCCCCCAGCGAGATCCGGTTGCGGGTCTACGAGCGGGGGGCGGGTGAGACCCTGGCCTGCGGCACGGGCGCTTGCGCGGCGGCCGTGGTGGGCATGAGTC
>JBOFBS010000031.1:0-2792 GCA_051645725.1 Aeromonadaceae bacterium | reverse complement strand
TGAATATGAATATATTGCGACAGATCGATAATTTACGAATATTAGAACAACCTTATAACGGACACTATGCGGCCGATAAGGATGAGGTGACTCGCAGCCACTATGTCGCCTTGCTGCTGATGGTCTTGCTGCGTGAGGGAGCTATCAGCGAGCAACAGCAACGACTACTGGATCTCTGGTTGCCTGCCATCGGATTGGCTGGTCAACAGACTCGTTTGTGCGAACTGGCTGAGCGTTTGGCGAAGGATAAACTGGGCGATGCGCTCGGGTTAATTAAACAAGACCCGTTACTTATCCGGGGGGTGCTGCTGGATATCATGATCTTTGCTCGGATAAATAAGCCACTGGATAAGCAAGTCACTTCTCTACTTGAAATGTTTGCCAGTTATTTAGGTCTTACGGATGGCGAGCTTGGTGACATTGTTTATCTTGTAGTATTTATACTTGGGTTATCTGTTGACTCGCTCGGTGAACCCTCCTGTGATATGGATCTCACACCATATCAAGTGTGGTCTGAGTTTCTATATCATTATCGCCCCAATGCAGCAAAACGCTTGTTTGCATGGGCTGACGAGAATGGTATCCCATCAAGTAATTTGCCTCGAAGCTTGAACGCATTGAGTCGCGTCAAGAAATTAAGTAATCACGACTATAAGAGGGAGGATAGAATCGTTCGTTGGTCATCGATACCCGAAGAGATCTATCTTTTGGAAAACATTGAGTTGTTAACCATAGACTCTTACCGACTGACGGATATTCCTCCTAGCATTGGTAAGCTCAAAAATCTTAAATATCTGACGCTCCTGTCCCTCAATGCTACTTCATTACCAAAAGAGTTAACCGAGTTGAGGTCACTCCAAAGGATAAAAATTGAAACTTTTAGCTCTACTATTTACACTTTAATGTTAATGGTGCCGATTAATAAGCTGACATATGTACCTAGAGAGCTGGTTAAATTTATCAAGCTAAATGGAATTGAGTTGGACGTATCTCCATCAATAAAGTTGCTATTTGAGTGAGATGATTATGTTTGTAAATAAAATTGAAGATTTTTTGATTGCGCTGGATGAACATAAGTTCCCTGATGATTACGCAGACTTAAAGTCAATCGCGTCTGACTTTTCAACCAAGCTACAACGTTGGCAAAAACAGGAGCAGACCCTCAATATCGGTATTATGGGGCAGGTCAAAGCGGGGAAGAGTACCTTCCTTAATGCGCTGCTGTTTGATGGTCGCCCGATCCTGCCAGAGGCGGCCACGCCCAAGACGGCCAACCTGACCAAGGTGGTATATGGTGATCGCTATAGCTTGCACGTTGAGTATTACAACCAGAATGAGTGGCGCGAGATCACCGACTTGGCCGAACGGCAAGGGGATAGCGATGAGATCAAGGTTGCCCGTGAGCTGGTGACCATGGCCAGAGCCTCTGGGCTGGATCTGGCTGAGCATTGGCAACGTTTTTCGGATAACGAGGCGACCGATATCCTGTTTGCCGAGGATGTCGCGGGTCTGCAGGGGTTGCTCAATCAGTACGCGGGCAATGATGGCCGCTATACTGCCCTGGTTAAATCGACCGTTTTAACCCTGCCGAGTGAAGAACTTAAGGGTTTTGAGGTGGTGGATACCCCAGGCATGAATGATCCGGTGCAGAGCCGATCTCAAAAAACTCGCGACTATATGGCCAACTGTGATGTGGTCTTCTTTCTCTCTCGCTGCAGCCAGTTCCTAGATGAGTCAGATGTGAGCTTGCTTAGCGAGCAGTTGCCAAACAAGGGGGTGAAACGGCTGGTGCTGGTGGCGGGGCAATTTGATTCCGCCATTCTGGATGATGGTTATGATCGCAGCTCTCTGGCCGAGACCGAAAACAATATTCGCCGCCGTCTGCTGCGAGGAGCCAGCGAGAAGGTCGCAGAACTGGTGAAGCTGCGCCGCGAGCGGGGCCAAACCCGCTTGGCTGAGGTGCTGGCACAACTGGCTGACCCGGTTTTTTCTAGTACCTTTGCTTACGGCTGTGCCCACTGGCCAGAGATGAGTTGGGGGCGCAGCATGCTCCACACCTATAGCCAGTTGCAAGATATGGCTGAAGAGTGCTGGGGCGAGCCGATTAACCAGCCACAGTGGCAGCAGATTGCCAACTTTGCTGCGTTAACGGGGGCTTACCAACAGGCCCGTCAGGATCGTCTGCCGCTTCTGGAGCAGCAGCGCGCTGGATTTGAGCAAGAAACCGCGGAGCGCCTCAGCCAGTGGCGCGATGGTTTGGGCGAGCGGGTGCAGCAGCGCATCACGCTGCTGAAAACTCAGGATCTGCAATCCCTGACCAAGCAGCAACAGGGCTGTGATATACGACTGTCGGCAATTGCCAATGAGCTGCGAACTCTGATTGAGGGAGTGAAATCCAAAGCGCAGCAGGATAGCCGTGCCATGTTGAGGCAGCTGGATGCGGACCGTGGACGTTTCAGCCGCTTGCAAACGCGTACCGCTACCCATGAGGAGGAGCGCTACCGAACGGTCAGTGACTCCACATGGTATAAGCCTTGGACATGGGGCGATACCAGAAGGGAGTATTACACTCGCACCGTCAGTTATGACTATCTCAGTGCATCTGATGCTATTGAGCAGGTTCGTGACTATGGCCACCAGTGCGCCGAACAGATGCGTAACCATATAAACCGACTTATCTCTCCGTTGGAGTTGAAAAACAGTTTGCGCAAGGCACTGATAAAGCATCTGGATACGGGCAATGATCATTTCAACCCAGCTCTGTTCAAGGGGACGTTGGAGGGGGCGATCAG
>JBOFBS010000030.1:0-2056 GCA_051645725.1 Aeromonadaceae bacterium | reverse complement strand
GACGGCAATCTGTTGCCGCAAGAGGGTGAGCCGCATGCGTTTGAGGCTGGTTATGATGTCAAACTGGGCGCGACTGACAAGCCAGCGCAGCCATCCTCGGTAGCCGCTGGAACCATGCTGGAGAAGCTTGCTGCAGCGTCCGCACAAGCTGCGTCAACCGCTCAGAATAGTGAATCCTCTCAGGCTGTAGTTGAAGAAGAGGTAGTTGAGAATTCCGGTGAAGGGCAGAGCACCAGCACACTCAAGGGCGAAACTGAACTCAAGGGGCAGGGGGAACCAGTACCTGCCTCCAAGGGGGATAAACCTCTCTCCGGAGCCGAACGTGTTGCCCAGTTGGCCAAACTGATGCCAACTGGCGAGTCTGTCCCGGTTACCAAGCCTGAGACGGCTTCCGGTTCGCAAGTCGGGCCCGACAGTGAAATGGATAGTGCTGTGCCGCTGAACAAGGGTCAAGCTGCCCAGACCCCCCCTCATCAGGGACAGGGTGAGGCGCTCAAGACCTTCCACGAAGGGCTCAAGCAAGCCGATGGTACGGCTCAGAATGGGTCACAAGGTGGTGCACAAGGGGATGGCAAGAGCGCCGGGCAGCAGACAACGGCAGATAGCAATCCGGCGCCGACAGCCCAGAGTGCTCGCGAAGGGGCTGCAACTGCTCCCGTCTCTGTCACGACCCAGAGCGCTCAGGCACCTGCTCCTGCCAGCGCGGAACCCGTGATGGTTGCGCCACAGCAGGTGTTGGCACAGGTTGAATCGCAAGGGCCACAGGCCCCCTTGTCGACTATCTCCGCAGGCATTCAGCAGATGGAGGCGGCCGGAGCGACTCCACTTCGCAAATCAGCCCAACTCGATGTAAAACCCAAAGTGGATAGTGCCAACCAAAGTGTGGTGGTGACCGAGGCGGCCAACGAGAGCAACCAGAGTCAGCCGGTGCAACATAGCCAGAACAGCCAGCCGCAGGTGCAGGTTGCCGAAAACCGTACCCCGTCAGCCGCCGAGGGCGCACAGCGCCGCGAGCCGCAGAATTTGCCTCACCTCAAGCTGGCTGGCCAGGAAGCCCCTGCCGAGTTGCACCAGAAGGTCAACCTGATGCTGGCGGACAAGCTGCAGCAGGCTGAGATCCAGCTCGACCCCATCGGCCTTGGCAAGATGAAAATCCAGATCCAGATCGATGCTTCCAGTCAGGCCAGCGTCCATTTCGTGGTACAACATGGACAGACTCGTGAGATGCTGGAGCAGGCGATGCCGCGTCTGCGCGACATGCTGGCGGGGCAGGGGATCCAGCTTGGTCAAACTCAGGTGCAGCATCAGTCCCAACAGCAGCAACAGCAAGGTCAGGCAACCTCTGGTGGTCAGGGACAACAAGGCCAGGGCGGTGGTCAGTCAGGCTCCGGCAGAGGGCAGGAGACGGGAGATGTGACTACATCTACCCTCAATGTGCTGGTGGAATCGACAAACGGTTCCGGAATTGATTTCTATGCTTGATGCAATCCCGAGTAAGTTTATGATATCGAACAAGTTTGATATGAGGGTGGACAAGGGATGGCAGACGATAACGAATTAACCCTGAAAGACCCGGCCGCGGGCAAGAAAAAGAAGCTGATCATTATCATCGCCCTTGCCGTTATCCTGCTGGGTGGTGGCGGTGCTGGCGCCTTTCTGATGCTCTCCGGCTCGGAGAAACCGGCTGCCGAAGCTGCCGAGGGGAAAGAGGCCAAACCCAAAGAGGAGGCGCCCCAGCCTTCACTTTATGTATCGATGCCGCGTCCCTTTGTCTTCAACGTAGCTGGCGTGCAGCGAGATCGTCTGGTGCAGATCAAGATCCAGCTGCAGGTGCGCGGTGCCGCCGATGAGACGCTGGCCAAGCAGAATATCCCCCTGATTGAAGGCACCTTGCTGCGGGTGTTCAGCGCAGCAACGGCCGAACAGCTGATGACCTTCGAAGGCAAGGAGAAGCTGCGCAAGGATTCACTGGAAGAGTGTCGCCGGGTGCTCAAGGATCTGGTCTCTTCCCCCGTTATCGAACAAGTGCTGTTTACCGGCTTTGTAATGCAGTAGG
>JBOFBS010000029.1:0-3782 GCA_051645725.1 Aeromonadaceae bacterium | reverse complement strand
CGGCATCTGCAGATCGGTCAACACCAGATCCACCTCGTGATCGGCCAGTACATCGAGCGCCAGCTGGCCATTGGCAGCGGTCAGCACCTCGGCCCCCAGCTGTCCCAGCTGTAGCTTGATCAGCTCCCGATTGACATCGTGATCTTCTACCAGCAGCACCCGCATACCAAGACCAGGGCGGGTTGCCGAAGAGGGCTCTGTGACGTCCAGCCTGGGTTGCAACAGATTGATGACTGTACCGGGCACCCAGGGCTCCCCCTGCCACTCCCAGTAATAGAATCCCTTCTCATCGACCTGAGCCTGCAACCTGTGGTTTGCCGTGCCAGATACCTCAACCCCGAATCTTGCCAACCAGGGGGCGAATTGCTTCACCTCATCGGGAGGCAGTGAGAGCGCCAGCTCTCGCACCTTGGGCTGCCAATGATGGGCCTGTTTGAGCAGTTTGAGCGGCAATTCGCAGAAGAAGCGGCTGCCGCCTCCCGCTCTGGGTTCGACATCTATGAGCCCCCCCATCTGCTCGATAAGCTGCTTGCAGATGGCAAGCCCGAGGCCGGTCCCCGGCGCCCTCAGCTGCCCCGCCACCGCGAACTGTTCAAACGGCATGAAGAGGGTTGGTCGCATCTCGTCGGTAATACCCGGCCCCTGATCGTCCACGCCAAAACGCAGGGTCGAGCCCACGCTCTCGGCCCAGAGCACCACCTCGCCACGATGGCTGAACTTGATCGCATTGGAGAGCAGGTTGTGCAGTACCTGCTGGATGCGATGGGGATCGAGGGTCTGCAAGGCGGGCATCGCCGGATCAAGCTGCAAACGCAATTGCAGCTGCTTGGCTCTGGCTTTGGTCCAGTGCACCGCCGCCACGTGTTCGCACAGCTCGGTGAAATCGGTCGGCTGGGGCGAGAGCGACAATTTGCTGTTCTCATTGCGGCTGAAATCGAGCACATCGTTGAGCAGGCCGAGCAACTCGTCCCCGGCCTGACGGATCCGGGCCAACGCCGAGCCCTGCTCCTGGGAGAGCGGGGTGCTGGCGAGCCACTCCAGCAGGCCGAGAATGGCGTTCATCGGAGTGCGGATCTCGTGGCTGATGGCCGCCAGAAAACGTCCCTTGGCCTGCACCGCCTGCTGTGCCTCTTCATGAGAGAGTTGCAAAGCCTGCTCCTGTTCAACCCGCGCTGTCACATCCTGCATGACCGCATAGATGCGCCACCCCTGTGGTTGGCTGCGACCACGCCCCGAGAGCTGCAACCAGCGCAGACCCTGCTCGGGATGGTGATAGCGCAGGGTACAAACGAAGGGCTTGCCCTCATGCAGCATGGCGAACATGGTACTGCGCGCCAGTTGCAAATCTTCGCGTTCCAGCAGGTCAAGCACCCGAGCCGGTTCACGGCGGATCTGCTGGCTGGCCAGCCCCAACAACTCGTAGCAGCCACGGCTGATGAACTCGATGGTGCCCACGTTCTCTTGAAGCAGGAGGAATTGCAGCACCACCCCGGGCACGGTATTGGTCAAAGCACGCAGCCGTCGCTCAGCCTGACGCAGGATGCGGGCCTGCTGGCGCAGGGCGCTGATATCGGACAAGGCGATCAGATCGGTCGCTGGCGCCTGTTTCTCCAGCCGCAGCGGATGCTGGACATAGGAAAACACCTGCTCGCCCAGACTCAACTCCCCTTCGCTCTTTTGTGATTGCACCTCGGGTAGCAGCAGTTCGGCACCATAACGCAGTGAAAGCCGGTGCCCCTGCTTGTTGGATTTGATCACCCTTCCCTGTTCATTACGCAAATAGACGGGAACAGGAAGGGCCTGAAACATGGTTTCGCGCAGCTCACTTTCGATTGCCAGCGCTTTTTCTGCCGCCTGCCGCTGGGCGACCTCGCGGGCCAGCTGCTGGCGCGAACGCCAGATCACCCCGATCACGATGCCACTGATCAGCAGCGCCAGTGCGATGGAGCCAAACCAGGCACCGTAGCTGACCCCAGACTGCTGCATCACTACCAGACGGCGCCAACGCTGGTTAAGTTCGTCGATCTGGGTATTGGTCAGAGCCATCAGGTTTCTGTCTATCACGCCGGCCAGCTCGGTCTGATCCTTGCGAATGGCAAAGCCGAGTCCGAATCTGTCATCCAGCTCCTTGATCTGAAGCCCTTCCAGCAGATGGGTGCGCTGCGGATATTGCAACTGGTACAGCTCACTCAGCATGGCGTCAGCCTTGCCTTGCTGCAGCAACGTGATCCCCTGGCTCAGGTCATCGGTGCGGACCCATTCCTGATCACCCAGCTGTGCCAGCAGAGAGGGATCGTAGAGCGATTCCGGCACCAGGATCCGCTGTTTGCCCAGCTGGGAGAATTTGTCTGCGCTGATGGCGTGCTTGCTGATCAGAGCAAAACGGTTGATGGAGATCATCCGGCTGAAAGTAAAGTCATCGGCAAGCTCGGGAGACTCCGGCAAACCGGCCATCATGTCGGCCTCACCGTTGCGCAGCTTCTCTATCGCCTCGGCCTTGGTAGCTGCCGGTACCAGCATATATTTGAGGCCACTCTCCTGAGTTACCCAGTTCAGGATATCTGCGCTCCACCCTTTTGCTTCTTCCTGATCGTTGATGCCACTGTAGGGCATCAGCTGCGGGTTCATCACCAGACGCACAACCCGCCTTCTACCAGAAAGCCAGGCTTGTTCGGCGTCATTGAAATGGAGCCGGTTAATATAGAGCGCCCCCTGATCCATATAGCGGCTCAGGTCGGTATAGAGGGTACCAGCGGGCATATAACGAATGAGGGTATCGACAAACTTGGCCAGCTCGGGATCGTTGCGCATCATCAGGCGATAGCTGACCACCCGCTCATCACCCAGCAGACGGCGCAGACGCAGGCCATCGGCAGGATATTCGCGCATCAGGTAGCGCAGCTGGAGATAGTCCCCCAGATAGGCGGAGTTCTTCTCTCCCTCAAGAGCTGAATAGATACTCTCCCCTCTCCTCAGAGTTCTGAGCTCAGCCCCCGGATGCAATTCACGCAAAATTGCGCTGGTATCCGTAGCGGAAGAGACCAGAAACTTTGCCTGACGAAGATCACCCCGATAGAGAATGGCGGCATCCGTCTCCATCATCGGACGGCTGACCAACAGGCCGGTCTCCTCTCTACCCAGGGTCCCGATATGGGGGATAATGTCGCATGCACCACGCTGCAAGGCGGCGCGGGCAGCCTGCCAGTCGGCCATCTCGGAGAGCTTCACTGGCACAGGCAACATATCGGCAAGACGGAGCAGGCGATCTTTTAGCAAGCCACCATCAGGGGTGACATAGGGTGGGGGAAGTGCAGCGGGGTAGCACACCTTGAGCTCTTTGATGGAGCGAAGGTAAGCCTGGGTTGCCGGATCGAGGGGAAGCATCATGGCCTGCAGTGGCATGGCCAGCATGGCTCCCAGCAATAATAGAGATTTTTTTATCATCGATAAGTAAAAGCCAGGCATTTGCCTGGCTTTTTATCACTCGTTGGGTTCAACATTTTCTACCCTGGCCTTGAGTTTCTGGCCAGGCCGGAAGGTCACCACGCGACGGGCACTGATAGGAATATCTTCGCCAGTCTTGGGGTTACGTCCGGGACGCTGATTCTTCTCACGAAGGTCAAAGTTACCGAAGCCTGAGATTTTGACTTGTTCACCACGCTCAAGCGCTTGTCTGATCTCTTCAAAGAAGGCTTCCACCATATCTTTGGCTTCACGCTTGCTCATCCCGAGCTGGGTGAACAGGTGCTCTGCAATGTCGGCTTTGGTAAGCGCCATAGATC
>JBOFBS010000028.1:0-1771 GCA_051645725.1 Aeromonadaceae bacterium | reverse complement strand
GGCAAGCTGATGGGGCTCCATCTCACGCGTAGCAGCTGCCATACCAGGCATGGCACGAAGTAGACGCCCCAGATAGCCACAGGCAACGGCATTGAGGGGTGAGCTTTTTCTGATCACTTTCATGGGGCATCTCCATCATCTCGTCTGATAGCGCAAGACTACCGCCCAAGTGCGACATAACAGGTCGCACTGACACCATTGGATAAACCTGGATACAAACACATGTCGCCAAATCGAGCAGATCCAGGGCAACCAGTGACTCAGCAGAATTTCGGCATCAGCAGGTCTGACTCTCCTCATCCAGCACCAGAGGCATAGCCGACAAATGACGATGCAACTTCCGCAACCAGAAGCGCGGCAACCAACCATCCCGAGCGCCTGCCGTAGCCAGCAGCGCCGTCATGGCACGACTCCCCGAGCAAGGATCCGCTTGGGCACCCAACAATCCCAGCCGCACCCAGCCCACTGTGCGATGCCGCCCCGGTGAACACACCCTGAATAGCGCCTGACGGCCGCGCATCACATCGTTTAGCAGGGTTGGTGACCAAACCTCGCTCTGCCGCGGGTCTAACGCTGCACAGGCCTGCTCCAGGCTCGGCCAATCAAGAACCAGCTGCAGCCAGGGTGTTTGTAGATGACTCAAGAAGCGTGACGCTAGGGGCAACTGCCCATCCTTTTGGAAACCCAACCGCTCGCAGAGATGATCAAACTGCCGTTTTCGATCGCAGGACTCCTCCACCTGTCGGATGACGCCCCCCAGTTGCGCTAACGACCCCATGGCTCGCAGAGCCGACCATCCCCGCGGGAAGCGGCCCGCTCGTGCCAATGCCAAGGCTTGATTGAGCACATCAAGAGTGCGGGTAAACCAGAACAAATCCGCATAGTCGTAACGCAGCGCATGAACCAACGGGCAGGGTCCGAGTTCGGGAGCATGAAAGAGCAGGAACAGTTGCGCCGGATGAACCTCCGACACATGAGACAACTGTTGATAGGTAGCCGGATCGTCATACAGCAGACGAGAGAGGTACTCTCGTTGCCACTCGGAGCTCATATCAAGCCGTAGGCGATCCAAGAAGCGTAAGAGGCTGCGCTTTGGTGGCAGCCCCATGGCTTGCAGCAGAGCCCGCTGGCCGCGCCGACTATTCATCACGATAGGACGGTTATCATGGGGCCAATGAAGCACCGCAAGCAGTAACAGAACGGGTCGGCAGAGTAGCAATTCGGCACAGGCAGGCTCCTGACGCGCCAGCGATAAGAGCCGCAGTGCACATTCACCGAACGGAGCGGCTACAGACGCCAAATCCTCCGGAATGGCCGCGACAAAATCATCAGGCAGATGGGAAAGTGGCAATGGCACATGGGCATCCTGGTAGCCCACCCGCTGCCGCTCCAGGCTGATACAACGAAAACCGTTGCTCCAGCCTTCCAACAGCAAGGTTGTATCAATTTCCTTCAAATCAAATCGCAGAAACATAGCGCCTCCTTAGGTCACCCTAATAGCCTATGCACCCTGGCGACGATATAGGTCGCACTGAGCCGAGCGGAACCACAAAGTTTTTTTCGAAGGTGGGCACGTAGCGTGCAAATTTGTCTTGAGAAATCACTCTAATCTCAGTAACACTGACCAATAAGCTACTGAATATCGGAGTAATAATGCCCATCGCGGATAGTCGCCAACCTCTGCGACGCCAGTGGCATCTGCTGCAGTTATTGCCCATGCATGGCCACGGCATGACCAGCCGCGAGGCTAATCTGGCGCTGCAACAACAGG
>JBOFBS010000027.1:0-6686 GCA_051645725.1 Aeromonadaceae bacterium | reverse complement strand
AATCAATCTGGTGAGTATCTTTTTTGATATTTCCAATCGTGATGAAAGGTACACCTACTTCTGATTTCGGTGGTGGCATGTGATCGCCATCAGTGATGTCTGTAGCCAGATCGGAAAGGCTCACTATCGTACTTGTTTGCCAAGCATGGTTGAAAACTGACTCTAGAGAGCTTTCAAATAGAGCTCGGGCATTCTGGCGGTTCTGCTCGGCATTGGCGTGGGCCGCCGCGATCGCCTCAAACGCCTCGTCGAGGATGGCCACGATACGTTGTTGTTCTGGGAGTGGAGGAACAGGAATCATCAACGTAGCAAGCTTGGAAGCATTAAATCCACCTTGAGCGCTACCAGATGAACCTGCTCTTATTGCATCCCAATATTCTTTTGATTGGAAATACAGCGATACAAACTCAGGAAGCAAAGACATATCCTGTAAACGCAATCTGATTAAGTAAGATGCAAACACTGCTTCGGGTGGATTAATAACCAGAAAACTTTTTCCTGTGGTTGCTCCGGTTCGAGCAAACACAATATCACCATGGGCAAGCTTGAACTTCTTTAGTGCTGTCGCATCTATCTGGCAGAAAGGTACATCATCCCAATTGACACTACTATCTTGAATATCTGTAATTCTCAGAAAATTGGGACCAATAGGATCACTGGTCGCGCTCTCTGTGTATCCATAATTAATTACAGAGACTTCCCCTAGTGGCTTCATTTTCCACCCTGCTTTCATACTAGCCCCCGAATCGTGGCTAGCAGTTCGGCGCTCTCGGCATCTAACGCAGCAATTTCGTCCATGATGTCGCTCGGGCTGCGATGTACGACTTCTGCTGCGCCGTTGGGGTGCTTGACCGACAGGTCATAGCTGGCTGTATCGATAGCGGCAATATCCAGGCTCCAGCTCTTGTCCGAGTCGGCAAAGCTGGATTGCAGCGCGACAAACTCTTTCAGGTCGTCGTCATTAAGCGGGTTGGTCTTGCCCATATTGCGGCCCGGGACGAGCTGATAGAACCAGACTTTGCGGGTCGGTTCACCCTTGGTAAAGAACAGCACCACGGTTTTAACCCCGGCCCCCTGGAAGGTGCCGCCCGGGCAATCCAGCACGGTATGGAGGTTGCAGCTCTCCAGCAGTAGCTTGCGCAGCGCCACCGAGGCGTTATCACTGTTGGAAAGGAAGGTGTTTTTGATGACGATGGCCGCCCGGCCACCTACTTTCAGCATCTTGATAAAGTGCTGCAGAAACAGAAACGCCGTCTCGCCGGTGCGAATGGGGAAGTTCTGTTGCACCTCTTTGCGCTCCTTGCCACCAAACGGCGGGTTGGCAAGGATCACCTCCATCCGGTCTTTGTCCTGAATATCGCTTAAGGATTCGGCCAGGGTATTGGTGTGCTGGATATTGGGCGCTTCGATGCCATGCAAAATCAAGTTCATGATGGCGATGACGTAGGCGAGGCTCTTCTTCTCCTTGCCGTAGAAGGTGCGGGTCTGCAGGGTGGCCAGATCATCGGTGGTCAGACCCGGCGTGGCGCTCAGGTAGTCGTGGGCCTCACACAAGAAGCCAGCCGAGCCGCAGGCGCCGTCATAGATGCGCTCGCCTATGCGCGGCTTGGTCACCTCAATCATGGCGCGGATCAGCGGGCGCGGGGTGTAGTATTCGCCACCATTGCGCCCGGCGTTGCCCATCCGCTTGATCTTCTCTTCATAGAGCGCCGACAGCTCGTGTTTCTCCACCTGGGAGCGAAAGCGCAGCTCGTCGATGGTGTCGATGATATCGCGCAGGGTGTAGCCGCTGCGGATCTTGTTCTGAATCTCGCCGAAGATTTCGCCAATCTTGTACTCGATGGTATCCGGCCCGCTCGCCCGCTGCTTGAATCCTTCCAGATAGGCGAACAAGTCTTTGTCGACAAACTCCACCAGATCGTCACCTGTCATGGCCACGTTGTGGTCAATCTTGCCATCGGTGTCTTTAGGGGCTGCCCAGCTCGACCAGCGATAGCGCGGCAGCAGGATTGGGGTATAGGGTTTGCCTTCCAGCAGCGCTTCGCTCTCTTTGTCCTGCTCCAGCGCATCGAGGTACTTGAGGAACAACAGCCAGGAGGTCTGCTCGGTGTAATCCAGTTCCGAGCTGCAGCCCGACTCTTTGTGCAGGGCATCGTCGATATTCTTGAAGGCTTGATCAAACATGAAAGGCATCCGGGTAAAGCATGGGCACAAGCGCCGGTCACAGGTGCGCTTATTGCTAATGGATTGAGTTGGCGGCCATTCTACAGCCTTGCCCGGATGCTATAAACCGCTATGGATGCTTTTGGAGCGATGTTAGTGCGACGAATGAGAGGTCACCCGCTATTTGGCTCGCTTGTCGGTGGGGGAGCGATACATTTTTTGGTGTTCGGTTAGCGCGGACTGGTTAAACAGATCGCGGGGGTCAGTCCGTGCCGCTCTCATTCCCAAGTATTCCCGTATTGCAGGCATGAACCGGGCGTTTAACGCGTGTAGCTCTTCCCGGCTGGTGGAGAGTGGGAGGGTCGCCAGGTATTCCATCCAAACATCGACTGGCTTCACACAGCCAGTGTCAATGTCGATACCACAGGCTTCGATCAGTTCTTCAATGTTCTCTGGCAGAACATCCGTCAGGTTCATGTTCATCTGGGAAATGGTATCCATATGGCTGTTGTTTTGCATAACTGGCTCCTATCAGGTTTGTTTGAGCTTTTTGTGGTGGTGATTTGGCAGGCTGCATACCAGAGGTATACCTATGCTGATGCCACCTGCATGACAATTAGGGGTGGGGATCGCATCGAGAAAAACGATCCTATTTTCGACCTAGGGTAGTGACGTGCCGGGCGATTCCTTTCTTGTATGCCACCCTCCATTTTGAGTGACTATGACATCATCTATTGTCATGATTTTAAACGATTTTCAAAATATTTAGTATGAGCAGTGGCATCGCTAACTAGCAGGAAACGATCCCGCATTTGGGATCGCTTCGGGCGAAACGATCCCGGCAAAAACGATCCTATTTCTGACCCTAGGTATGTAAGTAAAAAAGCGATCGCTTTTGTGCGTTACCCCCCCGTCAAGGTGATTAATGCGTTTATATATTATTGATTTTAATTGGTTTTATTGAGTGTGCATTGGGCCCATTGGCAATGGGGTGGTTAGCGATCGTTTTTAGCTGGACGATCGTTTTTAGTGGAACGATCGCTTTTTGGCGATCGTTTATTGGTGTTATGGCCAAGGGAACTAGCCTTACCCGCAATCCAGATCCGGGCGTGAGTGATCAGGGCTGCTTGCTCTCCTCAGTACTGAAGACACTCCGGCATGCCAGTAGCACCACCAGCAGACCGGGAAAGTGATCATTTTCTGTATTTTCGACCCCGGTATTTGCTCATAAACCTGTTCGACTGTGTGTGCTATGCCCCCCTCATTTGTAAACGGCATTCCATTTCAACCGCATGATTTTTATGATCTTTAATTCTTCTCCGGCTTATCGTCGCAAAAGTGATCATTGGGGGAAATGATCACTTTTACAGTGATCATTTTTGGCAGAATGATCACTTTTTGGGGAATGATCACTTTCCCCCCTCGTTGTGCTCACAGTCCTGCAGCCAGATAACACATTGCTAGCCAGAGAAGCCCTCTCATTTGGTGAATGTCGGCTGTGTGCTCATATATCGTAAAAAAACAGTGGGAACGTGGGAACAATGCCCGTCAACCCTTGCCGCTACTGAGTTTGTTTGTACCCACCACACTGTTAATGTGCTGGGAACAGGTGGGAACAACTTCAGCATTTGGCCCTCTGTTCCCATTGTTCCCACCTTGTACCCACTCCATATTAATATGTGTGGGAACAGCTCAATCCCTTGCCATATAAGCCTTTCAGGCTCATAGAGTTGTCTTGTTCCCACTGTGCCCACCGCTTAACCTTGTTCTTTACGCACACGCACAAGGTGGGGGTCAGAAGGCCACGTTCGGTAGCCTGCTGTATCCTTCTGGCTGGCTTTACTCGTCTTCTTGTCCCTCTGCAGCTTCAGCCAAGACGCGTTCGGTTAGCAAGTACACCCACACAGCACCACTCATTCCCGGTAGCCTTGCCTTGTACTGCAATCGCCTCTTGTCCTTGCCGATCCGTAGATAGCCCGCCTCTAGGCAGAGAGTCGCTGCTCGTTTGGGATCACGCCCCTTGGTGATCTCGGCCCAGCCAGGAGGTAACACAAAGAAGCTCACTCCATCAGATTCAGCTTTGCGATAGCCCACCATATTTACCGGGCGATGATTGGCATCAAACCAGTCAGCAAAGCGAGTGTACTGGTGGGCAGTGACGAACCCGCGCACTTGCTCCAGAGTGGCGGCATCTTCCTTGTTGCCAAGGTGGCCCCGTTCCACCAGCCATGCCTTGAGGCAAACCCGCACCGCCCTGATAGCCTCACCCTCTGGCCAGCCCGTTACGCCAAGTTGGGTCGCCAGCTCACCGGCTGCGGCCACCAGCGCGAACCGGTTGATGGCCCGTCCTACTTGATTGCCTGCCCCCTTTGGCGTTAGCTCACTGACAAGGCGTTTGATCTCGCTCGCCAAGCGTTCGCGGTGTCTATCCAGACCGAGGGCCAGTCCTTCTACTAAGGCACGAAAGGCTGTGCCATGTTGGCGTTCTGCGTTGGCCTTGAGGGTATCGGCAAAGATACGTCCGCCCTCCATGCCATGCAGCCATTCAAACGCCCCATGGTGGCCGGTGTCGCTCGGGATCTGGATGGTACGCACCTCCATTCCCGCCTGGGTGCGTTGGCCAGCGCTGGCAGCATGATCTTCAAGGCTCAATTCACCAGTGGAGAGAAAGAGTAAGCGCCAAGCCTTGCGCTCCCTCAACTCTCCATCCTGCTTGCTTCGGCCCTTGCCTTGCCCGTTTGCCAGCATATAGGCCACTTGCCCGGCCTCTTTGCCATCCAGCTCCCCCAGTTCGTCCAAGCAGAGCAGGGCGTCATTACGCCGACTGGCGATCCCCTCAATCGCGTTACCCGTTGCCCGCCAAGTCTGGCTGTAGCGATCCGGGTTGCCGTAAATACTGGCGGCGGCCTTCATAATGGTTGTTTTGCCGTCTGTGCTCTCTCCCTTGAGGTGAAAGCCGCCTCCCTCCATACCCACTAACGTGAGCAGTGGGGCTGCGAAGGCCAGTGATAGGGCAAAGCAGAGCCGGGAGTTACCCACGGCCAGCGCTGCAACTTTTTGTTGCCACTCGGCCAAGGTGCCACGCTCGGTAAAGTCACTGGCAGCGTATCCCGCTGTTTGCAGGATCACTCCCTCGGCATCTAGCCCTATCGCCCCTTGCGGCAATACATAGGCATTACCATGCCAACCGGTACGCTCTACACAGGTGATCCGCCTCTCCGGCTGACAAGCCATCAGGTACTCGGCCAGCTTGCGCTTGTGACCCAGTTCTATAAACGGCAAGCCTGCATCTAGCAGTGCTGTAAATACCTCTTCACCATTGCGCGGCACCAGAGAACGAACGGGCATAGCCCACTTGCGCGTTCGTCCGGCGCTATCTTGCCACTCCAGCAGGCGGCCATAGCCCCGACCATGTTCATCACTGGTTTCAGCCAATACCTGCACCGGGCTTGATATGGGCACCAACTCTTGCCGGGCATTGTCTCCCCGCCCCACCAGCTCCCACACACAGAGGCGATTCCCCTTGATCTCGAACCCAACCGGCAACACCTGTTCCTTAGCCTCCTCGTTTTGGTGAAGTGGATGAAGCGTGACAATCTCAGTGCCTTCCTTCTGGCTAGCATCTTGGTCTTGGGCATTGTTGGCGAGCGGGGTGGCGCAGGCGCTCATGATGGCTTCTTGTGTCTTGGCCAGCCCATGGGCTTGGTGGTAATCGTTCCAGTCCCCCTGAACGGGCGGCAGGGCAACCAAAGCCCCCACAGTTAGGGCCGCCCCCTCAGTCTGGCGTTGGGTGCTCTCGTTGCGCTGGCCTGCCTCATCTAAGTCGTGATCGCCGCCGATGATGATCTCTGCGGTTGGGTGCTGGCTGCGGGCTATCTCCGCTACGTTTAACAGGTTGCCGCCATCCATCGCGCAATAGACTGTTGCCCCAGTTGCCAGATGGACGGATAACCCGGTTGCATACCCCTCCGTGACAGCCACCAGCTCCCCGCCGTGGATGCGGTGAAAAGCTTGCTGTTTCTGGCCACCGACTAGGTAATGTCTTACGCCATCGCCGCGAATTAGTTGGACGTTTACCAACTGCTCCGCTTCGTTAGTTAGCGGTACAACAGCACACCCCGGCGAAAACACCTCCCTCCCAATCCGGATCAAGGTTTTGTTTACTGCGCACAGGTGAGTACCTAAGCCCTTGCGTTCAAGGTATGGGGAATGGTCTTGCCCACAATCTGCCATGACGGCAGCGGCTTGGCGGGCGGCCTTCTGTCGTTTTTGCTTTACCCGCCAGCCTTCTTGTTCAACTTTGGCTTTGTGTCGCTGGTGGATGCGTTCTCTTTCAGCTGTATCTAGGCCAGCAGCAGACAGCCCTACCAGTGGGGCTATCAGCTCAGCCGCCTCCTTGAGCAGCTTGCCAGTTGCCAAACCAACCAGCGTCAGCCCATCCCCGGCTCCGCACTGGTTACAAATCCAAGTGCCGCGCCCTCCCTTGTTATCGAGTCGAAACCTGTCCTTGCCACCACAGGCAG
>JBOFBS010000026.1:0-6567 GCA_051645725.1 Aeromonadaceae bacterium | reverse complement strand
AGCTTTAACAGGAAATCAGGACACTCAGTTGCAATTTGCAAAAAGGTTTCGATCTGCTTTGGCAAACGCAGAGCAAAATGCGTCCCGCTCCGCCGCGCATCCCTGGCGCTAAGAGTCGGCGTAGCGCGCCCCAGTCCCTGTTGGCGGATTTAGTATTCGGAACAGGTAGTTAGGGTGTAATAAAAGTGGCCGATTAAAATATACCAATCCATTCGCTCTCATTAATAAAATGAAATAGCATGACCAGATTGACTTTGCTAAATTGACCTTGCGGTGAGGCGAGCTAGAACATTAGCCAACTTCGCGGCGAAATATACTAGCTAAACTCTATAAACATTCATAAACCGTGAAACATCCAAAGTGAAATCAAACAACCATTGATGATGTCTGAAATAATATCAAGAGAGTATAAGGTGGTTGATTATAATGGGGGTTCATAACATGAGAACCCTTATCAAGGTTGCAAAAGATAGCAAATTATCCGCAGATGTAGTGACCAAGTCCAAAGGGTGATGACCTTCACAATACAAAGAATAAACGCTTAAAGATGGTAAAAAGTTACACTCCAGGAGAGGAGATAAGCAAAAATTACACTATAAAAAACACGATCACGCTCACTGTTAGTGATCGAATTTAACCTTCCTTACCTGGGTTGTGACGCATTTATGAGTAAAAACACCTAGTTAAGCTATAAAATGGAGTCAATCTCGAGACACCAGGTTTGGGAAAACACCAAAATGCAGACCGCTGCGCCACACATTGACACATGGTTGGAAAGACGATGGCAGCATAGTTCGTCAAGCACAGAGTGCCTGATTATTCCTACCCATTCAGATGCCTTGCTCAGAGAGTCGCTTGAACGCTTCTGCCGGGCACGCAATATTGCGCCTATCTGTAAGCAAATGAGTGAAGCAGATTACAGTGAGCCCTACTCCCCCATTCTTCCCGTTTTACGAGAGCTTTTTTTTCAACAAGAAAACAGTTGGCCAATGTTACAGAAAAAGCTCTCGGTGAGTGGTGTTGAAAAAGAGTTACTCGAACACTATTTTCTGGGTAACCAGACGCATAGAGATGAATTTCCCCTCCCAGATGACCTGGAGTTTCAGATCAGGAAAATGTCCTGCCTGATACTGGACTTACTGGATGCCTTCACCCAAGAGACCCCGCGCGTCATTCTCATCAACGGCTTGCAATTCTCAGGGGCCTCGAGCCTTGAATTATTGCGTCAACTACTCAGCTCATCCCGAACAGGTCGTTATCTGTTGGTATTGGGGTTAAACCCGGACCACCAGCATGATGAG
Source organism: Aeromonadaceae bacterium (assembly GCA_051645725.1). GTDB lineage: Bacteria > Pseudomonadota > Gammaproteobacteria > Enterobacterales > Aeromonadaceae > Pseudaeromonas. The sequence continues at coordinate 5,266 of JBOFBS010000026.1, read as the reverse complement.
GAACATAGGCAATCAGATTGGGAGGCGTGGCTTGAATTTGCCGAAGACAATGCCATCGTCTTTCCTCAAACATTAAGCGGCGAGGCGACCGCTGAGACTCACTGGCCAGAACTGACGTTGGGTAAACATCCTAGCCCATTGGCGATGAGTTTACGTGCAGAGCAACTGCTGAACATGCTCTGTTTTACCGAGGCAAGATCGCTTTCCAGGCGAGCACTATCCCGGCTAACGCTGAATAAAACGTCACCGTCACCACTGCACGCTCGTTTGTTGACCTGCCTGGGTAAAGCACTTTTACTGAGTGGCGAACATGATGAGGCTGTTGCCAACTATGATGAGATCATTGCCCTATTCCAAAATACCAGCCATACGGTGCAATTAAGCCTTGGCTATCGTGAGCTGGCCATGGCTCATATCTTTCGCTCCGATTTTGATTCAGCTCAACATTGTGCACAACTGGCAGTCAAGTTAAGTAAACACGAGAGTGACGATAAAGAGTATGCCCTAGCCTTGCTGGTACACTTCATTGCATGCGACAAAGCCAATAACCATTTCCGTTTGAAAAAGCTCCATAATTTGCTGACCCTGTTGGAGCAACATAAGCTTATCGCAGGACAAATATATGTACTCCGGAATTTGTTTGCACAATTGCCTTTCGAGCCTGAACTGGACCATGCAAGCGTTCTACAGGCATGCCGCCAGGCTGTAAGGTTATCACGTCAGTTTGGCCATTCAGTTGATCTCGCCGCTACCTTTCACAGCCGAGCCGTAGTGCTTAATCAACTCCATAAATACAAGTCGGCACTGCGCTGTTTTCGGATCAGCGAACGTTTACGCGAGAAACAGGGGGTACCGCGAGAACTGGCCAGGATTCGCAATGGGATTGGCTTTTTCTTGTGCCAGCAAGAGATGTTTCTCGAGGCACATCGCTATTATCTCAGTGCGCTGAACATAGTATTGCAGCTACATGACTACTCAGAGGTGACGATCAGCCTCTTCAATTTGGGCTGGCTATATGTTCGAGTACAAGAATTTGATCATGCCAGCCTGGTGCTCAAAAGCCTGCGCGACATGTTACGCATCCGAGGCTCGACACACTTTCCATTCCGCAATATTCATGATGTCCTGCTGCTGCAAGGCATGATCCACATCCACCAAGGAGAATGGAGCCGTGCCGAGCAGGATCTGGAACGAAGCAATAATCTGGAAATTATGCTCTCTGGTGAGGGGCAGTTCATGCGGCCCCTACTACAGTCTCTGATTGAGAACCATCACAACAACGCTCAACAGGCACTTGTACTGCTAAAACAGGCTTCAGAAACCTGCCATTTGGTACAAGATAGCTGTATTCAGCAAGCACTATTACTGCATGAGACAGCTATTCGGATCTATCAGCAACAGCGCAACCGAGGAGAGGCCTATCAACATCTAAAGCAGGCGCTGCACTTATGCGAGCTTCATAAACTGAGCTTTGCCAGGCAAAAAATCGAAAAGGCTTGGCAGCGTCGCCCAATCAAACTTTCTCTTCCCTCGTTTAGCTTGCCAGAACTTGAGTTGAACCAACTCATCTATCAAGTTAAGCAAGAACAACGCGTAAACCAACTATGGGCTCGTGTCCGGGAAATGCGACTCCTGGCTACACTCCAACAGCTGACGAGCGGGCAACATCAGGCAACTGAGTTGGCACATGAAACTCTGCGCTTGATATGTGCGCACTTCAATACACAAGCCGGGTTGGTACTCCTCGGCTCTGGTTCGTCCATGCATGAATTGGCTCAATATAACCAAGCCGATGAGCGCACCATGGAAACAGCAAAACTTAAAGAGTGGCTTAAAAAACAGCCGCATCATGCTGCTCTCTACCAGTGTGACTCAGTACCACAAAAAACTCTCCATCCCTACTCATCCATCTTTGTGATGCCACTTTGGGATGTCGGACAGCAACTGGGAACCCTGCTACTGCTGACCTACCTGGATAGCCCCCCCATAGCCCAACGGGATAGAGAGATTCTGCAATTCATCGGCAATCAACTAGGTAGCCAACTGGTTAATCTACGCCAACGGGACCAGCTCATTGCCATGAGCAGCACGGATATGCTGACAGGACTGTGCAATCGCCAATCACTGCAACACACCTTATTGACGGAACTCGAGCGGCAACTTCGCTACGGGGATAAGAGCACAACGCTAGCTCTGGCCTTTATCGATCTGGATAACTTCAAGTATTACAACGACACATTCGGCCATGCTGCGGGCGACCATGTCTTAAGCTGGTTTGCCCAATTACTGCGCACACATCTGCGCCAGTTTGATGTGGCCTGTCGCTGGGGTGGGGATGAATTTGTTCTGCTATTTCCACACACCACAGTGAATGCCTCTATCATAGCCCTGTCTCGCGTCATTGATGCGTTAAAGCGAGAGCAGGGTTACCAGGAAGCCCTATCGCAGCTATTGGGTCGAACAATCCAGCTGCCTGAGTCTTCGTGGTTAGGATGCTCAATCGGGGTTGCCGACTCTCGCCAACTGGCGAATCAGCGGGATGACGCCGAGCTATTGCGATTGGCCGATCAGGCACTCTATCAAGTCAAACGCTCCGGCAAGGGAACCATCCTCATTTCGGGCGATTAGTACCCGGCTCAAATTGCGGCTTTTCCCCTGCCCCGGCTTTTGCTAACCTTGCCGCCCCGCCCCTGGCCCACATTACTTTCGGTTAAACTGGATGACATCATGGCGCACACTCCTTTAACTTATCCAGTCAATGAGATCTTTCAGAGCATACAAGGTGAGGGCAGCTTTACTGGCGTCCCATCAATCTTCATTCGCTTGCAAGGGTGTCCTGTAGGTTGCCCCTGGTGCGATACTCGACACACCTGGGTGGTTGACCCGGATCAGCAGGTACCGGCTGCTCAGGTGCTGGATCGTTCGAATGCATCATCCTGCTGGGCCAACATGACGGCCGAAGCCATGCTCAAGGCATTTCATCAATTGGGATATCAGGCTCGCCACATAGTCGTGACGGGGGGCGAGCCCTGTCTATATGATCTGCGTGAGCTGACCCGCGCCCTGCTCGAGCAGGGTTACCAGATCCAGATCGAGACCAGTGGCACCCATGAGATCCTGGTCGATCCCAACTGCTGGGTCACCCTCTCTCCCAAGCTGGAGATGAAGGGCGGCTATGATGTTCTCGACAGCGCACTGGCTCGTGCCGATGAGATCAAACACCCTGTCGCCATGGAAAAGCATATCCAGCAACTGGATAACCTGCTGGCTCGCTGTCATCAGGGCAAGGGCAAAGTAATCTCCCTGCAACCCATAAGCCAGCAGCCCAGGGCGACGGCCCTGGCCCTGAAAACCTGTCTGGAGCGCAACTGGCGTCTCTCGGTACAACTGCACAAGTATCTGGCCGTCGATTAACCTGCCATTCCCCAACCTAGCTCACTGTGCAACCCCTGCAGGTGACAGGATCACAACCTACTCGCTAGATAGCAAAGGGCCACATATTGCATGTGGCCCTTTGACATTCACTCTTTGATATTCGGCCGCAAGCTCAACTGCCAACCCAGAGCAGGATCGCCAGCAACTGGGGGGATAATATGCGCAGGAACATCACCAGGGGATAGACGGTGGCATAAGAGAGTGCCGAGGCCTCACTGCTCGAGTGCAATCCGTTGGCAAACGCCAAGGCGGGAGGGTCCGTCATCGAACCAGCTAACAGACCGCACAGCGTCAAATAATTCATCTTGGCGACCATACGAGCCAGTATGCCAACTGTGAGCAGGGGTATCAGGGTGATCAGGGCGCCATAACCCATCCAGCTCAGGCCATCCCCCTCCACCAGGGTAGTAACGAAACGACCACCAGAGAGTAGCCCGACTACGGCTAAAAACAGCACTATACCTATCTCACGGAGTGCCAGGTTGGCACTGGGGGGCATAAACCAGTAAAGATGACCAATACTACCAATACGCGAGAGGATCAGAGCCACCACCAGAGGACCACCCGCCAGGCCAAGCTTCAATGCGGCAGGAAAGCCGGGAATATAGAAAGGCACAGAACCAAGCAACACCCCGAGTCCAATGCCGATAAAAACCGGTAACATCTGCACTTGTTGTAATTTTTGCTGGGCATTACCCACTATGCTGCTAACCGATTCTATGGCCTCCTGGCGCCCAACCAGATTGAGAATATCGCCAAACTGCAAGGTAGAGTGATTGGCCGGCACCAGCTCAACCCCGGCTCGGTTCAAGCGAGAAACGACCACATCATATTTCTCTTTTAACTCCAGATCCTGAAGCGATTTGCCCAACACCTGTTCATTGGTCACCACCACCCGTACCACCCTCAAATCAGTGCCCTGGGTAGAGAGCGAGGTCTCGACCTCTTCACCAATCACCAGTTGCACTCGTTTGAGCACACTGGGTTCACCGACCAGGTGCAGGAGATCGTTTAACTGCACCCGAGTCGTGGCTCTTGGCACCATCAGCGCCTCCCCTCGCTTGAGTCGGGAGCAAACAACCTGACCATCTTCCAGGTTGGGGATCTCCTGCAGCATGAGCCCATCAAGATTTGGATTGCGGATGGCAATGTTGACGGTATGCAAATTGCTGCGCCGCTGCCCGCTTTGCTGCTCAAAATCCCGCGCTTCACTGTCTATATTGACGCGGAAAAATAGCCGGACCAGCCACATGGTGAGGAGAATGCCGCAGATCCCGAACGGATAGGCCACGGCATACCCCATCCCCATGGTGCCCACCTGCTCGGCTGGTGCGCCTAACTCTGCCAGGATCTGCTGACCCGCGCCCAAGGAGGGCGTGTTGGTGACGGCTCCTGAATAGGTGCCCAGAATGGCCGGCAGCGGCACATCGAAAATCTTGTGTAGAATAAATGCGACAGCAAAACCCATAAACACCAGCAGTGCCGCAAAGCCATTGAGCTTAAGCCCTGAGGTGCGCAACGAGGAGAAAAAACCAGGACCGACCTGGATACCAATGGTATAGACAAAGAGAATCAACCCGAACTCCTGGATGAAGTGCAGGGTATGAGTATCGAGTTTCAAATTGTAGCTGCCAACAAAGTGGCCAATGATGATGCCACCGAACAGCACGCCACCAATGCCGAGCCCTACACCACAAATACGCCAGGAACCGATCCACAACCCTAGAACGGCGACCAAGGCCAACAGGCTGGTTGATAATGCAACATCACTCATGATTCATCCCTTACCAGGTAGAAATACAGACCACAGCAGAAGCCACCCTGAATGACC
>JBOFBS010000025.1:0-1742 GCA_051645725.1 Aeromonadaceae bacterium | reverse complement strand
ACCCTACGATAGTGTCCCCCGCCTTGTTTGAAGAGGTACAGCATCTTGTCGGCACGAGAAGTAAACATAGCGGCTCTTATCGCAAAGGCACATATAGCAACCTCTTTAGTGGTGTGCTCCGTTGCCAGTGCGGTGAATTACTTCGCTACCACAATAAGGGTAAAGCTGGAAATCCACGTAATTATCTTGTTTGCCCGAAGCAGAATATTCCTGGGTGCAACCTTCCGAATATGCTCTACGACAAAGTTGAACCTCAACTCTTGCAGGCCGTCAGTTTGTTATCTGTGGTAATGGGTAAAAGACGAGCATCAACTGAAAAGACACTTGCTCTGAAAGATGAATTGGCAGTTCTGAAAAAAAAGTTGGAGATTGAGGCTAAAAAGAGAAATAAAGCAGCTCAATCCATGTTGGAGCTGGATGATGATGCCGTATTCCGAGAGCTGTACACGCAATGTAAGGCAAATTGCCAAGCCTTGGAAGAGAAAATACGCCAGCTTGAAGATGACATTATGGGTCGAGAGTTATCTGAGAAATCACTTGGGAAAATGATTTTGCCGAACGATTTAAATAATACAGATCAGCGGCAACGTTTTAACAGCCAGTTAAAAGCAGCGGTTAAAGAAATCAGCATTACCACTACAGATGACTCAGTAGCAGCGATATTCACTGATCGCGATGGTCAGTTCATGCTTGAGCAGGCGTTTAAGCCCAAGCTGGTGGGCAGTAGTATTCGAGACCGCAGTGGTGAGGAGTTGTTAAGGACAACCTCAGAGGCTCCCTACATTGATGCAGCGTGGGTGAAGGGTGAGACCGATGAGTATGAGTCCCATCGGAAAGATGCGTCCAGCGGTCTGGATGATGAGTTCGAGGACTTGAGCTTACAAGAGTCGAAATGAAGGCATTGCTGAGGGCGTTGGACGTGGCAGGGATTTTTATCGGGCACCATTCACAGGGGATCATCGACCCAAGAGCATTGCTGTCGCGGATTCCTGGATTCAGTCAGCGAAGCTCTCGGCGATTCAGCCAGTACGTCAAGCGGGCAATAGGCAACATCCGGCAGGTGCAGGGGCTCGACCTGCCGGAGGTTCCCGAGCCAGATAATGGATTGGGGGCATGGACTCCTTTACAAGCCTTGGCCGTGTTGACCTATGGCCCCAGCTCTCACCTGAATGCAGTGCTGATAGCCGAGATCGAGCAGGTGACAGGACTATCGCTACCAAGAAAGGAGGGCCAGAGTCGCAGTGAGGCTGCATTTTATGTGGAGTACCTCGTTCCGCTGGCTGCTTATTTTGAAAAACAGCAGTCAGGCTTACGAGTTGAAGTGATTCCGCAGTTCGATTGCGACCCTTACCGGGTTGATTTTCGGGTAGATTTGCAGTGGTTCCACCCAGACGGAAAGTATTTTGACAAGCCGATCCGGCAGGAAACGTACTTGCTGGAGTTCGATGAAAAAGAACATCTGGAGCCAGCGAACCGCCAAGCAGACCAACAGCGTGATGCTTACATCGAGCAGCAGATGGGCCTCAGACCGCTCAGGATACGCCATGAGGAGCAGGAGCTGTGGGCTACTATCTGCCGGGCTCAGGGACGCATCCTAAGCGTGGAGGAGTACCTGCAAGGGCTGTTGGTGGCTATGGCAGAGCCGGGCGATGGCCGACATCTTGATATCACGCGAGATTCTGCCCAGAGTGCTTATACCTGCGATCCTGCCGGGTATCTGCGATATCCAGCTCAGCCGGGAC
>JBOFBS010000024.1:0-4925 GCA_051645725.1 Aeromonadaceae bacterium | reverse complement strand
AGCCAGGGATGGCAAACCATATTTGGTGGCAAATTCAGCGAGCAGTCGATTGATGATGACAGTTACATCCATGATTTCCTCCAGCAGAGAGGAAGAGATGTTAGCCTGCCACCGCCATGCGGGCTGTCACTCAAGGGCGGCACTTTTAAGAAAAATGGCCGGAAAACAAAAAGGCGCCCCAGTGGGCGCCTTGATTGCCATGACGTTTATGCAACGCCGAATGCGGCACGCATAGCCTGATTATGGCTCTGGGTATACTGCTGCATGATCTGCAGTACATCCTTCATGAAGTTGTACTGGAAGGTAAGATGATCCTGCGTCTTCTCCTTCTCAGTTTGCGCAATGCTTGCTCGAACTTCATCTTCCTTGACATCGGCCTGAGACTTGCCCTGCTCAAACTGAATTGTCTGGTTTGCTATTTGGCCAGTCCCTTGTGCCAGACTGTTTCCAGTCTGGCCAAGTGTGTTATTGAAATTAAACTTGTGATCCAGACGCGCAAGCTTTGCTTTATTAAGATCGAGGTTTTTAGACAAATCTTGGCCTGCAGCACCCAAGGGATTGTCACCTTTAAGCGCTTTAAGCCCATCGAGATCTTTAGACTGATTGGCGATGTCTACGTTAAGCGCCTTCTCTTGCTTGAGCCCTTTGGCTCCTTTGCCGACAGAGAAGCCCCCCATCAGCGCAGATAACCCTGTCATAACCCCACTTACAATAGCCATCACCATCATGAGCTTGGCGCCATCGCGCATCTCGGTTACTTGATCCTTCTGAGCCGCGATAAGAGACTTGTTCTCAATATCTCGCTGAACAACCCCCATCTCTCTGGCGCGACGAGCCATTTCAAGAAGAGCCAACAAGATGGCGAGAATACCATCCAGCTCACTCTCCCCGTTTGCCATGAGCGAGGAGTTTAGCTCCTGACTCGGTTTCACCAGTTCAGGTTTAGCATGGTTGATTGACACCGAAGAGGCCGAGACCCCAGCCTCATGATGGGTCTGTTGACGGGTTACAGCATGGCTATCGCTGGCCTCTTCAGTGGCCACAGGCGCGATATAGGTAGTACCAAGTGTGATGTCATTATTGAATACGTTCATATAGGTCCCCTTAAATTGCTGCAGGTCTGCTGGAGAGATTATTGAGCATGGCGCCTTTGGCGGTAACCATGTTGAAAATCATCTCAAGGATATTTTGGAAGGCTTCCATCATTTGAGATAGCGCCTCCCGAAGCTTTTCCAACACCTGTTCAAGCGCAGTCATCTCTTGACGGTTTTCAATAAGATCAGCCTGTTCTTCCCGTAATTTTGACTGGTTAGTCGCATCAACCGTCTTGGCAATCCCGTTACTCAGATCAAGTACAACATCTACCGCCTGAGTACCGAGTTTGACCGCCTTCATTGTGGTGCTGAGGGTTTGTTGTGCAGCATCCATCCCGATTTTGGCCGCTAGTTGAGCTGCTTTTGTCGCAATTTTACCGGCCCCCTTAGCGACATGAGCCAAGGCTGCTCCACCAAAAGTCACAATCGAAGAGAGTATCGCCATTGCGATTTCTATGCCCATCAGCACTGGCCCCAACTTTTCCATCACCTCTTTGGAGATGAGGCCATCTTCCGCGGCCTGCTGCACGGCCATATTGACCACACCGACTACACCACCGGCGATCATCAAGGCTCCGGCGGCAGCACCGACACCGGTTGCGACCATGATGGCACCAATGACGATGGAGGCGATGGCACTGATCCAGCCAAAGATCTTGCCGAGCAACCCCGACTTCTTCGCCTTCTCTGCTGCCTCTTCGGCCTCCTTCATTTTGGCCTGGTTTTCATCGATCTTTTTCACATTTTGATTACGGGTACGCTCGATATCAGCCAGCTTCAACTTCGTCTGGGTCTTCTCAAGATCAGTGGTCAGTTTGCCCAACTCGATCTCGAAATCCTCCGGCGAGGAAAACAGCACTACAGCCAGATTGACGGTCGTTTTGACAAATTTATCGACCGACCCGAGCAAACGCTGTGCAGCTGTTGAACCTTGTGTGACTGATTGCTGCAAGGTTTTCAGCTCCTGCAACTGTTCAACGTTAACCTTCTGGTTAATGCCGGGTTTCGGTTGCGGCAGATCAACCCCTTTTCCATTGTTCCCCTCGCTCCGGCCAGCCTCAGCTGCAGCCATCGGCGTCGCCTGACGCGTCTCTTTACTTCCAATGTCGATCTCGGGGGCCATGACCCCACCGATCATATTGGAACGATCAAGTGTTAGTGAATTCATCTTCCATATCCCTTCTCGCTTTAACAGCTTCCAACATGATGTCGGCGCGAGCGGCTAAATCCGCCAACGCCGGCTTTTCTGCCGCAATGAGTTGGGCCGAGTAGAAGCCACTCTCGGCCCCATCAAGCTCCCCTAACGCCAGGAGACACTCGGCGGCATGAAACGGAAAGCGGGGTTCGTTAAGATCCATCATGGCCCCGTAGCTATAACTATCGATGGCCTGACGGAATTGCCCCATTGCCTGACGGCAGGCCCCCAACCCCAGGAAGAAACGGGGGTCATAGTGATCCAGCACACAGAGGGCCTGAAAAATCTTGTGCGCCTCCTCATGCTTGCCTGCACCATAGTGGTTGAAGCCCAGCGCATAGAGCTGCTCAAGAGTGTCACTTGAAACATCATTAAGCATGGCCAGCGTGCCGCCATCTTTTATAAAGGCCTCAAGGGCCTGATCGGTCTGCTCTTGGTCGTGGATCATTTCCATTACGTCACCTTTAAATAGCCTGAAGAATTTGTTGCATCATGCTTTCATATTTTTGAATAAAGCGATTAAGCGCTTCTATAGCGGAGTTATAGCGTGAGCTAATGTCATTTAATTCCGTCGTCTTCTGACTCACTTTGTCATTCAGAGGCCGGGAACGATCACTCAAGGTTGTTGAGAAATTACCAAGCCTATTATTTTCCTTATCGTATGCATATTCATTGCTCAGTCCAGAAATAGGGCCAGTCTCTTTGTTAGATGACTCGAGAAACTCTTTGATTGTTAGACCAATCTCTTTGGCCTCTTTTAAATTAAGGTCTCGTTCTCTCTCAAGGGCATGAAATTCTTCCCTAAGAGCCTCTAAGCTAATTAAGCGACCAGAATTATTAAAAATGTAAGCGTCAACGCCACCAGCGAGTCTACTTTGAATATCTTGAGCCTTTTTTATTTTTTCTTCTACAGCTGTAACATTATTATCAGTGAATGGTTTCACTCCTAGCTTTTGCAAGACCTTCCACTCTCCACCCTTCATAAAAGAGTCTAGGCTTTCATAACCATAGAGACGATAATTTAATAAATTCAACCCTGTTTCATCGATTCTTAGATGTCCACTAGTCGACAACTTGTTGTTAACCTCAGACTGAATCACGGCATAAATTTTTAACTCCGCAGTCAACAGAGTGACATCATCTCTTATTTTTTCACGACGTTCAGAATGATTCCGCATAGTTCCACGCATGGCCTGAATAATATCATCATCGATTCTGCCTACATCAAGCGCCGCATTAAATGTCATCAAAAACTCAGTTAATGTTAAATTCTTTGTGGCTGAATTTGTGGCGATTTTGGTCACTAACCCCTTCAAATTAGCAATCCCTGATTTTACCTGATCATGATAAAATCCCTTGTTACCATTTGGGTCGAGCGGTAAAAAATAAGCAATTATCTTCGTGAGTAAAGCTTCATCTGCCAATACAGAAATAGTCGCCCCTTCTGGCTGACCATTGCTATCAAGAGGTTGGTGGGTAACACTCAGACCAGAGTGTTTTATCCAATCGACAACCTCGGTTAAATACGAAGAATCAGCGCCTTTTAACTCAGATAACAATGCATTTTGCTGCGCCAGAAAGAATTCCTGAGTTGTCTGATTTATATCGCCTCTGAGCCCAGAAAAATCAAATTGCTTGCTATAGATATTCATTATTGCCTCATCCTAAATTACCAAGCCACGCATAATGGCAGGACGACGGGGGCGCCGCCCCTCTTCTGTTTGTTTGGGTCTGTGCTCGCGCTGCCGGTTTAGCTCATCGAGCATCTCACGCTCAGCAGCTTGCTGTTCCTCAACAGTTGCCTCTTGAAACAGCAGCTCAGCGAACTCATCTTTCACTCCTAGCGAGTCCCACATCTCCTGAAGTAACTCGGCACGGTGATCGCTGTCCTTGATGGACAGCTCGGCCTTAGCTATCACCTCTTCGTGTTCGGCAAAACGGGGCTGCGTCATCTTGACTCCTAGAGTAGGGGAAGTTATGCGACCATCGCTGTCACGCAAGGCCGTAGTTTTGTCGTTTTCTCATAGCTGATAATGAGATAACTTTTGCAACATCAAGTGAGAACCAGCCGGGCTCGGGCTCGCTGGCACCGGTCCAGCGCAGGTAGAAACGGCCCAAACGCTCACCATTCATCCTGCTACCTGCCAGCACATTTACATTGCCATAGAGACAGTAGCCCGGGCCAAGTACAGCCAGCGCAGCCTTGGCCAGCAGATAGAGGGCTGAAAAAGGGTTGGCAAGCCCGCCCCCTGCATCGACCCGTTCAATAAGCACAATCCAGACTCGTTGCTCCACGGGTTCCACCCGCCATGCAACCTTGAGCCCGCAGTAGACAAACTCGTGACCGAGAGGAATGGGCGTGCGGCACAGGCTATGGCGCGCGGTCGATACATCATGCTCGGCAAACCAGGGGATCAGAGGATCCTCGCTCACAGACAGACCCTCCCGAGGGGCTGGATATTGATCTGCTGGGTCAGCTCCTGATAGGAGAGCACCGGCAGGGCGTGGTAATCCCCCTCGATGAGCTTGCGCACATAGCGGCGGATATCCATGGAGACGATGAGCACCGGTTTGTTCTGCATCTGGGCCAGATCACCGACGGTATGGCGCACCTGATCGAGGAAGCTCTGGGTAAT
>JBOFBS010000023.1:0-2136 GCA_051645725.1 Aeromonadaceae bacterium | reverse complement strand
CGCCAGTCGTAGCGTATCAGACCTTCGTTGACCACTTGGAGTGTGGTGATGGGCAGGCCGACCGTCAGGGTTTTGAAGCCCGTATTTGCGGCAATGGCGGGTGAAGCAATGAGACTGACGGCACAGGTCAAAGCAGAGAGCAGCGGGGTTTTATGTGGCATGGTGACTCCTCATGTAGAGAGTTGGTTGATGTGGGGTGAATCGCCACCAGTGATGTAGACACTTCCCAGCGGGTTGCGATTCACTCTCGGTTTGCTAGCAATAATGTCAGTTACGCCTTGGCCTGACGCCACTTAGTTAGCCATCGATACTGTTCGGGATGAATGCGCAACAGCTCTGCGATAACTGCTTCACGCTTATCGGCTGTCATCCGGGTAAGAAGCGACCTGACATCCGACATAATGCTGTCACGGCCAGCGCCTCTGGCTTCCGCCTTGCAATACCACTCATGTCCCTCACTAATGTTGCCAAGCTCGATACAGACTGCGCCAAGTAGTGTGCAGGGGCGAAAGTTGTTGGGTTGAAGACGGTGAGCTTCAGCGCCCATGTTCAATGCGGCAGTATGGTCGCCATGGTCACGCATCGCACCACCATGCGTGGTGAGAATGGCGGATTTCAGCTTAGGCTGAACCTGCCTCTTGGCGGGGATGGCACTCAGCAGAGCAATCGCCTCATTCGATGCTGCACATTTGCGCAAGTGTCCGCTGGCATTGACTGCACTCCATGGGTTCTTGCTGTTGCGGTACTCTGCCAGCCAGTGATCAGCTTCGAGTCGGTTGTAGCTATGCAGAATCTCCTTTGTCTCGTACTCACGGCCATTGCTCTTGAGCCAGATGGTTTCAGTCTCCAGTAGCCGTGTACCTGCATCCAGCTTGAGAAGGATTGCCATGAGCTGTTTGAGGTGATGTGATTCGACATATCCAGTGACACCATACTTCTCCCTGAGTGCTTGGTTCTTCATCCGTGCGATGTACTTGGGGTCACTCTCACGCTGGATCCGCTCAGCCTCAAGTCGCACACTTCGGGCTTTCTGCTCGGCTTTATAACGTTCTTCATCTGCGGCCTTCTGAGCGGCGATCTCGCGTTGTTTCTGTTGCGCAAGCTCGTTTCGTTGCTCCTGTTCTGCTTTCCCTTTTTGGTCGAACTGCTCTTGGGAGAGTTCGCCGGTCAAGAAGCACAGCAAGGCATTCAACCCCCTGTTCAAGAGAAATTGTCTGTTTGCTGCTGATATCGTCGCGCCTTGTCCGGCAGCGACAAGGAGGCTGTGCAACCTGGCACCGCCCGTGATCGCACTGGTGATATCATCCACCCAGAATTGTTTGGCCAGTTCATGCGGGGGGAGGGACACAGAATTCTGGCCATCGGCCAGACCATTTTTGATCCGGAATTTCTGCAGGTAATCCCAAGTGGGATTTTGACTGGTCTTCTCTATATTAGCTTTGTCGTCTGGCTGAGCAGCCAAGGGCTTCGTGATTGAAGGTTGGTAGCGATGCACAATCTTTCGGCCCTTATAGTAAAGAGATTTAGAACGGCGCTGCTCCTGTTCTACCGCAGATTGGCGTCTGAACTCAGGGAGAGTCATATCGCCGTTGATAAAGCCCCTCAAGGCGTTGAGATCGTAGCTGGCTAGAATGTCGTAGCGGGGCGAAGTCAGAGGCTCATTCCTGAATATGGCTACGAGCAAACTATGGAGGTTATCGCCTATCGATAGGGCAGCAGGAATGTCATCGACACCGTAATAAGTTGCGAGATCCATAGGCGAGATAGACATCGAGCACACTCCTTGTGCAAAAAAAGAATTAGTACAATAGCGCCGCTGGCTTTTTACCCGCAATGGGTAGCTTCAAATTCATCGCTGCGAATCCCCCTGTATTCCTCTATACCCCAAGAGCTTCAAACTGAGGGGCATTCAAGGGTGGAGGGATAAGTTTGCTGACTGATGGCGTATCAGTCGGCAATGAAGATCTCTTAGCCAGCCTTGGCAACGTCCCGTACTTTTTGCTCTACCTGGTGCGCTATGGCCTGGATCTGGGCCAGTTCAAGTGAGCCAGCCCTAAATTGGGGGAGTTGCTTGGGGAGTGCTGCGGCACTGACGATGTAGGGGAAGGTGATCTTCTGGCGTAAATCCACAAACCA
>JBOFBS010000022.1:0-15237 GCA_051645725.1 Aeromonadaceae bacterium | reverse complement strand
CAAGATACAGACACCAAATCGGTCTCGTGCGAGGCCTTTTCGGGTGGAAGAAAGAAAAAGCCGGGTGCAGGGCCCGGCTTGAGAGGATGGGGGGGCGTTTTAGCAAACGGTAAGTGGCGGCAGCGTCTGCAGCGCTTGTTGATAGGGGAGGGCCGTCATAGCACCTTTGCGCGTGGTGGCCAGAGCGCCACAATATTGGGCTTGGGCGACAATGGGTTGCAGTTCACGCCATACTGGCAATGCGTCATGCTCGGCCAATCCGGCCAGCAAACCGGCAACGAAGGCATCACCGGCCCCCGTAGTATCAACGGGCGTGACGCGATAGGCGGCTAGCTTGTGCAACTGCTGCCCATCATGAACCCAGACACCCTCTGCACCCAGCGTTATAAATAAACGCTCTATGGGGTAACGTGCCATAAGTGCTTCTATTCTGCTAACCATCTCCTGTTCGCCACCTAAATAGGCCAGCTCTTCACTGGAGAGTTTGACCACATTGGCCATGGCTAGCGCCTTCTCCAGACAAGGTTTGAGCTCTTCTGGGTTAGTCCACATATCCAGCCGGATATTGGGGTCGAAGCTGACATAACCACCGGATGCACGGATCTTGGCCATGGCGGCGAAGGCTGCCGAGCGGCTGGGTTCGCGTGACAGGGCTATGGAACACAGATGTAGCCACTCTCCGGCGTTAAAATCAGGAAGCTCTGCCTCGGTGAGAAAGAGATCGGCACTGGGGCGGACCAGGAAATGAAAGCTGCGATCTCCCTGCTCATCCAGCTCTACCAGGACGGTTGAGGTGCCGTGCTGACTATCAAACGCAAGCTGTTCAGTGGCAACGCCTTCGTCTAGCAAGGTCTGATGGAGGAAGCGGCCTAGGGGGTCATTCCCCACTCGACCGATGAACGCACTGTTGCCACCGAGTCTGGCAACACCCACAGCCACATTGGCTGGTGCCCCTCCCGGACATTTGAGATAACGCTCTGGGCCATCGGGGATCAGATCAACCACGGCATCGCCCAGCACCCAAACTCGATTCTTCATCCTAACCTCGCTTGCAATAGAGTTTTAATTAAACTAGCTAAAGCGATTTAGCTTAACAAGGTGCGGTCACAAAGGAAGATGTTCATTGTGATCTTCGTCACGATTCACCGTTGGCACCCAGGCTGTCTTGGGGAAAATAAAGCACACCGTTTTGAGCAGAAGCTGAACGAACGGTGCACTTGATAATCACTCATCTGTAAAAATGCGAAAAATGAGCAGTGAATTGATTTTTCATGCTCGATATTTGTTGAGTTAGTCATTAATGTCGCGATAGTTGGAAATCAAGTAACAGGGCTATGTTGTGATGCTCTCCAAGGTTAAAGAGTTTCTATTACTAAACAGGGATAGTCATGCTTCAGACCAACTGCGGCTGAGTAGAAGCAGTGCCCTGCGCATCATCTGTTTGTGTGGTCTCCTACTCGTGTTAGGCGTTGCGATGCACTCCAGCTACCATGCCCTCGTAGCTGGCCGCTATAGCGTTCCTCTCATCACACTCTTTTTCTACTCTCTACTCCTGGTTCAGGCTTGGCTGGCCCCCCGTTATTACCAGTTAATGGCTTGGCTGATGCTGGGCACCATAGTGGGTGGAGGACTGTGCATGCAGTTATTTATTCACGACCCCGATTTAGCCAAGTTGGGTAGCCTGTTTCTTTACAGCCTGCCGCTTGTAGCCTTGCTATTATTGGGCTTGCGGGTCGCAATAGGTTGCATGGTTTTTAACCTCATACCCTTTGGTTTTCTGCTCTATGACCATCCTCTGCCTGCTCTTTTTGGCATAGATATCACCTTACCCAACTCTCATCAGTATCTGCACTGGCTTATCTTTATCTTCTTCAACATCTGCTTTCCCCTGGCTGTCGCCCGGGTGATGAAGACGTTTGCGGCGTCGCTTGCCCATCGGCAAACCCTGCTCAACGATATGGCGCGCAACAACAGTTTTTACCGAATGATTTTTGAGTCAGGAGAGCAGGGGCGCCTGGTGATCGACAAGCAGGGGCATATTGAGGCGTCTAATCGCCGTGCTCGCCGCTTGTTGGGGGATGATAGACCTGAGGGTAAGTCCCTCGCCGCGTGGTTACCGGCTCATCTGCTGAGCTCGTTGCAACAGGTGGGCGTTTGGCCATGCAAGTTGAGTGAGGACAAATTGTGGCATGTAACCTCAACCGGACTGTCGGGTGGCCAGCACCAGTTGCTGCTGATCGACGACCACACCGAGAACCGGCGGTTACGGCAACGGTTGCAAAAGGTTGAGCAGCATACGCAACAGCTCAAGTGGTTTGACGAGCTGACCGGTTTGCCCAACCTCTCCTCCTTTTTGTCACGTTTGCGGCAGGTATTTGCCGAACAAAAAGCGCCAGGTCTGCTCGCCATGATCAAGGTGCACACTCGTCTGCACGAGCAGCACCCCTACTCGGCTAACTGGTTGGCGAAACAGTTGCAACCCCAGTGGAGCAATCAGGACTTTTTTTGTGCCTGGGATCCCGACACCCTGCTGCTGGCGCTTTATGACGGTGTCAACGTGACGGCCGAGCAGTTACTGGAACAGGCGGTGGCGGGGTTAATGGCCGTGGCACCCGCCGCTGGACTTAAATGTGGTGTATTGCTACGGCCCGAGGCCGCAGCACCTGAGCTCTTGCTGCGCCATGTACGTTATGCGCTGGAACAGCTGCATGGGCGGGTGGGCATCCAGATCTTCGATGCTGGCCAATACATGCAGGATAAGGATGATGCCTCCTTGCTCGAGGACCTTAAAATGGCGCTGGTCAATAAGCAGATCTCTGCTGCCTATCAGCCCCAGTATTGTACAGAACGGCAGTGCGTCACGGGTATGGAGGCGCTGGCACGCTGGAATCATCCCAAGCTGGGCTTTGTCTCGCCGGCACACTTCTGTCGCCTGGCCGAGCAGCATGGCCTCTCGATCGCGTTGACAGAAGCCATGCTTGCCCGCGTGAGTCGAGATCGCAAGCAATGGTTGGCCCAGGGAATCGTGCCGCCACGGATATCGGTTAACTTTTCGACCCACGAACTGGCTGATGATGGTCTGGTTCGTCACTGGTTGACGCTTTGCAAGCAATATGGTCTGTCGAGCGAAACCTTGGAGATCGAGCTTACCGAGAGTGCCTTTACCGAAGATGAGTCATCGTTATACAAGCGGTTGGCATTGCTCAGAAAGATGGGTATCTCTGTGGCGGTCGATGATTTTGGCACAGGTTACTCTTCACTGGGGCGTGTGGTTAGCATGCCGGTCAGCAAGATCAAGATCGACAGAAGCCTCATCCGCGATATCACCAGCAATGAACGTAAGCGCAAGTTGATCCGCACCATTCAAGTTCTGAGTCAGACTCTGGATGCTCAGCTGCTGATCGAGGGGGTGGAAGAGCCTGAGCAGTTGGCGATCCTAGAACAACTGGGTTGTCGCCTCTATCAGGGTTATCTCTTCTCCCGCCCCTTGAACCCGGGGCAGGTGGTTGACTATTTGCGGGATTTGACGCCGCTGGCGGCTGAAACTGCGGCAATAGGCTAATCTTGGCTCAGGTGTCTTGCGCCCTGAGGAGAGTCGCTATGATCCGCACAGTACAACTGGCTGATGCCAGCGCGATTGCTGCCATCTACAACCACTATGTTGAGCAGAGTGATATCTCCTTTGAGGAGCAGAGTGTGAGCGATGAGGTGATGCGCGAGCGAATTGCCCAGATCACGCCACACTATCCTTGGCTTGTCTGTGTCGAAGGTGAACAGCTGCTGGGGTACACCTATGCCACCGCTTGGCGTGGACGTTCTGCCTATCGTTACAGCGTAGAAAGCTCAGTCTATCTGGCGCCTGAGGCGCGGGGACGCAACTTGGGGACGCCGCTTTACCGAGAACTGTTGAGCCAGTTGCGGGAGGCGGGTCTGCACACCGTCATGGCCGGTATTGCGCTGCCCAATGCAGCCAGTATCCATCTGCACGAGAAGCTGGGTTTTGCTAAAGTGGCCCATTTCAAGGAAGTTGGCTTCAAACGGGATAGGTGGATTGATGTGGGCTACTGGCAGCTCTCACTGTCGCGTCTACGCCCGCCACCTCAGGAGGCGTAGCCAAGCTCTGAGAGGGTGGCCATCTACTAAGCAATATATCAGCAACCAGAGCCCTTCCCGGGTGAGAAATGACATTTTTTGCTTTGGTTCAGGGGGCGCTGCTGCTATACATATAGCCCATTTTTTTCGTGAACCTCGCCGCGGTCGCGGTGGCAACCAGGGAAGTCAGGCAGCCATGATCCCGAGACTCAATCTTCAGGATGGAATCACCCCGCTTTACCACACTTTTTTGCAGGCTCTTATCGATGGCGGTTTTGCCGGTGATGTGGAGAGTTCCTACTCCAGCCGACTCGCCGTGGCTACAGATAACAGCGTCTACCAGTGGTTACCCCAGGCTGTGGTATTTCCCCGCAGCACGGCGGATGTCATTCTCCTCAGCCAGCTGGCTTCGCAACCTGATTACAGTGGTATCACCTTTTCGGCGCGCGGTGGCGGCACAGGCACCAATGGTCAGTCCCTCAACGATGGCATCATAGTCGACCTCTCCCGCCATATGCATGGCATCCTGGAGTTTAACCTGCAGGAGCGTTGGGTGCGGGTGCAGGCTGGCTTGGTCAAAGATAAGCTCAACGAATTTTTAAAGCCGCACGGCCTCTTCTTTTCGCCCGAACTCTCCACCAGTAACCGCGCCACGATTGGCGGCATGATCAACACAGATGCATCGGGGCAGGGCTCCCTGGTTTATGGCAAGACCTCGGCCCATGTGTTGAGTGTGACGGCTGTTCTGGACGATGGCACGCAACTTGAGGCTGCTCCGCAGCAGGGGGAGGCGCTGGCGCTTAAGCTGGCTGATACGGGGCGTGAGGGTGACATTTATCGTCAGGTGCTGGCCTCGGCTCGTGATAAACGTGCCGAGATAGAGGCGACCTTTCCCAAGTTGAATCGCTTCCTCACCGGGTACGATCTCAAGCATGTCTACGATCCTGTTACCGAAGGGATAGATTTAAGCCGTCTCTTGTGTGGTTCTGAAGGTACCTTGGCTTTTATTACCGAGGCCAAGCTGGACCTCACACCCATTCCCGGCTTCCGTACCCTGGTCAACGTCAAATACGACAGCTTTGAGTCGGCGCTGCGCAGTGCCCCTGTGATGGTGGCGGCCGAAGCCCTGTCGGTGGAAACCGTGGATTCCAAGGTGCTGGATCTGGCCCGTGGTGACATCATCTGGCACTCGGTCAAACACCTGATTGAAGAGGTACCAGGCAAGGAGATGATGGGCATCAACATCATCGAATTTGCCGGAGACAGTGCCGATGAGCAGATGCGCAAGGTCGAGGCGCTGTGTGCTCGTCTGGATGCCATGCTGGCCGCGGGTGAGGGTGGGGTGATCGGCTACCAGATTTGTGATGATCTGGCGAGCATTGAGACCATTTATGGTATGCGCAAGAAGGCGGTCGGTCTGCTGGGTAACGCCAAGGGGCGCAAGAAGCCGGTGGCCTTTACCGAAGATACGGCTGTGCCCCCCGAGAAGCTGGCCGATTTCATCATGGAGTTCCGCGCCCTGCTCGATGCCAACCAACTGGCCTATGGCATGTTTGGCCATGTGGACTGTGGTGTGCTGCATGTGCGTCCGGCGTTGGATCTGTGTGATCCGGAGCAGGAGGTGGTGCTGCGCAAGATCTCCGATCAGGTGGTTGCCCTGACCGCCAAGTACGGCGGACTGATGTGGGGTGAACATGGTCGTGGCTTCCGCTCTGAATATGGCCCCGCCTATTTTGGTGAGCTCTTCGATGAGCTGCGCAAGATCAAGGCGGCCTTTGATCCTCGCAATCGCTTGAACCCGGGCAAGATCTGTACGCCCATGGGGGTTGAGGCCGAGCTGGTCTCCGTGGATGCGCTCAAGCGTGGGGCGCTGGATCGCCAAATCCCGGTCACTGTGCGTGATAGCTTTGCCGATGCCGTCAACTGTAACGGCAATGGCCTCTGCTTTACCATTGAGCTCAGCTCGCCCATGTGTCCCTCCTTCAAGCTGAGCGGTGACCGCCGCCATTCGCCCAAGGGGCGTGCTGGCTTGATGCGTGAATGGCTGCGTCAGTTGCAGGCCCAAGGGTACGATCCGCTGGCCGAAGAGGTGGAGATCCACAATGGTGGTATTCGTTGGCATGAGCTGGTGGGCCGGGTACGCAATACACTGGCCAAGGCCCGTGGTGAATATGACTTCTCCCACGAGGTGATGGAGGCGATGCAGGGGTGTCTGGCCTGTAAAGCCTGCTCCAGTCAGTGTCCCATCAAGGTGGATGTCCCCGCGTTTCGCTCCCGCTTCATCGAGCTCTATCACCAGCGTTATCTGCGCCCGGCCAAGGATTACTTTGTCGCCACCGTAGAGTCCTATGCTCCCTTGATGGCCAAGGCTCCGGGCGTGGTGAACTTCTTCTTGAAGCAGAACTGGGTCCAGAAGGTGACAGAAAAAAGCATAGGCATGGTGGACGTGCCTATCCTGAGTGAGCCAACCCTCAAGCAGGAGCTGGCTGGACATGGCGCCAGCCTGTTCAATCTGGAAAAACTCGAGCAGCTCTCACCTGAGGCTCGGAGCAAGGTCGTGCTGGTGGTGCAGGATCCCTTCACCTCCTTCTACGATGCCCCTGTGGTGCGGGATCTCATCCTGCTGATCGAGAAGCTCGGCTACTCTCCTTTGTTGGTGCCCTTCAAGCCCAATGGCAAGCCGCAGCACATCAAGGGCTTTTTGCGCAGCTTTGCCCGTACTGCGGCCAATGCGGCTCAGTTTTTCAACCGGTTGCACAAGCTGGGCATTCCCATGGTGGGGCCGGATCCGGCCATGGTGCTCTGCTACCGGGATGAGTATGCCAAGGCATTGGGTGATGCTCGTGGTGAGTTCGAGGTCAAATTGCCGCAGGAGTGGCTGCTCTCCATACTGCCCGAGATCGCATCCAGGAGTCGCTCAGATAAGCCCGTCTTCCACCTGCTGGGCCATTGCACCGAGAAGACGGCCAAGCCCTCCACACAAGGGGATTGGGCCAAGCTGTTTGCCCATTTCGGTGCCGAGCTCAAGCCGGTTGCCGTGGGGTGCTGCGGCATGGCGGGCACCTACGGCCATGATGTGAAGCATCTGGAAGATTCCCGTAACATCTACAACATGAGCTGGGGGCCTGCTCTGGCCAGGTTGCCTAAAGAGGCCTGTCTCTCGAGTGGTTACTCCTGCCGCAGCCAGGTCAAACGCATGGAGGGGGAGAAGCTGCGTCACCCACTGCAGGCGTTGCTGAGCTTGCTGTGATCCTTAATCTGATACGTCCTGGTTGATGCTGTCGGACGTGAGGCGAGTAAATAGTAGGGCACGACGTTAGGTTCGTGCCCTCACTCTTTGGGGAGCAAATATGTCCATTTGGAAGCGAGAGTTCACACTGGCGAGTCTCAATGCCGGGGCAGACAATACCCTGATCTCTCATCTGGGGATCCGTTACAGCGAAGTGGGGGAGGAGTACCTCAAGGCCACCATGCCAGTCACCTCCTTTACCCAGCAGCCAATGGGGTTGCTACATGGCGGTGCGTCAGTGGTCCTGGCCGAGACGTTGGGCTCGGTGGCGGGTAATCTGTGCGTTGATACCCAAAGATGCTGTGTGGGACTGGAGATCAATGCCAATCATGTGCGCGCCAAACGGGAGGGGACGGTGACGGGCACGACCCGACCTCTGCACCTGGGCGCGACCACCCAACTGTGGCAGATTGAGATCCATGATGAGGCCGGACACCTGATCTGCACCAGCCGCATCACACTGGCAGTTTTGAAAAAAAAGTAATTGACTGCGATTAATGTCACATTTTTAGCGACAAACCGTCTATCCTGTGTATATAATCTGCCCCCCTTGCGATACCGGGCCAGCAGCGACATGAGAGATTTGCCGCTAGGAGCCCGTTTTCATTCCTCTTAACCGGAAGAACTTATGTCTGAAGTTGAAAATTTGCCGAGTTTTAGTGAACTTGGCCTTGCTGACCCTATCCTTAAAGCTCTGCAGGACGTTGGCTACGAAACGCCATCTCCTATCCAGGCTGGCGCCATTCCGCCTCTGCTGGCTGGTCGCGACATCCTGGGTCAAGCCCAAACGGGTACCGGCAAGACGGCCGCATTTGCGCTGCCCTTGCTCTCCCGCCTTGACCCCAAGGATCAAGCCACCCAGATACTGGTGCTGGCTCCGACCCGTGAGCTGGCCATTCAGGTGGCTGAGGCGTGCCAAAGCTACGCCAAGTACCTGCCTGATTTTCATGTCCTGCCCATCTATGGTGGCTCGTCTTATGAAACCCAGATCCGTGCGCTCAAGCGTGGCGCTCAGGTAGTCGTGGGTACACCGGGTCGTGTCATGGATCTGATGCGCAAAGGCAAGCTCGATCTCTCTGCCCTGCGTTCACTGGTATTGGACGAAGCCGATGAGATGCTGCGCATGGGCTTTATCGATGACGTTGAGTGGGTCATTGAGCAGTGCCCGCACGATCGTCAGATCGCCCTCTTCTCGGCCACCATGCCGGATGTGATCCGCCGCGTAGCTCACCGTCACCTGCAAGAGCCGGCTGAGGTGAAGATTGCCTCCAAGACCAGTACTGCTTCGACTGTGCGTCAGCGTTACTGGCTGGTTTCGGGTTTGCACAAGCTCGATGCCATGACCCGTCTGCTGGAAGTGGAGCCTTACGATGCGCTGTTGGCCTTCGTGCGCACCAAGACTGCTGCCGAAGAGCTGACCAGCAAGCTGGCTGCCCGTGGTCATGCCTGTGAAGCCCTGCATGGCGATATTCCGCAGAAGCTGCGTGAACGCACAGTGGAGAAGCTCAAGAATGGTCAGGTCGACATTCTGGTTGCGACTGATGTTGCCGCCCGTGGTCTGGATGTGGACCGTATCACCCATGTGGTGAACTACGATATTCCTTACGACACCGAATCTTATGTACACCGTATCGGTCGTACTGGTCGTGCCGGTCGTACTGGCGATGCCATCCTGTTCGTGGCTCCGCGTGAGCGTCGCATGCTGCGTGCCATCGAGCACACGACTCGTCAGCCGATTGAGCCGATGCACATGCCTTCCGCCCAGGACATCAACAAGCACAGGATGGAAGTGTTCAAGCAACAGATCCGCGATACCCTGCTCTCCGATGATCTGGAGCAGTATCAGGAAGTGGTGAACGAATTCCTGCAAGATGACAGCGTTGAGCCCCTGGATCTGTGTGCCGCACTGGCCAAGATGGTCAAGGGCGATGAGCCGCTCTTCCTGGACGAGAGCCACTTTGAGCCTGTGCAGCGCAGCTTGGGCAACGAGCGTGGCGATCGCAACGAGCGCTTTGACCGTAATGATCGTGATGATCGCCAACGTCGCGAGCGCAAGTCTCCCTCTGCCGGGCCACGTCCGCTGAAGGATCACCCCGATGTAGTTACCCAGCGTTATCGCGTTGAGGTGGGCTATGAGCATGGCGTGAAGCCAGGTCAAATCGTCGGTGCCATCGCCAACGAAGCGGATCTGGAGAGCAGCTTCATCGGTCATATCGAGATATTCGATACCTTTACCACGGTTGATCTGCCGGAGGGTATGCCGAGCGATACCATGGATATCCTCAAGCGTGCCCGTGTCTGCGGTCGTCAGCTGGAGATCAGCCAGTTCACCGGGCAGATGCCTGAGCGCAACGAGCGCCGTGGCCGCCCCTTCGCAGAGCGCCGTCCGCGTTCGGAAGGGGGCCGTGACCGTCCGTTTGGTGATGCCAAGCGTAGTGGCGGCCCACGCAAGTTCGACAAGGGTGGCCGGTTTGACAAGGGTGGTCGCTCTTAAGCAGCGCACCTGAAAACTGAGTCTTCTCTCAAGCCCCCCGGTTTTTACCGGGGGGCTTTTTTGTGGCTGTCCTTTGGCCAGGCCAATACTCTGGGCTGCGCGGGTTGGGGTGATGAGCCATACTAGGCTGGCGAGTGGGGCGGCAGGCGTCACAGAGGCAGGGGGCGCAGATGGCGACGAGGTCAGATGAGAATTGGCCAGATGATAGTAGGCCAGATGAGAGTAGATCCGGGAGGCTAAGTCTCTGGCTGCTCTCTTTGCCTCTGGTGTTGTTTGCCACTATGGCGTGCGGTGACTACTGGCAGGGGATCTATCGGGCTGGCCCCGAGGTGAACAGCTTCCAACCCTGCCCGGGGAATCTGATCTACTGGGTCGAGGGGAGCAGTGATGCCGCCCTGGCGTTGCGTGAATATGTGCTCAAACATGCCAGGCGGCCCTTCCAGCCCTTCTATGTGGAGTTGGAGGGGGAGTTACTGGGCAAGCAGCGGACGGGCTCTGCTGCAGGCTATGATGATGTGGTGCGGCTGCGCGGGGTAGAGGAGATGAGCCCTGCTTTGCCCCCCCAATGCCAGGACCTGCCACCGGAGGGGTAGCAGGGGGAGAGAGTGCTGCGCATAAACGAGGATAAGCGAAAGGGGCCACTGCTGGCCCCTTACTGCTGGTTTAGCGATTGGCTTAGCCTATCTCTCAGGCTTCGCGGCGGATCCTGGCCATGTAGAACCCATCAAACCCCGTCTGGGCCGGGCTCACCACCTGCTCACGGATCAGGGTAAAGGCTCCCGCTTGTTCAGCCAGAAACTTGGCGACCTGATCCTGATTTTCGCAAGGCAGTATGCTGCAGGTAGCGTAGACCAGCTCGCCACCGGGTTTGACCATCTTGCTGTAGCGGTTGAGGATATCCGCCTGTAGTGCCATCAGGATTGGCAGGCGCTCGGCGGTATCACGCCACTTGGCATCCGGGTTACGCTTGAGCACACCCAGTCCCGAGCAGGGGACATCCAGCAGCAGACGATCGGCACTCTCCTTGAGGCGCTTGATGGTCTTGCTGGAGCTGATGAGGCGGGTCTCAATGTTGTGTGCGCCAGCTCGGCGCGCGCGTTGCTTCAGATTGTCGAGCTTCCACTGCTCGACATCCATGGCCAGCAGGCGTCCCTTGCCCTGCATCAGGGCTGAGAGGTGCAAGGTCTTGCCGCCCGCACCCGCGCAGGCATCGATGACACGCATGCCGGGTTCAACCCCCAGGAAGGCGGCTATCTGCTGGGAGCCCGCATCCTGTTGTTCAAACCACCCTTCCTGAAAGGCTTGGGTACGGAACAGCGCCGCGTCATTTAGCACCTCGAGCGCCTGGGGATGGCCAGGTAGGGGACGGACATTCACGCGCTCGTTCATCAGACGCTGAGTCAGGCTATCGAGATCGCACTTTAAGGTGTTGGCCCGCAGGTAACGCTTCGGGTGTTGGGTCAGGGCGCGTCGCTCGGCTGGCCAGCTTTCGCCCAGCTGCTCTTCGCCTAATTCTTCTAGCCACTCAGGACAGCCATCCCAAAGGGCGGGCAAGCCGCGGGCACTGGCTTTACGGCTTTCATAACTCTTCAGATTGAAGAGGCTGGCGGCCGGGCACTGGGGTAGGGGCAGGTTATAGAACTGGTGCCAGACACAGATCAGGCTCCAACCGGCAATGGCCGCTTCATCCAGCGTGATGCCAGCCAGATGGCAGTAGAGGTTGAGGCGGCGCAGTAGATCCCCAGTCACCAGTGTGATGTGGGCTTGCTCGGTGGGGGCCAGGCGCGTCTCGTGAAATTGGCGGGCATAGGCACGATCCAGCGTAGCGCCGGAGCCTAATACCTCGGTTAATACCGCCACGACCAGTTCAGCCTGGCGCAGGGTTAAGGAATTTTTCAGCATGATGACTCTAGGGAGGAGGAAATCGGCAGCGATCATAGGGGTTCAGGCCCCATAGCGCAACCTATCTGGGGGGGAAGCCATGCTCAGCGCCACTGTCGGTGGATAGCTGCTTGAGATTGAGCAGGGCAGGGCGCAAAATGATGGCCTTGTTGTTGTCAGGATAGGATGAGTATGGATATCGCCGCGCTGCGACGGGAATACACTAAGGGTGGATTACACCGTGAGGATTTACCCGCAACTCCCCTTGAGTTATTTGAGAAGTGGTTACGCCAGGCTTGTGATGCCCAGCTGGCGGATCCAACGGCCATGAGTGTTGCGACAGTGGATCCATCTGGCCGCCCTTTCCAGCGTATCGTGCTGCTCAAGCACTATGATGAAAAGGGATTTGTGTTCTACACCAATCTGGGTAGCCGTAAGGCTCAGCATATTGCCAAAAATAACCAGGTCAGCCTGCTATTTCCCTGGCATATGCTCGATCGTCAGGTGCACATCACAGGGGTGGCGGAACAGCTTTCACCTCTGGAGGTGGTCAAGTACTTCCACTCCCGCCCCAAAGATAGCCAGATAGCCGCCTGGGTCAGCCAGCAGTCGAGCCGGATCTCGGCACGCAGCCTGCTGGAGGGCAAGTTTATGGAGCTCAAGCAGAAGTTTGCCAATGGCGAGATACCTCTGCCCAGTTTCTGGGGCGGTTACCGGGTCAATTTCGACAGCATGGAGTTCTGGCAAGGCGGTGCTCACCGCTTGCACGATCGTTTCCTCTTCACCCGCATGGCGGAAGGTTGGCACATCGACCGTTTGGCCCCCTAACGCATAGAGGTTGGGTGGTCTCACCCAACCTCTTATTTGGCTGCCCTTTGTGTTCTGCTTTGTTCTGGGTCGTGCAACACGCCACACTTCAACACCTTATTTCTCTATCGGAACCCTTGGCCCTGGCAAAATTGACTAGACTTGCATCATAAGCCGTGGTGGTTGGGAGGGGTGATGATGGAATGGCAGCGCTATGAGTTTCGAGTCAGTACAGATCCGGGCCTATTGCAATCGACGGTGATCCACGATTTCTTGCGCCAGACCAGCTGGGCCAAAGATATTCCGGCAAATTTGGTGGCGCGGGCATTGGATGGCTCACTCTGCTTTGGCCTCTATCAGGGGGAACGGCAGATAGGTCTGGCGCGAGTTATCACAGATCGTGCCACATTTGCCTATCTGAGTGACATGTTTGTGCTGGAGGAGTTTCAGGGCCAGGGCTTGGGGCAATGGTTGCTCAGTTGCGTACTGGCTCATCCTGAACTGCAGGGGCTACGCCGCATCTTGCTCTCGACCCAGGATGCCCATGAGCTCTATCGCAAGCAGGGCTTCTCCGAGCTGGCCCACCCTGGGCAGATGATGGAGATCAGCCACCTTGATCTCTATAAGAGTGAGGAGAATCGCTTAAGTTGAGGTGGGTGTTTTACGGATACAAAAAAGCCAGTCAGTGTACTCTGACTGGCTTTTTTGTATTGGCTATTGGCGCAGAGCGCCCCTCATGGGGGCAACATGCTAACTCAACGTGAACCCTTCCCTGGGGGCTCCACCGCGCCATCTCTGGCGCGGAGGGTCAGCTTAGCGCCACCCCGTCACTGTGAGGGCTGAGCTACTATTCGGAACAGCTAGTTAGACCACAGGGACATGGTTTAATTGCGATAGTGTGATGTAACCCAGATTATAATATTCACCTCGTTTTTCATCATTATTGAAAACGCTACCTGAATGAAACCATATTCGTTTTTTCAATAGTAATCATGTTGGTTTTTTACTGCGAATTATTAAATTTCATTGCCCATCTAATGCCAAAATCAGTCTGCTAATGCTTTGGTTTGAATGGGGTAAAAAGAGCGCTTAAAAGTATTAACCAATAAGCATGAGCTGGAAATTAATCCTTTTTCTTATCAAACTTGCAACAATTTTAATTCATTGAAAAAAAAGAAAAAAATATTGAATTGCTTCGATGCTCTCTAGCTAGAAACCATTTTCAAGCTTTTGGTATTAATGATCCGATACTGCTTTTTTAATTTAACTGAGTAACTAATCAGCTGCTCAGGGTTACGCCAATTTCTCACTGTTTTAATTTGTGAAGTGAGCACTGATTTTCTTATATAAAAACCCCTATTCTTCGCGGCAACTGGCCAACTTGGTTTTACCCGCTTTTTCAATTCATCGATAAGCCGGGAGCATACAGGTTCAGTCAGTCGCTTGATTGCCAGGTGTTGCCATGCACAGTCGGCCAATCTGTATGTAACAAGAGCAGGGAGCTTCAACTTCAGCGAGTAGTGAGAGTATTGAGAACGAGAACCCAATGGCACGAGATGTGGTGTGCTGTGAGGGTGAAATCAATCAGGCTTACAGCTTGTCTCAGCCAGAACGATGGTTTTAGTAGAAGAGCTGCTGTCTTTGAATTCAACAAAGGGAATATTTATGAACAAGTGGTTATTGACTGCCGGTCTGATCGGCACAGCAAGCCAAGCAATTGCAGCGGTTGACACCGTAGCACCAACTGTAAGCAGATCTCCTGCACCTGGCACCTATTCAGTTGCTCAGAGTGTTAAATTGGCCATCAAAGACAATGCCGATGCCAAGCCTAATCTCTACTACACCACTGACGGCAGCTTGCCCGGCGTTCATTCCAAGCTCTACCGCGGTGAAGTGATCACTGTTACGGATACCAACCCGAATGATGCTGATTACGATCTGAAGATCCGCACCTTGGCCATGGATATCAATGGCAATATGGCGCGTAACAACTTCTTCTATCGCATCAAGAATGACGATAAGGTTGCACCTAAGGTATATGCCAATCCCGTTGCCGGTACCTACACTTCAGCCCAAAAAATTGCGCTGAAAGTGACTGATGACAAGGATAAGGCTCCCAAGATTTACTACACCCTGGATGGCAAGACACCTACAACCAAATCTGTACTCTATGTTCCAGGGCAAGTACTCAATGCCGTTGATAAGGTTGCAGGCTCTGAGTTCGATCTGCGCATTCGCACTCTGGCGGTTGATGCGGCCGGTAACCAAGCTTTCCGTAACTTTGGTTATGTAATCAACTCTACGACTGCTGATACTACAGCGCCTGAAGTGGCAGTCTCTCCCCTGCCTGGTAAGTTCAGCTCTAAGCAGACTGTGACCCTGCAGGTTTCTGATACTCAGGATAAGGCTCCGAAGCTCTATTACACCCTGGATGGCTCAGCAGCCAGTGCCTCTTCTACCCTCTACACTGGCCCCATCAGCGTAGAGAAGAGCACAGTAATCAACACCTACGCCGTTGATGCTTCTGGCAACAAGGTGACTGGCAAGTACAGTTATGAAATCGGTAGTGAGACCGGTGTAGGTGACGGCTACCTGCTGGATCAGTATGTTTCTCCAGGCATTGCCATTTATGTGAAGTCAGGCTGGACCAAGACCAACCTGCATAGCTTTAGCG
>JBOFBS010000021.1:0-8577 GCA_051645725.1 Aeromonadaceae bacterium | reverse complement strand
AACCCCTGTTGACTCAAACGCGCCAACCAGGCCCGGCTGAAGGGGGTAAAGACCTGGAACAGGGTTCCGGCTGCGGTCGTGATCTCGCCCGGAGCAAAGAGGCAACGCTCATCAAACCAGTGGCAGGCGACTCCCCGCTCCGTTAACTGGTGATCGACCATCTGATCCCGTCGCACCTCATCCAACGGTAATTCACGATTCGCAAACAACTGCACGGCGAGACCTGAGTCTGCTGAGCCTGACTGCAACCAAGCTAGCAGCTGTGCAGGAAGCTCGGCAAACGTGGCAACGTCTAGTAGATGCAGAGGTATACCTAACTCTGCTAACTCCACTCCTAAACTATTTAGTCTGGCCTCCAGCAATTGTGCCCGGCGTGGAGCCAGATCATGACTCTGCCATTGAGCAGGCGTGGCGATATAGAGTGTCTCTAATGGCACCCCAGCCTGACGCGCCGCAAGCTGAGCAGCAGCCAAACCAGGATTATCATGCAGCCGCAGATCCTGACGAAACCAGAAGAGTACTCTCATGCCCTATCCCCGCTGTTAGTGCCGCTACAAACCATATCGCAAGGCCAACTCTTCCGGGTAGGGGTTGAGATAGACCTGCTGCTGCAGATAGTGATTTGGATATTCGCGCAAGTAATGGCGCAAGAGTGTCATGGGCGCGAGCAGAGGCAAAATGCCGCGCCGATACTTATCAATGGTCTCATGCAGCTCAGCCTTCTGGGCGGCACTCAACTCTCGCTTGAAGTAGCCCTGCAGATGCTGCAGCACATTGCTGTGGTTTTTGCGACTGGCACGCACCTTGAGTGCGGCCATCAGAGCGGTAGCATAACGCGCCACCACATGCTCCAAAGGCAGCTCAGACATTACGGCCAGATAACGCCCCAGCTCCTTATAGGCAGCAGGATGATGCGCCAGCAGCAAGTATTTATAACGCGAGTGAAAGGCAATCAGTTTCCCCCGGTTGACGCCTGCAGCCAGCAACTGCTGCCAATCATGATAGGCAAACACTCGCATGACAAAATTTTCACGTAGATGAGGATCATTCAAGCGTCCATCCTCCTCTACCGGCAGCAAGGGCAAACGCTGCATCAAGGACCGGGCATAGAGACCCACCCCCTCTTTCGCGCCCCCTGCCTCACCATATAGACGCACCCGCTCCATGCCACAGCTCGGTGACTTGGCACAAAAGATATAGCCGCTGATCTCCCCCAACTGCTCACTCATTTTTTCGGCAAAAGCAACGAGAGGCTCAGTCACATCAAAACTGCCATCGCTGGCCTCAACATGCACCCCATCCGAGCGTTGAACCAGACGGATAGCAGCTCTGGGTACCCCCAGACCGATGGCTACCTCAGGACAAATGGGCAAAAACTGAAAATAACGACTCAACTCCTGCTCACAAAACTCAGCACGCTTATGACCGCCATCGAATCTAACCTTCTGACCCAGCAGACAGGCGCTGATCCCGACCTGAATTGCGGTTGATGTGACTGGTGTCATGCCTGCCCTCCTCTAACCCATGCTCTGACCATACCAGATAACCCTACACCAAGATGACGGAAATAATTTCGCTATAACTCAAATGAACCATCTTGATGCCCAAAATATAGGCAAACGCTCAGTTGTTGCGCATGGCAGAGTGTTTTTTTTTCCAAAACAATCGAAAAACCGAAGAATTTCGTATGGATTCAACTTGGTACATACCTTGAATATCAAATTCACATCATTGCTTCGTCGTAAGTGAGATTTGGCCAGCGCACAAAGCCTGTCATGCTGTAGCCACACGAAGCTGACACGCTGCGGCTTCAACTCTTGACTTGATACCGAATAAACCCAACAGGAGAAGAGAATATGACATCGATAGAAAGCAACTGGGGACTAGGAACGGCTTGGGCTGTAGGTTTGGCAATTGGGGCAGCAGCCCAGGCCCTACTGCAATTGCTTGGAGCCACGCTGGCTACTGCATTGTGAAAGACTCAGGGTCAAGACCCCTTTCGCTCAACCGGTTGGCGCACGTCTGGCTAACCGGTTTTTTTGTCTCCCCCAACTAAAGTAATAAATACCTAGCTAACGTATTGCATAGAATCTGTAGCTAATTTAGCCAATTTTATATGGCCATATCTAATCATCGACAGTTGTTAGCATCTCGTAATGATGAGTGCAGGGATCAGCATAATGAGCACGGCAAAACGCCAGGTGTGGGAACTCACCATACGGCATCCAGAATTAAATAAAACTCGTCACATACGGGGCAGCCATCCCCATCTGGTTGAACAAAAAGCCGCCTTGCAACTGGAGATCTGGAACGAGGCCTGGAAAAAGCGCCAATGGGCAGAGCGTCGCAGACAAGAGCAGGAGCTTTCGGTACGCAGCAAAGCAGAGAGCATGGCGCTAGCCGAGAGCAAGAATGAGGATGCCAGACGTTCGCTGCAAAAATTGGTTAATCAGCTCCCCCTCTCGCTAGCTTCCGCCAACAGCCGCGAAGTGAGTTCACTTTGGCCCCGTCTACTTGATCAACGTGAATTTACGCTACCTCGCCCGGCCGAACCCAAGCCACAGCCACTACCTGACGCGCCACGACCGGATGACATCCGATATCAGCCCAGCCTCAGTTTTCTAGACCGCAGAATACGCAAACTACGAGAGCAAAAGGAGCTGCTGGCCCACCAGCTGTATCAGCAGGACTACGATATCTGGGTGCAGAACAAGCAGCATATTGAACTACAAAACCACCAGCTGTCCGCCGGCTATGCAGAGCGGGTCACCGCCTGGGAAGAGCGCCGTGAGGCCTTTGCCAATCAAATTGCAACCAACAACCAGATAGTAAACGAGCAGTACAACCGCTATCTGACGCATCTACCCGATGCCATCTGTGATCACTGCGATCTGGTGCTCACGCAAGCGCCCCATCCCTATGAATCCCCCGGTGAGTGGAGCTTGGATTATGATGCCCGAGACAAAACCTTGATCCTGGATTACACCCTGCCCCCGGTCAACGAGTTGCCCAAACTCAAGCAGGTAAACTATGTGGCCGAGAGCAACAGCTTCAGCCAAAGCTATTTATCCAGCAGTGAGCAGCAAGATCTCTACGCCCAACTTTTTTTCCAACTTCCCCTCGTTTTGTTGCACGAGCTATTTCGCAGTGACGTGAGCCAAGCAATGGATTCAATTGTGTTCAACGGGTGGACAACCAACACTCCTACTGCTTGTGTACTATCAGTCAAAGCGGAAAGAGAGCACTTCCTCACCCTGGATCTTCAGAGTCCGGATGCGCAAAAGCTGATGCAGCAGTTAACACTCCACTGCAGCATACCGCCTCATGCCGCTCACCGCGTCACCCCGCTGGCACAGATAGATAAAAGCCGCTGGAATATCATCGCCATAGAGGCCAAATAACGGCCTCTTGAGTAAAGCCTCGCCCACCATGCTCCTTGCAACATCAAGGCTATGGGGAGTAGCTGACATTGGTGTAGCATGAGAAGAACACCATTTACTTGCCTATCTGATTGAATGGGCAAGTCGTCATGTGGAGCGCGTCGCGTTCTAGCAGCACGAACCCTATACACCAAAAAAGGAGCTACATATGAGTCATGATGCCGAGCATGATGCGTTCTGGGAACGCGCCGATGAAGTGATCAACCTGGCTAACCAGCAGAGCGAGACGGCAACAAACGATGGCGTGAACGCCTCTTTACTCTATGCCACCGCACGCTTCAATGCCTTCCTGGTTGCCTCATCGGCTGAAACAGCCGAAGAGCTCAAGGCCGGAAAAGAGACGGCTGTTGCCTATTTCACCGAGCAGTACCGCAACCAGCTCATCGAGCACCTGGATGAGTACATAGAGAACTTCGACGAATATAGCGCCTGAGTTTAGGGCCCAAAAGCAAAGAGCGCATGGCGCTCTTTCTTTTTAGGGGGCGGAACAAGGCTGGCATGGCGCGTAACTGACTGCGCCAAATAGCCGCGTGCTCACCGGGCGATAGGAGGGAAGCAAGCTACCCCTCCGCGCCTGGAAAGGCGCGAAGGGGACCCAGGAAAAGGAGCCTGTGCCGCCTTATCTATGGTGCATAATTTTGAGCAGCTAGTTAGTACTGCCAAGTACCAGCTCCACGCTCAGCAGGGGGGCGCAATCATCGATGGCAGCATGGATCCGCTGGCAAAGACGTTGAGCCTCCTCGCTACTGATGGATCTCGAGGGCTCTTTCCAGTAGAGCTGAACCCGAACCCGCCGCCCCTGTCGGATAAGACGAGGGTCTATGCTGGCACACTCGGTTGCGGTCAGGCTGGCTCCTATCCTTGCCTGTAGACTCTGTTGCCACTGTGTGTCAGCAGGAAGACAGAGCAGCTCACACCCCCCTCTATAGGTCACTTGCAACGCCGAGGGTAGTGTCATCGCGACCATCAGCAGACTCAGCAGCGGATCCATATAGCCGGCCAGGTGCTGCCAAGGGCTTCCCTTGAGCAACATGGCAAGGCCAAAGGCCAGCATCACCCCCAGGCTTATCAAGGCATCAAAACGGAAGTAGTGCTGCTCGGTAGCCAGAATGGGGGAGCGTAACTCCCGTGATTTCCGGCCCAGCCAGAGCGAGAGGCCACCACAGATGATGAGACCGCACAGGCCAAAGGCTATCAGCGGCCCCTCCTGTGTGGTATGACCGCCAGTTAGCAGGCTGTGCACCGATTTGCCCAGAGTGAAGAGGCAGATGAGGCTAAGCACCACCCCCTTGAGCAGCATGAGCAAGGGCTCGCAGGCAGCAAGACCATTGGGCCTGTGGGCAGTGGCAGGCTCGCGCAATCGATCCACCACACCCGATTCAACGGCAATCATCACGGCACAGAGCAGAGAAAAGAGGGCATCGAGCCAAACGGCCTGGGAGTTGGCACCAGAGGCGATGACGACCCCAAGCGCGGCAAACGAGCCATCAATGAGGACCAGCCAGCGCAATATGCCGGCTTCATGAGAGAGAGAAAACATGGTGCCCCCTTAACCGCGAAGGTTAACGGGACCTTTGACATGCAACGAGGAGAGGAACCAACCAACCGGGACGGGAATGACAAAATCGGTGTGAACGTGAAGGGAGTGGAGCAGCCTCTTGTATAGCTGATACAAGGTCAGATAGGGCAAACTAAGTGTCTGCATAAAGCCTCCTTGGGCGGTAGATAGAGTCATGGGCGCCTCATGCGCCCATTCCAGTATGCCAATGAGCGTCAGCCACAACAAGGGGGCTTGCTGTGCCCACTCGTCACCTATCACTCGAAGGGCGTACCGCCAAGCAGCCTCTCTGTATCAGGGGGCAGTTGCCCCCAGAGGAGGGCCGCCCATATGTCAGCCTATGCGACCTTGCCCATGTCGCATAATTAAGAGTGGTTATTCAGGCTCAAATCAGCAGGCCGTTGGCAACGCTAAACAGAGACAGCACAGAGGCGGTAATGATGTTCTCGTGTATGCCCACGCCGTAGCGACTCTCCTTGCTTCCCCCCTCACCCACTAATGTGGCCTCGATAAAGGCACTGGCTCTGGCATCTCCTCCGTGGGGACTCTTGCCCATGGAGCGCTCCTCATAGCTTTGTACCTGCAACTGTATGCCTAACTGCCCCAGGGCATGGACTGTGGCATCAATCGGGCCATTACCTATCCCCTTGAGGGTATGGCTCTGACCCTGATAGGTCAGGCTCAGGGTGATCCCCTGCTGCGCCCCCTCTTCAAACAGATGGTGTCCTTGGTAGCGGATTGGAGCCTGCTGGTTAAGATAGCTCTCGCCAAACAGTTGCCAGATAGTCTGGGACGTGATCTCCCCACCCTGGCTGTCGGCATGACGCTGTACCTTGGCCGAGAAGGCGACCTGCAAACGGCGTGGCAACACCAGGCCATACTCCTGCTCCAGCAAATAGGCGATCCCCCCCTTGCCGGACTGGCTGTTAACCCGGATCACCGAGTCGTAGCTACGGCCCAGATCCGCCGGGTCCACTGGCAGATAGGGCACCTGCCAGATGGTTTTATTCTGCTGGGCGGCAAACCCCTTCTTGATGGCATCCTGATGGGAGCCCGAGAAGGCGGTGAAGACCAGATCCCCGGCATAGGGGTGGCGCGGCGCCACCGGCAACTGGGTGCAGCTCTCCACGGTACGAGCGATGCGGTTGATGTCGGAAAAATCAAGCTGCGGATCCACCCCCTGACTGTAGAGGTTGAGTGCCAGCGTCACCAGATCCACGTTGCCGGTACGTTCCCCATGACCGAACAGGCACCCCTCCACCCGATCGGCCCCCGCCATCAAACCCAGCTCGGCGGCGGCCACGGCGGTACCTCTGTCGTTGTGGGGGTGCAGGCTCAATATGATGCTGTCACGGCGCGCCAGATGGCGGTGCATCCACTCTATCTGATCGGCATAGACATTGGGGGTGCTCATCTCAACCGTGGCAGGCAGATTCAGGATCACCTTGTTTTCAGGGGTGGCGCCCCACTCAGCCGTGACCGCATCACAGATCTCGCGGGCAAACTCCAGCTCGGTGGCACTGAAGGTCTCGGGGCTGTACTCCAGCACCCATTGTGTCTCCGGCATGGTCGTCGCTATGGTGCGGATCTGGCGCACGGCGGCAAGAGCCATCTGCTTGACCTCCTCCTTGCTCATGGTAAAGACCATGTCGCGAAAGGGCTCGGAGGTGGCTGTGTAGACATGCACTATGGCGCGTCGGGCACCCCGCAACGCCTCCATGGTGCGTTCGATCAGCGGCGCGCGCGCCTGGGTCAGCACCTCTATGGTGACATCATCGGGGATATGCTTGCCCTCGATCAGGCCGCGGACAAAATCAAACTCAATCTGGCTGGCGGCAGGAAACGCCACCTCTATCTCCTTGAAGCCCATCTGGCAGAGCATATGAAAGAGCTGCATCTTGCGCTCGCCATTCATGGGCTCAAACAGCGATTGGTTGCCATCCCGCAGATCCGTGCTCATCCAGATGGGGGCACTATCCAGCACCTTGTTAGGCCACTGGCGGTCAGGCAGGGCAACAGGGGCAAAGGGGGCGTATTTGCGGTCTGGCTGGGCAATCATGAGGCACTCCGTGGCTGTTTCAATCCACACAAGGTTAACCAAATCCCGGCGCTATTGCTTTGCGTATTAGCCCCCCAAAGCCCGAGCGATTGGTGACCTATGTCTATATTTTGTTATATCTTGCAATAACTCACCACAAAAGCCACAGCGTTCAGGATTTAACCTGACAGGTTGCTGGTACTAACTAGCTGTGCCGAAAAATAGATCACTCAGCATAGGGACGGGGTAGCACTAAGCTGACCCACCGCGCCAGGGATGGCGCGGTAGAGCCCCCAGGGAGGGGTTCACGGCGTGTCAGCGTGTACGACCTCGTCGCTGTAGCATAATTAGGAACGGGTATTTAGGACGCCCCCTACCCCGTCCCACTGTCACCCGACTTGCCCGAAAGTAACTGATTGGCCATCTGGCTGACCGCCAGCACGCCAGGATGGGTCAGACGTCGCTCCAGCGAAATGGCATAGTAACTCACCTCCACTTCGGCAATGCGCCCGGCCAGCTCGACTCCATAGTGACGACACACCTCATCGAGTATCACCTCGGGGACCGGGAAGAGACCGACTCCCGCCTCCCCAAAGGATTTCATCAGGGCGGTATCGTCAAACTCCCCCACCACATGGGCGGCGAGTTTTTTCTCTTGTAACCAGCGTGCCAGCGGCGCGCTCTGAGCCGCATTGGCCCCAGGCAACAAAAGAGGCAGCTCCCGCAGGGAATGGGGAAAATCGACTCGGCACGCCGCCGCCAACTCAGCACTCCCCACCAGAGCCAGCGAACAGCGCCCCAGCAGATGACTATACCCCTTGACCCCTACCGAGGCGGGCAGCGGCCGATCCGAGATCACCAGATCCAGATGGTGGAGCGCCAGCTCGGCAAAGAGTTTCTCCGGCTTCTCTTCATGACAAAACAGGCGCACTGGCTGGGGCAGCCGGAGCGCCGGCGCCAACAACCGGTAGGCGATAGACTTGGGCACGGCGTCAGTCAGACCAACCCGCAATGGCAACTCCCCCTGCCGTCCAGGATTGTGTAACAGCGCCTCAAGCTCCTTGCCCAGCATGAAGATCTGTTCGGCATGAGGCAGTGCCAGCTTGCCCGCAGCAGAGAGCTCCATGCGTCGGCCCGTGCGGGTAAACAGCTCGGTTCCCAGCGTACGCTCCAGCTCGCTGATCTGGCCACTCAAGGTTTGTGGAGTCAGGTGTAACTGCTCGGCGGCGCGCGTGACGCCACCTGACTTCGCAACCTGCCAAAAGTAGTAAAGCTGCTTGTAATTGAGCATTGCTAATCAACCTATAGCGAACAGTTCATCAATTATATTCGATTATTTCTGATAAATAACCCCTGCTAAACTGCGCCCATATCCAAGTTAGACCAACTGCACTCTGTTCAGGAACATGGGGGCACAGGCTCGCCCCAATGCCACATCGGCAACAGCAGCAGAGAAGGCAAACCGTGCCACGGTAAACGGTGTGCCAGGTCATCAGAACACAGGGGATTCACTTGACGCTAGATCCAGTCATACTCTTTTT
>JBOFBS010000020.1:0-11074 GCA_051645725.1 Aeromonadaceae bacterium | reverse complement strand
CCGTTGATGGTTTTACCATCGATGCGGACCTCACGGATCTGCTCTTGGGTAACATCTTTGACAAAGCTGGAGTAATCCAGCTGTCGGCCCGAGCTGTCACCGGGGCTGAAGCTTTGGAACAGGGACATCAGCACCACAGCGATGACCAGCCAAAGGATCAGGTTTTTCGCCATATCACTCAAATCAATAACCTCGCAATTTGATGGCTAGGGTTCGCAAGCAGGTTACTACAGTTTAAAACCTGTAGCTACAATGTAGACTTCTCGTGAACGCGCTCGAGATGAATCAGGTTTACGCACCTTAACTACCTTGAACTGTTCACGGATCGCTTTTAGATACTCTTCTGAACCCACGCCTTGGAATACCTTCACAACAAAACTGCCGTTCGGCGCCAATACCTGACCACACATCTCCAGAGCCAACTCCACCAAATACATGGAGCGTGGCTGATCGACAGCCAGGTTACCCGACATGTTTGGTGCCATATCCGACATCACCACATCGACCTTGGCATCCCCCACCCGCTCCAACAGTGCAGCCAGCACGGCTTCTTCTCTAAAATCACCTTGCAAAAAATCCACCCCGGCAATGGGATCCATAGGCAGTATGTCACAGGCAATGACTCTTCCCTTATCCCCCACCTGCTCGACAGCAAACTGAGACCACCCCCCCGGGGCGGCTCCCAGGTCGACCACTGTCATGCCGGGTTTGATCAGCTTATCTTTCAGCTGGATCTCGTCAATCTTGAATACGGCACGAGAGCGCAAACCCAGTTTCTGGGCTTTTTGCACGTATTTGTCTTCAAAATGCTCCTTCAACCAGCGAGTAGAGCTGGGTGTACGCTTTTTCTTACTCATGATCAATTATTACTCTAACCATAAAGGCTATTAGTATTAGACAAGATATGGGGGTAGAATACGCCCCTTTCAATCCTGACCAATGAAGAAATAGCCATGAATCTGACGACCAAACAGAAGCAATATCTGAAAGGTGTGGCCCATAGCCTCAAGCCCGTGGTACTGCTGGGCCAGCATGGTCTGACGGAAGGCGTGTTGGCCGAGATCGATGCCGCCCTGGCTCACCATGAACTGATCAAGGTGAAGGTGGCCGGTGAAGATCGTGAAACCAAACTGCTGATCGCTCAAGCCATAGTGCGCGAGACCCGTGCGGCACAGGTGCAAATGATGGGTAATACCCTGACCCTGTTCCGCCAGGCTGAAGAGAGT
Organism: Aeromonadaceae bacterium; assembly: GCA_051645725.1. GTDB lineage: Bacteria > Pseudomonadota > Gammaproteobacteria > Enterobacterales > Aeromonadaceae > Pseudaeromonas. Next base: position 9,848 of record JBOFBS010000020.1, on the reverse strand, counting down.
AAATTCAACCTGCCGCGCAAATAAGCACTTCCATCTGTTTTAAAAGGGGGCCTGAGCCCCCTTTTACTTTCATACCGCTAACTGAAATTAAATATACTGTACTTCAATGATCTCATACTCGACGTCACCAGCCGGCGTCTTGATGATAGCCACATCATCCACCTGTTTGCCAATCAAGCCGCGGGCAATGGGTGAATTAACCGAGATCAAACCCACCTTGAAATCTGCCTCATCGTCACCGACGATACGGTAGGTGATCTCCTCTTCGGTATCCCCTTTCAGGGCCGTTACAGTGGCGCCAAACACCACGCGGCCGGTATTGGGCAGCTTGGTCACATCTATGACCTGAGCCTGGGAGAGTTTGCTCTCTATGTCCTGAATGCGTCCTTCACAGAAACTTTGCTGCTCACGCGCCGCGTGATACTCCGCATTCTCCTTCAGATCGCCGTGGGCCCGAGCCTCGGCAATGGCCTCGATGATCTTGGGACGCAACTCGCTCTTGAGATATTCCAACTCTTCACGCAGCTTCTCTGCGCCGCGAACCGTCATTGGGGTTTGATTCATACGCTAACCCTTGTCGCAATGGCATGCTCTAGAAAAAACAAAGCCTGCCCGAGACCAGCTCAGGCAGACATTCTCCAACCTTTTGCCCATTCTAATATGAATGGCGCAGGAGGTCACCCCTTAAGGGATGGGCTCATCAGCTGGTCAGGTCGTCAAAGAAGCGCTTGACGCCATCGAAGAAGCCCTGAGCCTTGGGCTTGTGCAACTGCACCTCGGCACCGTTGAGTGACTCTTCGAGTTGGCGCAGCAACTCTTTTTGTGAGTCACTGAGATTGACCGGTGTTTCCACCACTGCTTTGCAGATGAGATCTCCCTCTGCCCCTGACCGCAGGGAGCGAACCCCCTTGCCACGCATGCGGAACATGCGCCCAGTCTGGGTCTCAGGCGGGATCTTCAACATCACTCGACCCTCCAGGGTCGGTACTTCGACGTCTCCGCCAAGTGCCGCTGAGGTGAAGCTGATGGGGACTTCACAGTAGAGGTTGTTACCATCGCGCACGAAGATGGGGTGATCTTTAACATGCACCTGCACATAGAGATCGCCAGCCGGTGCACCATATTCACCCGCCTCCCCTTCACCCGCCAGGCGGATACGATCCCCAGTGTCCACCCCGGCCGGTATCTTGACCGACAGCGTCTTGGTCTTCTGATAACGTCCCTCACCGTGGCACTTGCGGCAAGGATCTTTGATGATCTTGCCCTTACCCCGGCAGTGGGGGCAGGCTTGGCTTACGGCAAAGAAGCCCTGACGCATCTGCACCTGGCCTGTGCCATGACAGGTCGAACAGGTCTGCGGCTGGGTCCCAGCCTTGGCGCCCGAACCGTGGCACTCATCACAGCCAACCAGAGTGGGGACCTTGATCTCCTTGCTGACACCACGCACAGCCTCCTCGAGGGAGAGTTCCATGTTGTAGCGCAGATCGGCACCACGGGCGGCCCGTTGCTGACGTCGGCCACCACCGAAGATGTCACCGAACACATCCCCAAAGATGTCGCCAAAGTCTGCACCTGCGCCCGCCCCACCAAAGCCGCCGCCTCCCATGCTGGGGTCGACCCCGGCATGGCCAAACTTGTCATAGGCTGCACGCTTTTGGGCATCGGTCAGGATCTCGTAGGCTTCCTTGACCTCTTTAAACTTCTCTTCCGCTTGGGGGTCTTCCCGGTTACGGTCCGGGTGGAACTTCATCGCCAGGCGCTTGTACGCCTTCTTGATTTCCCGTTCATCCGCACTACGCTCGACGCCCAGTACTTCATAATAATCGCGTTTTGACATGATTCTTCAAATCCGAGTCTGGTGGATACACAGACGGGCGTTGGTTGCCCAACGCCCGTTTTTGGCTACCGAACAACCCGGCAACTATTACTTCTTGTCGTCTTTGACTTCTTCAAACTCAGCATCCACTACATCATCCTGGCTCTTGCCAGAAGAGTGTTGTTGAGCCGCATCACCCTGGGCATGCGCCTGGTGTTGCGCCTGCTGCTGAGCAATCTCCATCAGCTTTTGCGCCGCGCTCATCAGCTCTTGCTGCTTGGCTTCGATAGCTGATTTGTCATCGCCCTTCAGGCTCTCTTCCAGTGCCTTGATGGCCTCTTCGATCTTCTGCTTCTCATCCGCTGGCAGCGCCTCACCGGCATCGGTGATCTGCTTGCGTGTCGCGTGGATCAGCGCATCAGCCTGGTTACGGGCATGAACCAGCTCTTCGAACTTTTTGTCCTCAGCGGCATTGGCTTCGGCTTCACGCACCATGCGCTCGATCTCGGCATCAGAGAGACCAGAAGAGGCCTGGATGGTGATCTTCTGCTCCTTGCCTGTATCCTTATCCTTCGCAGAGACATGCAGGATACCATCGGCATCGATGTCGAAGGTCACCTCTATCTGTGGCAAGCCGCGCGGTGCAGGGCGGATCCCTTCGAGGTTGAACTGCCCCAGAGACTTGTTGTCGCTGGCGCGCTTACGCTCACCCTGCAGCACATGAATGGTCACGGCTGACTGGTTATCATCGGCGGTAGAGAACACCTGGGACTTCTTGGTCGGAATAGTGGTGTTCTTCTCGATGAGCGCGGTCATCACGCTACCCATGGTTTCGATACCCAAAGAGAGCGGGGTGACGTCCAGCAGCAGCACGTCATGCTTTTCACCGGCCAACACGCCACCCTGAATGGCCGCACCCATGGCAACCGCTTCATCCGGGTTCACATCTTTACGTGGCTCTTTGCCGAAGAACTCGGAAACAACCTTCTGCACCATAGGCATACGGGTCTGACCACCCACCAGGATCACATCGTCAATCTCGGATACGGAAAGACCAGAATCCTTGAGAGCAATGCGCACTGGCTCAAGAGAGTTCTTGACCATATCCTCGACCAGGGACTCCAGCTTGGAGCGGGTCACCTTGATGTTCATGTGCTTCGGACCCGTCTGGTCAGCCGTGATGTACGGCAGGTTGACGTCGGTCTGTTGCGCAGAAGAGAGCTCGATCTTGGCTTTTTCGGCAGCATCCTTCAGACGCTGCAGAGCCAGCATGTCGTTGCGCAGATCGATACCCTGCTCACGCTTGAACTCATCTACCAGGTAGTTGATCAAGCGGTTATCAAAGTCTTCACCACCCAGGTGGGTATTACCGTTGGTGGCCAACACTTCAAAAGTCGTCTCGCCTTCGACTTCATCGATTTCGATGATGGAGATATCGAAGGTACCCCCACCCAGATCGTAAACGGCAACCTTACGCTCACCCTTGATCTTGTTTACCCCGTAGGCAAAAGCTGCGGCAGTCGGTTCGTTGATGATGCGCTTCACTTCCAGACCGGCAATACGACCGGCATCCTTGGTTGCCTGACGCTGGGCATCGGTGAAGTAGGCAGGCACAGTGATGACCGCTTCGGTCACTGGCTCACCCAAGAAATCTTCTGCCGTTTTCTTCATCTTCTTCAGCACTTCGGCTGAAATTTGCGGTGGGGCCATCTTCTTGCCCTTCACCTCAACCCAGGCATCACCATTGTCGGCGCGGGTAATGCCATAAGGCATGATCTTCAGATCGCGCTGAACTTCGTCATCTTCGAAACGGCGACCGATCAGACGCTTGATGGCGAACAGAGTGTTTTTAGGATTGGTAACGGCTTGGCGCTTGGCTGGCTGACCGACCAGGATTTCACCGTCATCAGCATATGCAATGATGGACGGAGTCGTACGATCGCCTTCGGCGTTTTCGATGACGCGAGCATGGTCACCATCGAGAATGGCAACACAAGAGTTGGTCGTACCCAGGTCAATACCGATGATTCTACCCATTTTAAATCTCCGTAAATCTGCAAAAAATTGCGGCTAACTTCTCTACTTAACTGCTAAGTGGGGATACCAAGCCCAGCTTTCAACTGCCGTGGCTCATTTTTTTATCCCACCTCATGGTGTTGGTAACGATATGGGGGTGATATCCGCACACTTCAAGGGGCTGAGTATAAAAAGCCCACCAAATTTTGGTGGGCTGTCGCATGAGAGTGTGGAACGTTACGCTTGGGTATCGATGCTCGGCGCCTTGGCGACCATCACCATAGCCGGGCGAATGACCCGACCATTGAGTTCATACCCTTTTTGCATCACAGCCAGAACCGTGTTGGGAGCCACACCGGCGTTCTCCAGCATGCTCATGGCCTGATGACGGTTCGGGTCAAAGCTTTCACCTTGGGGGTCAATCGCGGTAACGCCAAATTTACCCACTGTGTTCAGCATGGAGCGCAGCGTCAGCTCAACCCCTTCCAGAGTCGGCTTCAACACCTCGTTGTCACGATCCGACAGCTCAAGCGCACGTTCCAGGCTATCAATGACCGGCAGCAGCTCACTGGCAAACTTCTCCAGCGCAAACTTATGTGCCTTCTCAACATCCATAGCGGAACGACGACGCAGGTTTTCCATCTCGGCTGCCACACGCAAGGCCCGCTCACGTTCTTCCTGTACCTTGGCCTCGGCCTCGATCAACTTTTGCTCTAATTCGGCCACATTTACCTCGGCAACAGGCTCAGCCTGTTCAATTAACATCTCATCTGCACCCGGCTCTACGGTTTGTTCGATAGGTTGCTCTTGGTTGCTCATGACATCTCCAACACACCAGTTCTTTACTTGCCGCTTATTATGGGGATGATGTGACAGCTTTCAAGGGCTCTTCTTCTTTACCCTCTATCCGCTGGGCAGGGATAAAAGCGTATGAGCCGATTAGCAGCCGCCACCAATAGCGGTATACTGACGCCCTCCCTTTGGCATAAGGACCCCAGATGTCAATGCACTTTGCGACGGTTGCACTGATTGGTAAACCCAATCACCCAGGCACCAACCAGACGCTACAGATCCTCAATGACTTCCTTACTTCCCTCGGCATCGACACCCTGGTGGAGAGTCGAGTGGCACAGCAGTTGGGGGTCGCATCTGCTCAGGCGCTGGACCTGGTTGATTTAGGCAAAGCAGCCGACCTGGCCATAGTGGTGGGCGGTGATGGCAACATGCTAGGTGCAGCCAGGATGCTGGCACGCTACGATGTCCCCGTGTTGGGGGTCAACCGTGGCAATCTTGGGTTTCTCACCGATCTCTCGCCCCAAGATTTTGAGGCACCGCTGACTGACGTGCTCAATGGCCACTATCAGACTGAGCAGCGCTTCTTACTCAACACCAGCGTCTACCGCTACGGTGAGCTCAAGTCCACGAACACCGCCTTGAACGAAGCCGTGTTACACCCGGGCAAGATAGCGCACATGATAGACTTTGCGGTGCATATCGATGATGTCTTCATGTATAGCCAACGGGCCGATGGCATCATAGTCGCCACCCCAACCGGATCGACCGCGTATGCCCTCTCAGCCGGTGGCCCCATTCTCACACCACAACTCAACGCCATCTCCCTTGTCCCCATGTTCCCCCACACCCTGAGCTGTCGGCCTATCGTCATCGATGCCGACAGTGAAGTTAAACTGGTGGTCTCACCCGATAACATTGATGATCAGCTGCAGATCAGCTGCGATGGCCACATCACACTGGAAGTTCATCCGGGCGATGAGATCGTCATTCGCAAGTGCCAGCACAGGCTCAGACTCATTCACCCCATAGGCCACAGCTATTTCAACGTGTTACGCAACAAGTTGGGTTGGGGCAGCAAGCTCTTTTAAAAAAAAGACGATAGAACAAATCTTCCGCACTTTACTGTATTGATAACCAGTATATACTGATTATCAATACAGTGTTCGTTGGAGGGTTTCCTCATGCTACTTCAGCTCTCAATACAGAATTTTGCCATCGTTAAATTCCTCGAACTGGAACTGCAAGCAGGCATGACCTGCATCACGGGGGAAACCGGTGCGGGCAAATCCATTGCCATCGATGCCCTCGGGCTCTGCCTGGGCGAGCGAGCCGAAGCCAGCATGGTGCGACCTGGTGCCGACAAGAGCGAACTGAGTGCCCGCTTCTTACTGACCCATAACCCCTCGGCACGCCTCTGGCTAGAACAACATGAGCTGGCGGACGATGAGGAGTGCCTGCTGCGCCGGGTGATCACAGCCGAAGGCCGCTCACGTGCCTATATCAACGGCACCCCCGTCCCCTTGACCCAACTCAAGGCCTTGGGCCAACTGCTCATCAATATCCATGGCCAGCACGCCCACCAACTGTTACTCAAACCCGAATACCAGCTCACGCTGTTAGACGCCTATGCCGGACACCATGAGCTTATCAATCAGACCCGCGAGCAGTACCAACTCTGGCGTCAGTTACAAAATGAGATACAGAGGTTACAGCAGGATAAGAGCCAGCGCGAAGCTCGCCGACAACTGCTGGAGTATCAGGTCGAAGAGCTCGATGCCTTTGCCCTGGAGCCCGGCGAGTTTGAGGAGATAGAGCAGGAACACACCCGGCTTGCCAATAGCAGCGAGATCATCAGCGACTGCCAAATCTGCCTGGATCTCCTCTACGATAATGAGGAGGTGACAGCTGCCACCCTGGTCAAAGGGGCGGCCAGTCGTCTGGAAACCCTCTGCGCCCTGGATGAGAGCCTGCAACCGGTCGCCCAGATGCTGCAAGAAGCGATGATCCAGATAGAGGAGAGCCAGCATGAGTTGCGAGGCTATCTGGAACGCCTCGAGATCGATCCCGAACGCTTTAACTGGCTGGAGCAGCGCCTTTCCCGAGCTCTGGAGCTGGCACGTAAACACCATGTCAAACCCGGAGCACTGGCACTGTGTCATCAAGCATTGCGGCAGGAACTTGATGCCATCAGCGGGGATGATGCCCGCCTGGATGAATTACAACAGCAGCTACAAGAGAGTCGCCAGCAGTTTCAACTGGCGGCCCAACGCCTGAGTGCCAGCCGGAGTCGCCACGCCGGCGAACTCTCGGCGCTCATCACCCAAAAGATCCAGAGTCTCTCCATGCCAGACGGCCAGCTGCAAATCGCCGTGCAGACACATCAGGAAGGCTCCCCCTCCCCTCTGGGGGTTGATCAACTGGAGTTTCTCGTCACCACCAACCCAGGGCAGCCGCTGCAGCCCTTGGCCAAGGTTGCCTCAGGTGGAGAGTTATCCCGCATCAGCCTGGCCATACAGGTCATCACGGCCGAGCGTATCGCCACCCCCTCATTGATATTTGATGAAGTGGACGTGGGGATCAGCGGCCCCACGGCGGCAGTCGTGGGCAAACTGCTGCGCGAATTAGGCAAGGCCACCCAGGTATTGGTGGTCACCCACCTGCCTCAGGTGGCAGGTCACGGCCACCAGCATCTTTTCGTCAGCAAACAGAGCGATGGCAAGAGCACGGAAACCTGTATGGTGCCATTATCCACGCAGGGCCGTCTGGATGAGCTGGCCCGTTTACTCGGCGGGGATCACATCACCAGTAATACACTGGCCAACGCCCGGGAGTTGCTGATTTCCTGAGCAACCAGCCACGTCAACTCCAGGAAAGTGCGCAATCACCCAAGGCGCACTTTTACTTCCCCACCTTTCCCCGCTATCATCACCATTAGTTACTGATATTGGATGAAGAATTGGCTAATGCGCAATAGATCCCTGGTGTTCGCCGCCATGACGGCCGCGATGTTGCTATCCAGCGGCTGTGTCTATCGAATGGATATACCGCAAGGTAACTTTGTCGAGCAGAAACAGGTTGAACAACTTCGCTCCGGCATGAGCCGCGAGCAGGTCGAGTATGTGCTGGGAAGCCCCATGCTAGTCGATGAGTTCGATAACAACACCTGGCACTACCTCTACTATCTCAGACAGGGTTGGAACGATGCCGAACGCAAAGATCTGCAGGCTCATTTCATGAATGACAAATTGGTCTCCATCAGCGGAGATTTCCCAGCGCCTCGGGATTTCAACCACGCTTTGTGAGTTCGTTCCCCAGTGGGATAAGCAACCGTCGTCCCCTCCAAACAAAACCCCAGCCAGGCTGGGGTTTTGCTTATCTGCGACGTCGATTACGACTGCTGAATGTCATTCCGCCTGATTGTATCTAAAGCTGCTTGCGCTCCGGGTTCACACGGCCACCCGTCACCTTATCGGCCCGTCCTTCATCCTTTGCCTTATCCGCCCGTTTGCGCCGCATCTCGCGCGGATCAGCGGTCAAGGGACGATAAATTTCAATGCGCTCCCCACCTTGCAACTGGGCGTCCAGAGGCAGCAAACGGCTATAAACCCCCACCTTCAACTTATCCAGCTCCAATTCCGGGAAGCGCTGCAAAAGCCCTGATTGAGCGATGGCCGAGCCTAAGGTCATACCCGGCATCCAGGTCAACTGTACCGAATGTTGCTTGAGTGGCAAGGCATAAACTACCTCCACTCTTGTCATATCAACCACCATAAACCTCCTTGGCTCGACCGGTAAACGCCTGGACCATGGAGCCCACCAGCTCTTTGAAAATCCGACCAAAGGCCATCTCGACCACCACAGAGTTAAACTCAAATTCCAGCGCCAGCTCGACTTTGCAGGCCTGCTCGTCCAATGGCGTAAAGCGCCAGGTTCCACTCAGGTGACGGAAGGGACCATCGACAAGTTGCATGGCAATAACCCTGTTGACAGATAACAGGTTGCGTGTGGTAAAGGCTTTTTGGATACCCGCCTTCGCCACCACCACAGAGGCAACCATCTCCTGCTCAGTGTGACTCTCCACCCGGCTATCAACGCACCCGGGTAAAAACTGCGGGTAACTGGCCACATCATTGACCAAAGAATACATCTGCTCGGCACTGAACATCACCAGAGCACTGCGATTGATCTGAGCCATCATCTCTCCTCTTTACAGTGAGGCGATTCTAGCACTCAAGCCAAAAACCGCATCCGAAATCTAGCCCAGCTCCCAACCTACCCGCACCGTGAGTTTTACACCGCCGCTCACCCACGTATAATGGTTAGCTTGATGTAGAGGAAGGTTCACCCGCATGAGTAAAAATAAAAGTAAAAGCACCGGGTCCAGCGGCACCATTGCCCTCAATAAGAAGGCGCGCCACGAATATTTTATCGAAGACAAATATGAAGCCGGCCTTGAATTACAAGGCTGGGAAGTCAAATCCCTGCGAGCCGGCAAGGCTAACATAGGTGACGGCTATGTCATCATCCGGGATGGTCAGGTCTACCTGTTTGGGGCCAACTTCACGCCTCTTAGTCTGGCGTCAACCCATGTGGTCTGTGACCCTACCCGCACTCGCAAGCTTCTGCTGCAGAAGAGTCAGATCGAACGGTTGATCGGTCTGGTTGAACGCCAGGGCTATACCCTGATCCCTCTGGCCCTCTACTGGAAACATGCCTGGGTCAAGATCGAGATAGGCCTGGCCAAGGGCAAGAAAGAGCACGATAAACGCGACGATCTCAAAGAGCGTGAATGGCAACGAGACAAAGAGCGCATGATGAAGAACAAAGGGCGCTAACTCTTAGAAAACTTGGACTTTCTCTGCGCTTTGGCGTACTATCAAATTACACATTGGGGCTGATTCTGGATTCGACGGGACACTCGAAACCCAAGGTGCATGCCGAGGTGCGGTAGGCCTCGTTAATAAACCGCAAAAAATAGTCGCAAACGACGAAACCTACGCTTTAGCAGCTTAATAACCTGCTCGAAGCCCTTCTACCCTAGCTTGCCTATGTCCTAGGGGATTGGAAGGTCATCTTTCATAGGATCGCGTGGAAGTCCTGCCTGGGGCGGAAGCGTTAAAACCAATCAGGCTAGTCATTCGGTGGCGTGTCGGTCCGCAGCTGGGTGGCGAATGTAAAGACTCGACTAAGCATGTAGTACTGAGGATGTAGGTTTTTCGGA
>JBOFBS010000019.1:0-1938 GCA_051645725.1 Aeromonadaceae bacterium | reverse complement strand
GTCCAGACTCAGGCCCGCGACAGCTTCGCCAACACCATATCCGGCACCGATCTCATCGTTGGCGCCCGCTCCGGGCCGGTCAACCTGCTGCTCTACTCGGTCTTTCGCATCGGTAACCCCACCAATAATCTGGGATGGGATAGCTATCAGACGCTAAAAGAGAGCCCCGGCATCGCCTGGACCATTCCCCTCTCGCTGGGCGACTCCCATCGCGGCTTCCGGGTGCTGGGAACCAATGCCGACTACTTCCGCTACCTGCGCTATGGCAAAAAACAGCCCTTGACCCTAAGCTCGGGGCGCCCCTTTGACTCGCCGTTTGAAGCCGTGCTGGGGGCCGAGGTGGCCAAGAAACTGGGCTACAGCCTGGGTCAATCCATAGTGATCGCCCACGGTGCAGGTAGGGTCTCCTTCAGCCAGCATGACAACCTGCCGTTTCGGGTGGTCGGCATACTGGCGGCCACCGGGACACCCATAGATCGCACCGTGCATATCCCGCTCACCGGCATAGAGGCCATCCACCACGGCTGGGAAGGGGGCGTGCAGAGCAAGGCTCTCACCGCCGAAGGGGCGATGCAGCAAAATCTGACCCCCAAGAGCCTGACGGCCTTCATGGTGGGGCTCAAGAGCCCGATCCTGGCCTTCCAGCTGCAACGCCGGATCAACACCTACCCGCAAGAGCCGCTGCTGGCCATACTGCCGGGCGCCACACTGCAAGAGCTGTGGGGGCTGACCGCCGTGGCGCAAACCGCGTTGTCGGTGATTGCCGGGTTTGTGGTCATAGCCGGGCTGGTGGGCATGCTGACCACGCAGCTGGCCGGACTCGCTGCCAGACGACGCGAGCTGGCGATCTTGCGCTCACTCGGGGCGGGGCCTGGCTATCTGTTTGGCTTGCTGGGGCTCGAAGCCCTGCTGTTAACCACGCTGGGCCTGCTGCTCGGCAGCATAGGGCTCTATCTGTTACAACTGCTCGCCGCTCCCCTGTTACAGGAGCAGTATGGTCTGCAGCTGGCATGGAGCTGGCCCCAACTGGTGGAATGGCAGCGCCTGGCCGCCGTCTGGATCGCCGGTCTGCTGGCCGGTCTGCTACCCGCCTTCCAGGCCTATCGCTACAGCCTGAGCGATGGCATGGCCCTGCGCGTCTAATCTGAAAAATCTGAAAAGGACACCCACACTGATGACAACATCCACAAACCTGGTGAGGACATCCATGAGATCAATCCTGGCACTACTGAGCCTGCTGCTAAGCCTGACCACAGAAGCTGGCGATTTTCACGAGCTCAAATGGGATAACCTGCTGGCACCGGGTGAAACGGCCACAGCCCCCAAGGTGAACAACACCCAGCACACCACCACGGCCCCCCAGGCCATCGGCAAAGTAAACCCGGCGCTGGATGGCAACGCCATCACGTTGCCCGGTTATGCCGTCCCCCTGGAGGGCGATGGCCAGACTGTCACCGCCTTCCTGCTGGTCCCCTTCTTTGGTGCCTGCATCCATGTGCCCCCGCCACCCAGCAATCAGGTAGTGGTGGTGAAGGCCCCAAGCGGTGTGCCGGTCGATGATCTATGGGATGCCATCAAGGTGAGCGGCACCCTGCATGTGCAGGACTCGCATCATGATCTGGCCAATGCCGGTTACAGCCTGGATGCTGTCACCGTCACCCCCTACCCCAACTGATCAGCCTAGTTGACGATAAGGCCGCCCTGGTTTGGGCCTGGAAACCCTGGCAAGCCTTGCCCTAGCAGAGAGATGGCGAAGAACTAGGCAAACGGCACAACGGACGTGATGTGCATCAACTGAATCGCAAAAAGAGCCTTGATCAGCTAACCGGATAATGCAGAATAGCACTCACGCCGGTATAGCTCAGTTGGTAGAGCAGCGCATTCGTAATGCGAAGGTCGTAGGTTCGACTCCTATTACCGGCACCATATAAAACAAAG
>JBOFBS010000018.1:0-20939 GCA_051645725.1 Aeromonadaceae bacterium | reverse complement strand
CCATCCCTGCGTCAGGAGGTCTCACCGAAGAATATCCTGATGATAGGCCCCACAGGCGTGGGCAAGACAGAGATCGCCCGCCGCCTGGCCAAACTGGCCAATGCCCCCTTCATCAAGGTCGAGGCCACCAAATTCACCGAGGTGGGCTATGTAGGCAAGGAGGTCGATTCCATCATCCGCGATCTCACCGACATGGCGATGAAGATGGTGCGTGAACAGCAGATGGAGAAGAATCGCAACCGCGCCGAGGAGGCCGCCGAAGAGCGGATCCTGGATGCCCTGCTGCCACCACCACGCGAAGGGTGGGGACAGGCCGACAAGCCGGAGAACAGCCATACCCGCCAGATCTTCCGCAAGAAGCTGCGCGAAGGTGAGCTGGATGACAAAGAGATTGAGCTGGAGCTGGCTGCCCCCCAGATGGGCGTCGAGATCATGGCCCCTCCCGGCATGGAGGAGATGACCAATCAACTGCAGAGCCTGTTCCAGAACATGGGACAGGGCAAGACCAAGTCCCGCAAGCTCAAGGTGAAGGATGCCTTCAAGCAACTCATAGAGGAGGAGGCGGCACGCCTCGTCAACCCCGAGGAGCTCAAGGAGCAAGCCATCACAGCGGTTGAGAACAACGGTATCGTCTTCATCGACGAGATAGACAAGATCTGCAAGCGCGGCGAGAGCAGTGGCCCCGATGTCTCCCGCGAGGGGGTGCAGCGGGATCTGTTACCTCTGGTCGAGGGGTGCACCGTCAACACCAAGCACGGCATGGTGAAGACTGACCACATCCTCTTCATCGCCTCGGGCGCCTTCCAGATCGCCAAGCCATCGGATCTCATCCCCGAATTGCAGGGGCGTCTGCCGATCCGCGTTGAGCTGGGCGCCCTCAGCACAGATGACTTCGAGCGCATCCTGACCGAGCCCAAGGCCTCACTCACCGAGCAGTACAAGGCGTTGCTGGCCACGGAGAAGGTCTCGTTGGAGTTTACCAAGGAGGGGATCCGCCGCATCGCCGAGGCCGCCTGGCAGGTGAACGAGCGCACCGAGAATATCGGCGCCCGCCGCCTGCATACCGTGATGGAAAAGCTGACCGAGGAGATCTCCTTCGAGGCGGCTGACCATGCCGGACAGAGCCACATCATAGATGCCGACCATGTGAACAAGCACCTGGGTAAACTCATCGAAGATGAGGATCTGAGCCGCTACATTCTCTGACCCAGCAGGAAAACCTCAGCAAGCGCAAACAGGCGAGCCTCATCGGCTCGCCTGTTGCCATTCTAAATGGTGGTAGAGCTCTCACCACGGGGACGGGATAGCACTAAGCTGACCCTCTGTGCCGCGGATGGCGTGGCTATTTAGCCTGGCAGTGCCAGCGCGGCGGCCATCCCCAGGAAGATCACCATGCCCACCCAGTTATTGTGCAAGAAAGCCTGAAAACAGGCCTCCCGCTCCCTCCCCCGCACCAGCCACTGCTGATAGCAAAAGAGTCCAGCCGCCCCCAGCAACCCCAGATAATAGGGCCAGGCCAAGGCTTGCACTACCCCAACCCATGACAAGATGGCCAGCATGGCTGACTGCAGCAACCCTATGATCAGCCTGTCATGACGACCAAAGAGAATAGCCGTCGACTTCACGCCGATCTGCAGATCATCCTCTCTGTCCACCATGGCGTAGTAGGTATCATAGGCTATGGTCCAGCAACAATTGGCCAGAAACAGCCAGCCGCAACTGGCCGTCAGGGTGTCAGTGGCCGCCGCCCAAGCCATGGGGATGGACCAGGAGAAGGCCAGCCCCAGCACCAGCTGAGGCAGATGCGTCACCCGTTTCATGAAGGGGTAGATGAGCGCCAACCCCAGCCCAACCAGGGAGAGCAGTATGGTAAAAGGGTTGAGCGTCAGCACCAGCGACAAGGCCAGCACCAGGAGCAGGAGCAGAAAGCGTAACGCCTGTTTAGTCGAGAGACGGCCTGCCGGCAGAGGGCGCTGCGCCGTCCGCCGCACAAAACCATCGACATGGCGATCGGCATAGTCATTGATGACACACCCAGCCGAACGCATCAGGAATACGCCCAGGGTAAAGACCAGCAGCAGCCAGGGGGAAGGCAGACCCGATGAAGCCAGCCACAGCGACCAGAGCGTAGGCCAGAGCAGGAGCAATGAGCCGATGGGACGGTCCAGACGAGCCAGCTGCCAATAGGCAACCCAAGGGGAAGGCTTGGCTAACAACGATAAACTCCTATGACACATGGCAAGGCGGTAACGCCGAGCCCGGTAAAAACAACTCCGTCAGCAATAGCTCAGCCACTGAGCCATCCTGACAGTGTGCATCGAGCCGCAACCTGGCCCGTCGCCCCCAGAGGCTCAGCACGCCGCCGGCCAGTTGCTCAAACAGATGGGCCGAGACAGTCGGTACCTCAACCCACTCCAGGCTCACACGCCGAGCCCCCCCCAGGCCAAACAACCAGTCGCCTATGGGTTGGTCTCCCTGCTTCATCAACACGGGGCAAGCCGCCAGGGAGGAAGCCGAAATCTGGGTAAAACCCCAGAGCCAGGGCGTCTCCCCCGCGAGCAGCAACACCTGGCGCTGCCACTCATCTGCCGCCCCCCACCCCTCACTCAACCGTTGAACCGAGACCCTCAGCCCCAGAGTGCGCAATTTTTGAGTCAAGGAGCCGCTCTCTGCCAGCCAGGAAACCAGGTCAGATGGCAGGCTCATCTGCTGCTCCATGCCCCAGGGCCGCCAGGGCAATTGCGTGACCTTGGCCATTTCATCAACACTAAGGGGGGATAACTCCACGATCCTGCACTCCTAATTGTTCCTGCCTGTGGGTTCATGGGCCCAAAATGAGAGCTGTGCAGAGTGGCCGCTCAATAGTAAGAGCATGACCTCTTGACGATCCAGGCCTGGGCGCCAAGAATGAGGAGATACTCCTCTTTCCAATAGATACCCATATGTTCACTAGAATCTTATTTACTCTGCTGGTTTGCAGCAGCCTCTTCTGCTCCGCCGCCCATGCATCTGGCGGAGGAGGCGGCGAAGCCGCCAAGCCGGCCGGGATTGGCTATTACACCCTGGAGCCGGAATTTATCAGCAACTACCTGACCGAGGGGCCCGTGCTTGGCTATGTCCGGGTCAAGATCGATCTGATGGTAGACAATGCAGCCGACATAGAGCTGCTGAAAAAGCACGCGCCTCTGCTACGCGATGCCATCATGACCATTCTCAGCTCCCAAACCCGGGAGCAGATCCGCAGCCTGGAGGGGCGCGAGGCCATGCGCCAGGCCTGCAAGCAGCAGGTAGAGGCCCTGCTGACCAGGGAAGAGGGGCGCAAGGTGATCCGCGACCTGCTCTTCACCAACTATCTCTATCAGTAATAGGCTATGCCTGGCGTGGCTTGCGAGTGTCAAGCCACCCTTGCAAGAGGCCAATCCCCAGGCCCCCCAGATGGGCCATGTTGGCGATATTGCTACCCAGGACGCCGACAAAACCCAGCACCAGCCAGACGAGCATGAAACCGAAGAGCCCATCCTGCAGCTGTATGTTGCGTTCGGGCTGTCGCCGTCCCAGCACCCAGACATATCCCACCAGGGCATAGATGACACCGGAGAGCCCACCAAAGTCGGGCCCTGATAGCAAAAACTCGAGCATGTTGGGCACCACGGCACCGGCCAGGAGCAGTACCAGCAGCTTGCCCAACCCCAACTTGCGTTCAATGAGCCCCCCCAGATACCACCACCACATCAGATTGAAGAGCAGGTGTAGCACGGAGAAATGAATAAAGGCCGGCGTGATAAAGCGCCAGATCTGCCACCCCGTCAGCTGCGCCCAATCCGAGTGGAATCCCATCACAGAGTAGATGTTGAGCCCGATGAATTGCAGGCCGAAGAGTGAGGCACACAGCAGCATGACCAACAGGGTGAGGGGGCCAGCCTGCATGAAGAAGTGGGCCCAGAAGCCATGCTGCCCCGCGCTGTAGTCGATACGGCTGTTGGCTTGGCCACTCTGCCAGGAGGCCTCGGCATAGCGGGGATGATAGGGCTCCTGAATAAAGCGCTTCACCTCGGCTTCAGCTTCCTGACTACGAGACTCGTCAGCCAACCAGAGTGTGATCCCCAGCTCCGACTGCGTCAGTTCGCAATGCAGGCCGCGGGTGGAGAGATAATCCGCCAGGCTCTGGGCCAGCCGTGGATCACTCAACTGCAGTAGTTGCTTCATGACGCCCCCGCCCCATCGGCCTGGACGACAGGCCACTGACGGCGCCACCCCTCAAAGCCCCCCTCCACGCTGTAAACCTGCTCGTAACCCTGGTTGACCAGGTATTGAGCGGCCCCCTGGCTGCTGTGGCCGTGGTAGCAGATCACCAGCACAGGGATGGCGTAATCCGTCTCTTGCATAAACTCATGCAGGGTATCATTAGTCAGATGATAGGCACCCGCCACGTGGGCGCTGCGAAAGGAGGCGGCATCCCGGATATCGACCATTCTGGCCTCACCGGCTTGCAGCAACTGGATGGCGTTGGCCGCCGTAATGGGTTGAAACTGGGACATGGTCACCTCCAGCGAATAGAGTGCCCAGTTTACCCGATTGTTAAAAAAAAGGATCATCCGACTTGGGTCAGATGATCCTTTCCTGCTTCGGCACGCTTACCCGCCCACAGGCGTGAGAACTTAGCCGCCCAGATAGGCCTGGCGCACGGCCGGATCGGCCAGCAGCTCGGCACCACTCCCCTGCAGCACCACGCGCCCCGTCTCCAGCACATAGCCGCGATCGGCCAACTTCAAGGCCTGGTTGGCGTTTTGCTCGACCAGGAATATGGTCATGCCACGTTCGCGCAGCTGCTCGATAATATCGAAGATCTGCTGAATGATGATGGGGGCTAACCCAAGTGAGGGCTCATCCAGCAGCAACAGGCGCGGCTTGCTCATCAGGGCGCGACCTATGGCCAGCATCTGCTGCTCCCCCCCCGACATGGTTCCGGCACGCTGATGCATCCGCTCCCGCAGGCGTGGAAAGAGCTCATAGACTTCAGCCAGCAAGCCCGCCTGCTCCGCCTTATCGATGAAGAAGGCCCCCATGTGCAGGTTCTCCTCCACCGTCAGACGACTGAAGATACGGCGCCCTTCCGGCACGATAGCGATATCACCGCGCATGATCCTGGCCGTATGCCAGTCGGTAATGTCCTGCCCCTCGAAGATCACCTGCCCCTGCTGGGGTTTGGGATCGCCACACAGCGTCATCAGCAGTGTGGTCTTACCGGCGCCATTGGCACCAATCAGGGTGACTATCTCCCCCTGGTTGATATGCAGGCTAACATCATGCAGCGCCTGGATCTTGCCGTAATAGGTGGAAACACTCTTGAATTCCAGCATGGGATACCTCAAAACTCGCCCAGATAGGCCTTGATCACGGCCGGATTACTCTTCACCTCGGCTGGTTTACCATCGGCCAGCGGCGTCCCCTGGTTGACCACATAGATGTGATCGGAGATCTCCATCACCAGCTTCATGTCGTGTTCGATAAGCAGCACGGAGACACCAAACTCATCGCGCAACAGGCGGATGAGATCATCCAGATCCTGGGTCTCCTTGGGGTTCAGACCCGCAGCCGGCTCATCCAGCATCAACAGCTTGGGCTGAGTACACATGCAACGGGCTATCTCCAACCGCCGCTGCTGGCCATAGGCCAGGCCGGTGGCCGGACGATTGGCCAACTCTGTGAGCCCCACCTTATCCAGCCAGAAGAGCGCCCGCTCCAGCGCCGCCTTCTCGGAGCGACGGAAGGCTGGCGTCTTGAGAATGCCCTGCAAGAAGCCGCCATGCATATGACGATGCTGGGCCACCAGCAGGTTCTCCAGCACTGTCATCTCCTTGAACAGACGCACGTGCTGGAAGGTGCGCACCACCCCCTTGCGGGCGATCAGATGACCCGGCAGCCCCTGTATCTCCTCACCGGCGTAGCGGATCACCCCCTCTGTGGGGCGATAGAAACCGGTCAGGCAGTTAAATACCGTGGTCTTGCCGGCACCATTGGGCCCTATGATGGAGACTATCTGCTTCTCCTCCACCTGCAGGGCCACCTTGTTGACCGCCACCAGACCGCCAAAGCGCATGGTGAGATCCGTGACTTCTAACATCTTGCTCATTTGGCGATCTCCATATGCTGACGGGTCATGGGCAGCAAGCCTTGCGGCCGCCACAACATCATCAGGACCATCAAGAGCCCGAACATCATCATGCGGTACTCGTTGAATTCACGGGCCACCTCAGGCAGCACAGTCATGATGATAGCCGCCAGAATGATCCCGACCTGAGAGCCCATCCCCCCTAGCACCACGATCGCCAGAATGATGGCCGATTCGATAAAGGTGAAGGACTCGGGGCTGATGAAGCCCTGACGCGCCGCAAAGAAGCTGCCAGCGAAACCGGCAAAGGCAGCACCTATGGCAAAGGCCGTCAACTTGATCACAGTCGGATTGAGCCCCAAAGAGCGACAGGCGATCTCATCTTCCCGCAACGCCTCCCAGGCACGCCCCAGAGGCATACGCAGCAGGCGGTTGATGACAAACAGGGTAAAGAGTGTCAGCAGCACGGCCATCAGATAGAGGAAGATCACCTTGTGGTCAGCCACATACTTGATGCCGAAAAACTGATGGAAGGTTTGTCCGCCAGCCTCATCCGCCTTGCGCGCGAACTCCAGACCAAACAGGGTGGGCTTGGGAATACCCGAGATGCCGTTGGGACCACCAGTCCAGGTCGTCAGGTTGTTTAGCAGGATGCGGATCACCTCACCAAAGCCCAAGGTGACGATTGCCAGGTAATCGCCACGCAGCCGCAGTACCGGAAAGCCGAGTAAAAAGCCAAAACCAGCCGCCAGCAAACCAGCCAAGGGCAGCGCCTGCCAGAAGCTGAGTCCCAGATACTGATTGAGCAACGCATAGCCGTAGGCACCTATGGCATAAAACCCCACAAAGCCCAGATCCAGCAGCCCGGCCAGCCCCACCTGTACGTTGAGCCCCAACCCCAGGATCACATAGATGAGGGTCAGCGTGGCCAGATCCACCACGCTACGGCTGGCCACAAAGGGCAGCACCAGCACGGCCGCCAGCAAGAGCCAGCTACCGATGCGGTAGAGTCGAGGTTGTTCCCGCTGGCTTGGCAGCCCCAGCTTGGGCACATGCCCTTTGAAGCCGGCCAATCCACGTCCCAGCTGATCCCGAAATAGCTGAAAGAAGAAGACCAGTGCAACGCCCAACAGCAGGATCGGACCATTGCCATCCAAGCGATTGACAACCGTCAACCCCACCCCTTCGGCCTGCAACTGAAAACCAAACAGCCACAGAGAGAGCAACAGGGTTACCAAAGAGGCCAGACAGGCTTGTTTAAAATGCTTCATACCTTCTCCACCTCAGGGCGACCCAAAATGCCGGTGGGCATAAACAACAGGATGGCCAGCAACAAGCCAAACGCCACCACATCTTTATACTCGGAGCTGAGGTAACCCGAGGTTAAGGCCTCAGTCACCCCCAGAATAAGCCCGCCCAGCACTGCCCCCGGGATTGAGCCTATGCCCCCCAGTACGGCGGCCGTAAACGCCTTGAGACCGGCCATGAAGCCGATGGAAGGGTTGATGACCCCATAGTAGAGGCCCAGCAGGACACCCGCGATCGCAGCCAGCGCGGCCCCGATGACAAAGGTCAGGGAGATGACACTGTTGGTATTGATACCGAGCAGGTTTGCCATCTTGATATCTTCGGCACAGGCGCGACAAGCCCGCCCCATGCGCGAACGATTGATAAACTGGGTCAGTCCATACATGGTGATGGCGGTCACCACGAAGATGATGATCTGCATCCAGGAGAGAGAGGCGGCCGAGTTACCACTGCCAAACTCGAAACCTCCCGTTACCAGAGCTGGCATGGCGATGTCTCGCGACCCCTGGGCAAAGCGCACCACGTTCTGCAAGAAGATAGACATACCGATGGCCGAGATGAGGGGGATGAGGCGGTTGCTACCGCGCAAGGGACGATAAGCCACCCGCTCTATGCTCCAGCCATAGCAACTCGTGATGAGAATGGAGATGATGAAGGCGCCACCCATCAGCAGCACACTGCTGTCGATCCCCATCATCATCAGGGCCGCCATGACCATGAACGCCACGTAGGAACCCAGCATGTAGATCTCGCCGTGGGCGAAGTTGATCATGCCAATGATGCCGTAGACCATGGTGTAGCCGATGGCGATCAAGGCATAGGTGCTGCCAATGGTCAGGCCATTGAGCAGTTGTTGAATAAAATAGAAAAAGTGTTCAGACATAGGGGCAATTCCTGTGCACCCGCGAGCCAGGGGCTAATCACTCAGGCTCAGGTGATAAAGTTAGGGGCGGCAGCGCCGCCCCCCGGGTTGCAAGACAGGCTTACTTCAGGGTGGTAGAAGAGCCATCCTTGTGCCAGGCAAACACGCCAAACTCGAACCCCTTGAGGTCACCCTTGGCATCCCATTGCAGATCGCCCATCACGGTCGGCACCTTGCCCGCTTTCAACGCCTTGGCCACATCGGCAGGCTCATCGCCAGCCAGCTTGATACCTGCCACTATGCTCTGCACGGCCGCATAGGTAGTCCAGATGAAGGGACCAGAGGGATCTTGCTTGTTGGCTTTCAGGGCCTCAACCAGCTTGGCGTTGGCCGCCTCCTGATCGTAACGCTTGGGCAAGGTCACCAGCAGCCCCTCGGAGGCCGCGCCGGCAATGGCGGAGATATCCTTGTTACCCACCCCTTCCGGGCCCATGAACTTGGCCTTCAGCCCCTTCTCGGCGGCCTGACGCAAGATGAGACCCAGCTCAGGGTGATAACCACCGTAGTAGACGAAGTCCACATCATCCTTCTTCAGCTTGGCGATCTGGGCAGAGAAGTCTTTATCACCCGCGGTGATCCCTTCGAACGCCACCACATTGATGCCAGCCTTTTTCAGCTCATCACGCACGCTGGTGGCAATGCCTTCACCATACTGCTTCTTGTCATGAATGACGGCCACGCGCTTGGGCTTGACGCTATCAATGATGTAACGGGCTGCCGTAGGGCCCTGGTCACTGTCCAACCCTATGGTACGCAGCACCAGCTCGTAACCACGCGCACTCACCTTGGGGCTGGTAGAGGCGGGCGTCACCATCAGAATGCCTTCATCCTCATAGACATCTGAGGCGGCCAGCGTGCTATCGGAGCAGAGGTGACCGACGACATACTTGATACCATCGTTAACCACCTTGTTGGCCACGGCGACGGCTTGCTTGGGATCACAGGCATCATCGTAAAGCACGGCTTCAATCTTTTTGCCGTCAAGACCACCTGCCTTGTTGATCTCCTCCACGGCCAGCTTGCCGCCGGCAAATTCCATGTCCCCATACTGGGCAACCGGGCCGGTCTGAGGCCCAGTTATAGCAATCTTGATGGTCTCTTCTGCCATAACCTGAGCAGCCATACCACACAGACTAACGGCCACGGCTGTGGCAATGGTTCCCTTGATCCAATTACTCATGACTCTTCCCTCTATCCTTGTCAGTTACCGACTTTATCATTATTGGCAGAGTCTGCTGTGATACAGCGACTCATGCCGAGTTTTCTACCATTGGGCCAGGGGACACACAAGGGTTAAAGTGTAAAATTTTATCTTAATTTTCAGATTATTACCGGCATTAGCCATCCAACAAAGAGGACAATCGCAGAACTATAAACCGTTAAATTGCAATTATCGCCATATTATTCTAAAACAGCGGGAGACAAAGATAGCGTTTTATCCTAACTTGCCGCGCCTCTTTTTTTTCACTTTGCCATGGTGAATAATCCGCCCAAATGGCACCATTAGCGCGTTTTATGCCTATATTGGAAGGGCTGGCAGAGCATGCGAAAATCATGTTCCCCTGACGCCATGTTATGGTCGAAATCCACTTATGTTCGTTACTCTTTAGGAGAGACTGAAGATGGCCACAATCAAAGATGTTGCAGCCCGCGCCGGAGTTTCCATCTCCACCGTCTCCCATGTACTCAATCACACCCGCCGAGTCAGTGCAGAAGCCACTCGCAGTGTGCTTGAAGCGGTGGCAACCCTGAACTACGCCCCCAACTCGGTCGCACGCAGTCTGAAGGTCAACCACACCCGCACCCTAGGTCTGCTGGTTACCGCCAGCGCCAACCCCTTCTTTGCCGAAGTGGTCAAAGGGGTAGAGGATTATTGCTTTAACCAAGGATACAGCCTGATCCTCTGCAACACAGAAAATCAGCTGGAGCGACAACGCCACTACTTGCGGATGCTGATGGAAAAACGGGTCGATGGCCTGCTCGTCATCTGCACCGATCTCGATGAGGAGATACAGGAGCTGCTTCGTGGTTACCAGCAGGTACCTCAGGTCGTCATGGACTGGGGTGGGCAGTGCGATTTTGCCAGTGTGATCAATGATAACGTGCGGACAGGCGCCTATCTGGCTGGAAAATATCTGCTCGAACAGGGCCACCAGGATATCGCCTGTATCAGTGGCCAGCTCAGCAAACAGACCACCCAGCTGCGCATAGCGGGTCTACGCGATGCCATGGCTGAGGCCGATCTGGAGTTGGACGATGCAGACATCATAGAGGGGGACTATGAGATGCAGAGCGGTTTCGATGCCATGCAAACCCTGCTGGCTAAAGCTGTACGCCCCTCTGCCGTCTTCGCCTTCGATGACCCCATGGCGATTGGAGCCATCTGTGCCATCACAGAGGCTGGATTGCGAGTGCCTGAAGATATCTCAGTGATAGGCTATGACGATGTGGAAATGGCCCGCTTCTCCAGTCCGCCACTCACCACCATACATCACCCCAAGGCGGAACTGGGCCAGTTGGCTGTAGAGCGACTGATAGGACGTCTGCGTAACAAGGAGCTGACCACGGAGGAGGTGACGGTTCAACCCAAGTTGGTGATCCGTAAATCAGTGGGTCCTCGCAAGGGCAACTAAGCGCAAAGAGTGCTGAAACAAAACGAGCGTAAGCATAAGCAAAAGAAAAGGGCGCCTGCGGCGCCCCTTGACATCATAAGAAGCAAAACAATTACGCTTCGTTGGCAATCCGCGCCTGAAAATAGCGCTCCAACTCGGTCAATTCCGCCTGATGGGCTTGCGCAATATAGGGACGAAACAAGAATAGCACCTTGGGGATCACACCATAAATCTTGGACTTGGTGACCGGCTCACTGCCTTGCAGCGTATGCAGATAAGCCACCCAAAAGATCAGTATCTGCTTCATGATGTGCACAAGATTTTGCAACTCCTCCCCATTCGCCAACAATATTTGCTGCTCACGCAACGACTCCATATGTCGCTGCATAAAACCATAAATGGGCGCCTGTAACTTACGATAAAGCTCACGTAAAGCCGGATCTCGCGCCAAAATATCGGGCAGGTTGTTATACAGAAAACGGTAGCGCCACATCACATAGATGATGTAATCGAGATAGCCCATACTCACCTTCAGGCTGACTGGGGCAACGGGTTCCTGCTCATAATAGGTGTGAATGTCCTGAGCGTAGAGACCCATGATGGCCCGAATGATGTCCTCTTTATTGCGAAAGTGGTAGTAAAGGTTGCCAGGGCTCATGCTCAAACGAGCCGCGATGTGATTGGTGGTCACATTCTGTTCACCCTGTTCATTAAACAGTTCAATGGCCGCGTGAATAATTTTATCTCTAGTCTTCATGCTATTCCTACACGATGAGTGCTCACTCTAGCGCCTATTACACCTTAGGCACTCTGGCATGGGCTGCCAATGAATATCGTTGCTTTCTGTTTTGAATTGTGAATCCTCTCAATAGAGTCCATTCGAGACCAGTAAGACTACTGTATCCCTGCAGCTCTCTCAATCCCCAATTACCTACAGGGCCTCATCGATATCCACCTCTCACTCTTGTGTCTCTTCGCCCACACCCCTTCTGCGTGGTAGACTCTAAAGAGAGTTGATAACCTAGCGGCGCCGCAACTGCGCCAAGCCAACGAGGCATATCTCATATGATCATAGTGACAGGCGGAGCCGGTTTTATCGGCAGTAATCTGGTCAAACTGCTCAATCAGGCTGGACATAAAAACATTGTGGTAGTGGATGACCTAACCGATGGCACCAAGTTCAGCAACCTGGTTGATCTGGACATAGCCGACTACCTCGACAAGGACGAGTTCATTGCGCGCGTTGCGTCAGGTGACCCCTTCGAAGAGTGGGATGAGATCGAGGTGATCTTCCATGAAGGAGCCTGCTCCGCCACCACAGAGTGGAACGGCAAGTACGTCATGGAGGTCAACTATGACTACTCCAAGACACTGCTCCATTTTGCCATCGAGCGCGGCATCCCCTTCATCTACGCCTCCTCTGCCGCAACCTATGGTGGGCGTAACGACAACTTCGTCGAAGATCGCCGCTTCGAGCAACCGCTGAATGTCTATGGCTACTCCAAATTCCTGTTTGATGAGTATGTCCGCCGCCTGCTGCCGAAAACCAACAGCCAGATCGTTGGCCTCAAGTATTTCAACGTCTATGGTCCTCGCGAGCAGCACAAGGGCAGCATGGCCAGCGTGGCCTTCCACCTAAACAACCAGATGAAAGAGGGGCAGAACCCGAAACTGTTTGAAGGGTGTGATGGCTTCGGCGATGGCGGCCAGCTGCGTGACTTCGTCTACGTCGAGGATGTCTGCCAGGTCAACCTCTGGTTCTGGAAGCAGGGCGGCAAGTCAGGCATCTACAACTGCGGTACTGGACGGGCAGAGCCCTTCCTCAATGTGGCCGAAGCCGTGGTCAAACACCATGGCAAGGGGCAGGTGGAGTACATCCCCTTCCCGGATCACCTCAAGGGCCGCTATCAGAGCTACACACAGGCCGACCTGACCAAACTGCGTGCTGCCGGTTGCGATGTCCAATTCCGCTCCGTAGCGGAAGGGGTGGCTGAATATATGGCCTGGCTAAACCGCTAAGGACACATCAGCACTCTACGCAGCCAGCCCCCCGGGTCCTGCTCCAGAACCCGGGGGGCCAAGCACCCGATAATAATAAGACAAACCAAAGCATGAGCACTTTTCACACTACAGAAGCACTCTCACCAAGTCTGATGCGGCTGGTGCAAATCCTGGTCTTTTGCTTTGGCGCTCTCTGCCTGGCGGTGCCGGGAGGCTACTCCATCAGTTTTATCACGCTCTTTTTTATCTCTTTGGCTTACCTAGGCCGCTACCAACTCACCGAGCTCTCCCCCCTGGCCCGCCCACTCTGCTGGACGCTGCTGCTCGTCTTTGCAACCCAAGCCCTCGCCATCGGATTAGATGGGGGGATCTTGAAAAATTACGACCGCATCAGCCGGCTTCTCGGCCTGGTATTCATGTTACCCCTGCTCTGTCGCTATCGGCCCAGTTTCCATAGTTTGATGCGTGGCATAGGCATAGGCGCCCTAGGAGCAGGAGGGGTCGCCCTGTTCGATAAGTTTGTCCGTCATAGCCCCCGCGCCTTCGATGATATGATGCCCATCCAGAGTGGCGACATCAGCCTGAGTCTGGGGCTGCTGAGTCTCTGTGCCATGGCCTGGGCCTATCGAGAGCGTAAGCAGGGGGAGGCCCTCTTCTATCTTATCGCAACGCTCTTCGGCATGCTGGGCAGCCTGCTCTCCGGCAGCCGAGGTGGCTGGATACTGCTGCCACTGATCCTGCTCGCCTGGTATCGTCTCTTCTGCCCCTGGTTCAGCCGCCGCATCAAGCTCACCCTGCTGAGCTCTCTGTTGCTACTGGGGCTGCTCAGTACGCTGCCACAATTTGGCGTGGCACTGCGGTTAGCTGAGGCGAAACAGGATATGGCACTCTATCTCTCTGACGGCAATCAGAACACCTCTCTGGGTTACCGCCTGCAATTCTGGCGCAGTGCCTGGCATAGCTTTGTCGAGAAACCCCTGCTCGGCTGGGGCCCAAAGAGTATTCGTCACTCGCAAGAGCAACAGTATAAGGCCGGAGAACTGAGCCAGGCGGCCTTCGCGTTTAATAGCCACGCCCATAACCAATATCTGGATCAGATGGCCAAATATGGTCTGGTGGGGCTAGGTTGCCTGCTGGCGCTCTTCTTCGTGCCGCTGACACTCGCCAGACGCCTGCTCAAGCAGCAGGGGAATGCACGGTGCTACACCCTGGCTGCTGCTGCCATCATTCATGTGTTGGCCACCATGGACTACTGTTTAAGTCAGGCGTTCCTTAACCATAATTCGGGGATTATCTTCTATCCCTTCCTGATGGTGCTGCTGCTGTTGGCCGCCGAGGCCGAGCAGAGCCGGCCAGCCACAGAGAAGCCACCCACACCCTAGCCAACTTGGGCGATAGCCGATAGTAAAATGCGACCATGACGCTATACTGCCCGGCTTGCCCCCAGATGTGATGAAGCAGATGAAAATAGTGATCATAGGCCCAGCCTGGGTCGGCGACATGGTGATGTCCCAGAGCCTCTACATCACCCTCAAACAGCAGCACCCCGGTGCCCAGTTACATGTCATGGCCCCCGCCTGGTGTCTGCCCTTGCTGGCACGCATGCCAGAGGTCGATAAGGCCATCCCCATGCCGATTGGTCATGGCGAGCTGCGGCTGCGTGATCGCTGGCGTATTGGACGGGCGTTAGCCCGCGAGGGGTATGAGTGGGCCATAGTCCTGCCCAACTCCCTCAAATCGGCACTCATCCCCTGGTTTGCCCGGATCCCGCGCCGAACCGGCTGGAAAGGCGAGAGCCGCTACGGTCTGCTCAACGATCTGCGCAACAACAAGCGGGAGTTTCCCATGATGGTGCAGCGTTATGTGGCCCTGGCTCATACCAGGGGCGGCATGATAAATGCCCAGGCACTCCCCCCCTTTACTCATCCGCACTTGCGTGTCGACCCAGAGGCTCAACAGGCTGCGGTGCAACGACTGGACCTGACCCTGAGCCGGCCCATCCTTGCTCTCTGTCCGGGTGCCGAGTTCGGCCCGGCCAAACGCTGGCCAGAAAGCAAATACGCCGAGATAGCCCAACGCTGGCTGGAGCAGGGAGGGCAGGTCTGGATCTTTGGCTCGGCCAAAGACAGCCCTGTGGCCGAGACGATCCGCCAGCAACTGCCCGCCGAATTAGCCGTGCATTGCCGCAGCCTGGCGGGGGAAACCTCACTCACCGAGGCCATCGATCTGCTGGCCGCCAGTCAACAGGTAGTGAGCAATGACTCGGGGCTGATGCACATAGCCGCGGCCCTGGGGCGCCCACTGGTGGCCGTTTATGGCTCAACCTCGACCGAGTACACCCCTCCCCTGACAAAGCGGATGCGCCTGGTGCATACCGATATCGCTTGTCGTCCCTGCTTCAAACGTGTCTGCCCCTTGGGGCATCTCAACTGCCTCAACCTGCTGCCCAGCGAACAGGTGTGGCAAGCCATCGGTCAACTGCAAGCCGAGCTGGATTAAACCCGGACTCAAGCCGGAGTAAAAAGCCCCCGGCTTGAGTCTGTTTCCCTCATCATGGATACTGGTTCCACCAGGCTCAACTTCAGGCGTGCCATGTATTATCGCTTGCTCTATATTCTGCTGATCTATCTGGCCTTGCCCTTTGTGGTGGCGCTGCTCTACTGGCCGCGCCGAGGCAAGCCAGGCTATGGGCCTCGCTGGGCCGAACTGTTGGGCTGGACACCCAAACTGGCAACGACCAGACGCCCCTTGTGGATACACACCGTCAGCGTGGGCGAGTCGCTGGCGGCCTCGCCCCTGATCCGGGCCCTGAAAACAGCCCATCCCGAGCTGCCGCTGCTGGTCACCACCACCACCCGCACAGGGGCCGAACAGATCGCCAAACTCGGCAACCTGGTGGAGCACAGATACGCCCCGCTGGATTACCCGGGTGCCATAGCCCGCTTCCTGCACCGCACCCAACCCTTGGGGCTGGTGATCATGGAGACTGAGCTATGGCCCAACTGGCTGGCTGCTTGTGGTGCGCGAAGTCTGCCCGTTGTCGTGATGAACGCCAGGCTCTCAGAGCGCTCCTGCCAACGGTATCAGCGCCTGCAGGGTATCTTTAGTGAGCTAAGCAAGCATCTGAGTCTGGTGCTCTGCCAAAGCCGCCAAGACGAAGCCCGCTTCTTGCGTTTGGGACTGCCATCCTCTCGCTTACAGGTGACAGGTTCATTGAAGTTTGATGTCCAGCTGGATCAAGAGCAGATAGAGGCTGGCCAGGCACTCCGGGCGCGCATTGGCCCACGCCCCGTCTGGATTGCTGCCAGTACTCATAATGGAGAGGATGAGCAGGTGCTGGCCGCCATGGCCCAGGTGTTAGAGGCGGTTCCCGATGCTCTTCTGTTACTGGTACCTCGCCATCCCCAGCGTTTCGATGCTGTAGCCAAACTCTGCAGTACTCAGGGCTGGGGGCTCGCGCGTCGCAGCCGGCAGGAGCCCATTACCGCCGATACACAGATCTATCTGGCCGACAGCATGGGCGAGATGCCCCTGCTGTTTCAGGCCGCCGACGTGGCCTTCATGGGCGGCAGTCTGGTGCCCGTTGGCGGTCATAACCTGCTAGAGCCCGCCAGCTTGGGCAAACCGACACTGATAGGCCCCCACTACTTCAACTTCAGCGAAGTGACCCGCCAGTTATCTGAGAAGAAGGGGTGCCATGTGGTGAGCAGCAGCGATGAACTGGCTCAGGAGCTCATAGTGCTACTGACAGATGAGACGCTGCGACAACAGATGGGAATGGCCGCATTCGATGTCGTTGCGGCCAATCAGGGGGCGTTGGCAAAAACTGTGGTTGCCCTCACCCAGCAATTTACTCTGCATTAGAGGATTTGAGCAGGTAGTCCCTCTACCCATGAATAGGGTGCCTGTGGTTCACCCTCGCTAGTAAAAGTGCAATCGCCTCTCCGACTTGACACCAATCCAGCATATTGATGTCATGCGGCTCAGACAACGAAAACAGGCTCTGCGCCAACGGATTGCGCGGCCCCCAATCCGCATGATTTGAAGCATCCGGGTTATATAGTGCCAGCAAGGGCAAATCCAGACCGGCCGCGATGTGCACAGTCGCCGTATCCACCGAGATCAATCCATCAGCCAGCTTTAACTGGGCGAATAGATCATAGAGAGTACAGCTCTGCTGATAGTAAAAGAGCCCAGGCACACCGGCTTCATCGACCATCTGCGTGACCGTCTCCCGCTCGGCAGGCGGATAGAGCAAGCAGATACCGCACTCTGGCGCGTTAGCTTTAAGCAAGGTAATGAGGCGTAGCACCGAGGTTCGATTCAACTTCCGGGCTCGACTCGCTCCGAAGGGGTTAATGGCTATCACAGGATGTTCACCGGTTGGCCAGATGGCTTTTACCTCCTGTTCGTTGGCCAACCGGGCCGGTAACCAGTAGCGACTATCCACTTCGGCCACACCACACTGCTGCAGCAGGTACACAAACTTATCGGCAAAATGTAAACCACGACAAGCCTGGCCCAGCTTGATATCGACACAGCTCAGCTCATCATCCAGCCCGGCCAGATGTTGAGGTGCCAGGCGGTGGATGAAGAAGAGATCCTTCATCTTGAACTGCTTGCTAAAGTGCACCACCAGATCCACAGCGCCGATGTCGGCAGCCAGGCGAGCCAACTCCCGATAACCCGCCCGCTTGTTGCAGCGATAGAGCCGATCCGGCTGCCAGGACTCCTGAAACAGCTCCGCCATGGCATCCGTGGTGACCACCTCGATAGAGAGCTCCGGGTTGGCCTTGCGCAGCTCTCGAAACAGGAAAGAGGAGACGATGGCATCTCCCAGTTTAGCATCCCAGCGGATAAGCAAAACACGCCGACATGCCTGGATCTGGCAGCCATGAGTCGCTGCCACGGAGCGATCGACCACAGAGCGATCAACCAGAGAGCGATCAAACAACCAGCGCCCCACTCGCCGCCGCACGGTATCCCGCCATCGCTGGAATGACAATGAAAGTGACTTCACTGGTTTAGCCCTCCCATCGCGTGGCCCTGATAGCCCGCTAATAGTGGCTGCCAGTCTGCCTCCGCCCAATGAAAATCAGAATGTAACCCTGACTCCTTGCGCAAAGATCGCTGCAAACGCGCCAGCATCTCCTGCTGCCAGGCACCAGGTTGCCGCAACGCGCACTTATCGAAATCGATAACCCACACCTGACCATCCGCATCCAGCAACAGGTTGTGAGCATTCAGATCCGAGTGATAGGCTCCCGCCCGATGCAGTTGGCGGATCACCCCCCCCACCGCCTGCCACTCCGCCTCACTCAGGGGCCGCTCGCGCAAGATCTGCACCAGATCCCGGGTACCGGGGATCCGCTCGATGAGCAGATCGGCGCGATAAAAAAGCCCATGTCGCACCCGCCTCGCCGCCGCGGGGCGAGGCACTGGCAGCCCCAGCTCACGCAATCGGGTCAGCAGACTGAACTCGGCCATGGCGCGGCTGCGCGCCAGGGGCACCAACCAGAAGCGATCTCCCAGCAGGCGCCCCATCAGGCCTCCACGCCAATAGTGGCGCAACACCAGGGGTGGCTTGCCCGGCTCCTGAACAAACCAGGTCACACCACGCCCCCGGGAATGCCCCAGCACGCCGTCACGAGCCTGCCACCACGCAGGGGTAAACTGCTCTGGCGTAAAGTCGTCAAAACAGTCGGGATCAAACCAGCAGACTGACCCGGCATGGGAAGTCACCTTCATAGGGCTCCAGGGAGAAAAGGGAATGAGGCCGAGATTTTACAATCTGCGGCCGAGTTTGCATAATGCCCTCATTCTCTTAGCCTGAGTCCCCTCATGCCCTTATTTTCATCCCCCCCCAAAGAGTTATGTCTGTTGCGTCTGTCGGCCATAGGTGACTGCGTACATGCCGTTGCCCTGGTACAGGCCATTCAGCGCCAGTGGCCCGAAACCCGGATCACCTGGATCATGGGCAAGGTCGAGGCGGGCCTGCTGGGCGATCTGCCAGGCATTGAGGTGATCCCCTTTGACAAGAAGCAGGGATGGCGCGCCTACCTGCAAGTGTGGCGCCGCCTCAGGGGGCGTCGCTTCGATGCTCTGCTACATATGCAGTCTGCTCTGCGCGCCAGCCTGTTGAGCCTGGGCATTCGCGCTCGCTACCGCCTGGGGTTTGATAAAGAGCGGGCCGGTGATGGGCAGAGCTGGTTTACCAACCATAAGGTAACGTCACCCGCCTCCCCCCATGTGCTCGATGGCTTCATGGCCTTTGCCCAGGAGTTGGGTGTACAGGAGCTTACTCCCAGCTGGCATATCCCCACCTCGAGCGCCGATGATGAATGGGCCAGCCAGCACCTGGACAAGCACAGCCCCACCCTGCTGATCGCCCCTGCCGCCAGCAAGGCCTTCAAAAACTGGACTGCGGCGGGTTATGCCGCCCTGGCCGACCACGCGGCCGAGCGCGGCTATCAGGTTCTGCTCTGTGGCGGTCCCAGCACACTGGAAAAAAACCTGGCGCAGGAGATCCTCTCCCGCTGCCAGCATAAACCGGGGAACCTGATTGGCCAAACCAGCCTCAAACAGCTGATGGCTCTCATCAAGCAGGCACAGCTGGTACTAGCCCCCGATACCGGTCCTACTCATATGGCCACGGCGGCAGGCGTTCCCGTCATCGGCCTCTACGCCCACCACAACCCGGAGCGCACCGGCCCCTATCACTGTCGCGACTACGTGGTGAGCGTCTACGCCCCCATGATAGAGGCCAAGCTGGGTAAGCCAGTGGCTCAACTCCCCTGGCGCAGCCGGCTCAAGGATGACAATGCCATGCAACAGATCACCCCGGAGCGGGTGATAGCCCAGTTTGATCGCATCGATCGCACCCGGATATCCCCTCAGGAGAGCTCATGATCCCTCGTATTGCCGCCGTACTGATAGTCAAAAATGAGGGGCACAATCTGCGCGCCTGTCTGCAGAGTGTGGCCGATTGGGTCGATGAGATCGTCATCCTCGACTCCGGCAGCAGTGATGACACGGCCGAAATCGCCTATGACTACAAGGCCCGTTATTACATAGAGCCGGAGTGGCGCGGCTTCGGCCTGCAGCGACAGCAGGCTCAGAACTATGTCACCGCCGAATGGTGTTTCTGGCTGGATGCCGATGAGCGGGTCAGTCCTGAGCTCAAGACCACCCTCTGCGCCATCTGTAATGAACCGACAGGACGCACCATCTACTCAATCCCGCGTCGCAACTGGGTCTTTGGCCGCTACCTGCGCCACTGTGGCTGGTATCCGGACAGAGTGCTACGCCTCTACCCTACCGCCCTGACTCACTACAACGATGCGCTGGTGCACGAGAAGGTGGTGGTTGACGAGAGCATGCAGGTCAAACCGCTGCAGGGCGATCTGCTGCACACCCCCTACCGGGATCTGGAGCACTATCTGGTCAAATCAGCCCGTTACGCCAAGGCGTGGGCCGATGGCAAGGCGGCGCGAGGCAAAACAACCACGCTACTGCAGGGGATGCTGCATGCCCTGGGCTGCTTTGTACGCATGTATCTGTTGCGTTTGGGTTTTCTCGATGGCAAAGCCGGCTTTCTCATCTCTGTGCTCTCGGCCCACTCCACCTTCGTCAAATATGCCGATCTCTGGCTACGCAGCCGGAGCAAAGCCAGCGGATCATAAGGCGTCTCTAAGGCCTGCTCATCTAGTATTCCCTTGTGTCAACCGCTGGCGGCAGGCATGCCGTCAGCGAGCCCCCAAGAGTGGGTTTACGGCGAGTGGGCGAGAGGGGGCTCTCCTGCCTTTGTCCTAACGGCGTCCAGCTTGGCTCTTAATTGCATGGCATCTTAGGAGCTCTGCATGTCGGCAAACCAGGCCGTGATTTGCGGTAGACACTGCTCGATAGAGATGAGATGCATCCCCTGCCCTTCCCCGACAGCCGGTGCGGCGAAGGCCAGATGTCGCCCTTTGCTGTTGAGCGGCTG
>JBOFBS010000017.1:0-7293 GCA_051645725.1 Aeromonadaceae bacterium | reverse complement strand
ATCCGTATCAACGGGTATCACGCCATCACTGCTGCAAGAGCTGTCGGTGACACCAGAAGAATCCCGCTCAGTTCATCTGCAATGCAAACCCATGGCGGACCAGACCGTGTTAGAGGAAGCGCTCACGCGAGCGGCCCAGGGCCAGCAGGTACTTTGGATTGAAAATACGGTGGCCGAGGCACAGGAACGTTATCTCGATCTGGCTGCCAGAGCACAGGAAGTGGGGGTGGCCTGCGGTCTACTGCACTCTCGCTTTACCGCACGGCATCGGCAAAACAATGAGGCACATTGGGTTAGCTGCTATGGCAAAGCGGGCAGATCAGCCCGCGGGAAGCAAGGCCGCATCCTGATCGGCACTCAGGTACTGGAGCAATCTCTTGATATCGACGCCGACTTCCTGGTCAGCCGCATGGCGCCCACCGATATGTTGTTTCAGCGTCTTGGTCGTCTCTGGCGTCATGAACATACCCCGAGGCCCACCGAGGCCCGCAGAGAGGCCTGGCTCCTTGCCCCAGGCCTCGATACAGCGTACCAAGATCCCTATCAGGCCTTTGGTGCAACAGCACACGTTTATTCACCTTATTTGCTCTGCCGTTCTTTGGAGGTTTGGCTTGTCCAGGTAAAGGAGGGGACAGTCTCCTTACCCGACCATATCCGCACACTGGTGGAATTCACCTATCAGGATCGCAGCGAAGATGAAGTGATGGCTCGCTGGAAACGAGAGCTCTTTGACGGCACTCGCCTGCGTAAAGGGGTCAACAGTCTTCGGCAACTGGCACGACTTACGCTCTCCAAAGGGGGCAAGACCCTGCCCGAGGCCAAAGCGCAAACCCGCTACAACGAACAGGAGAGCGGTGACTTGCTGCTCCTGTCTGAACTGTCTCTGGACAACCACTACCAGGCCACGCTCCTGACTTTTCTCGACGGTGAGCAGGTTGTTATTCCATGGCATGCACATCGCCTTACCCCAGCAGAGTGGCGAGGCCGCGCGGCACAGGTGACCCAGCATCTGGTCAGCTGCCGTTTAAGCCAACTGCCTCGGCCACCAGCACGGCTCTGGTGTCAAAAAGCAGGCCTGGGCAATGTGTTGTATCTAGGCCATCCAGAGCAGGATGACGCCGCTATTTCTATTGCCTTGGTCGCTACAGATCATCAATTGCATGCCGTCGATGGTTGCTCACTCCCCTTAAGCGATCGCCTCTCTTATCGCTATCGGGATGACATCGGTCTCACCATTACCAAATACAAGGAGTAAGCCTTGGAACATCGCTTCAATCTGATCGACGAACCCTGGATCCCGGTCGCCGACAAGGGACGGGTCGGGCTCAAGGATATCTTCACCCACCCCGAATACCGGACCCTGGGTGGTAATCCGGTGCAAAAGGCCGCCATTCTGAAGCTGCTGCAAGCTATCACCCAAGCCGCTGCCACCCCACAAGATATGGAGGCGTGGCAACAACTAGGTTGGCAAGGAATGGCAGACAGAGCCTGCAGCTATCTGGCCCAGTGGCACGATCGCTTCTATCTCTACGGCCCGGAACCCTTTCTTCAAATGCCTGCCATTGCCAAAGCAGCTATCAAGAGTTTCGGCACCGTGCTGCCCGATGTAGCGACCGGCAATACCACTGTGTTGACCCAAACCCAAGCAGAGCAGCCGCTCGATGATGGCGAGCGGGCACTGCTCTTGCTCACTCAGATGGGCTTTGCGCTGGGGGGAAAAAAGACCGACAACAGTGTAGTGCTGACACAGGGTTATACCGGCAAGAGCAATGACAAAGGCAAACCATCAACGGGCAAGCCCGGTCCCTCTGTTGCACATATGGGCTTACTGCATAACTACTGTCTGGGCACATCATTGCTAGAGAGCATCTGGCTCAACCTCTTTACCGAGACTGAAATTGCCGATCTCACAGTTTATCCATTTGGCTTGGGGACACCTCCTTGGGAGCAGATGCCAGAGGGGGAAGACTGCCACATTGCCAACCAGCTTAAGGGCTCTCTGATGGGGCGGTTGGTTCCCCTCTGTCGCTTCTGTTTATTGGCCGATGAGGGACTGCATTACTCCGAAGGTATTGCACATGGCAACTACAAAGAGGGCGTTTTCGACCCTTCAGTAGCCGTCGATATCAGCGGCAAGGAACCCAAGGCGCGCTGGGCCGACCCCGAGCGCCGCCCATGGCGCGAATTGACCAGCTTGCTCGGTTTTATCGGGCAAGGGGGAAGATCGCTTGATTGTTACCAGCTGAAACTGGCACTGCTCAAAGCCAAAAAGCAGGAAGCACCCTTTGCTATATGGTCTGGGGGATTAAGGGTCAGCAGCAATGCAGGTGAACAGTATGCCTCTGGTTCAGACGACATGGTCGAGTCTCTCTGCTGGCTCTCTCCCAGTCACCTTAACGAGCTCTGGTTTAACCATTTTCAAACCGAGATTGGCCAGTTAGATGGGTTGGCCAAGACCCTTTACGGCTGCGTGATGGGCTACTACAAGACGCAGCTGATGGATGGTGAGTCATTTGCCAAACAGGCGAGCAATCTCTTCTGGCAACTCTGCGAGCGCCAGAGCCAGGCCCTGATCGATGGCTGTGATGAGGTCACAGCTCGCCAACAACTGCACCGTCAATTTGCCCGCTACACCACCCAGGTATTTGACCAGGTCTGCCCCCATCAAACGGCTCGGCAGATGGATGCCTGGGCCAAAGCCAAGCCAAACCTCTCCGCCTATTTGCAACAGGAGCAACCATGAGTACGCAACCGCAAGCGTCACAGAGTCGCGAGGTGGATTTTGTCGCATACCTCTGTCAGCGCTGCCAAAAAGACAAGGGATTTGCCGCCCGACTGCGCCGTGCCGATAACCCCGCCACCGAGTATCAAAGTTGGGACACCCTGGCCGCCTTCGGGATCAATCTGGAGTGGGCTGAAGAACGCCAGCCATTTGCTCTGATTGCCGCAGCCGTGGCACGCAGTGATCAGGCACGCAATGGTGCCTTGCCACTGGGGCAGGCGATAGCCCTCGCTTTTAGCGAGGGGCGCGAGAGCGATCAAGCCAAAGCCAGGCTGCGCCGCCTGCTTGCCTGTGACGATACCGAAGAGGTATGCCGCATTTTGCGTCCGTTGTTAACGTTAATCCGTAGTCGGGTCAATCAACCCCTCGATTACGCGGCACTGCTGGTGGACTTACGCTGGTTTCATCGCAGTGCAGATCGCGCCAAAGCACGCTGGGCCCAACAATTCTACGGCAGGCAGGAAAAGGAGATGACAGCATGACCCTCTATGCCAGTGTGTTACGCCTAGATCGGGCAGCAGTGAAAGAGCTGCGAGTGACCGACCTCTACTCACTGCACCGGGTGGTTTACGGACTGTTTGAGGACGTTCGTTCAGAGGCGCAAAAGCAGGCCAGCGTACCAAGCGGAATTCAATGGGTCGATAAAGGGGGTGATCACCTTTGTCGCCAGATCTTGCTTCTCTCGGACCGTCTTCCTCAAACCAGTGAGTATGGTGAGGTTGAATCACGCCCTCTGCCTGATGATTTTCTATCGCACCGCCACTACCGCTTTACCGTCACAATCTCTCCGACCAGACGGGATAACCAGAGCCGTCAACTCAAGCCAGTGAAAGGACGCGAGGCCATTGCCGACTGGTTTATAGAGCGCGCAGCTACAAACTGGGGCTTTTGCATAGACCCTGTACGTCTTCAGGTCGATGACGTGAGAGTGGCCCAATTCAAGGGCAAAGCTGAGCGAGCCATCACGCTGCAGCAGGCAACCCTGAGCGGCTATATCACCGTGACCGATCCCGAACATTTCGCCCTGAGCGTGGCCAGCGGGCTGGGCCGTGGCCGCGCCTTTGGCTGTGGCCTCCTGCAAGTCGTTCCCCTTATCGAACAACCCCTTTTCTGACAAGGAATCATCATGAATAACGCGCTGAAAAATACCCGTATCGAGTTTCACATCCTCCAGTCTTTTCCCGTTACGTGTCTGAACCGGGATGATGTAGGAGCCCCCAAAACGGCCGTCGTAGGTGGCGTAACCCGCGCCAGAGTCAGCTCCCAATGCTGGAAGCGTCAGGTGCGTTTGGCCCTGCAAGAGTTTGGTGTCAAGCTGGGTATTCGTACCAAAAAGGTCGCCGAACTTGTCACCGAGCATTGCATCAAACTGGGTGCAGCACAGGAACCTGCCCAGTCGTGTGCAAGTAAGATAGCCGAGCTGCTGGCCGACGATACTTTGCTGTTTATCAGCGACAGTGAGGCCGAAGCCTTTGCTGGCTATGCCAAAGAGCAGGAGTTCGATGCAAGCAAGATCAAAGATAAAGAGCTGGCAAAGCTTGCTAAAAAAAGCCTCAACCCAGCCCTGGATGCGCTCGATATCGCTCTCTTCGGTCGCATGGTCGCCAAGGCAGCAGACATGAATGTCGAAGCTGCCGCCTCTTTCAGTCATGCCATCTCGACCCACAAGGTGGCCAATGAGGTGGAGTTCTTCACAGCGCTCGATGATCGACAAGAAGAGCCCGGTTCGGCCCACATGGGAAGCCTGGAGTTTAACTCCGCCACCTACTACCGCTATATCAGCCTGGATCTGGGCCAGCTCGCCGACACCATGGATGGGGATGAACTCAATAAAGAACAGTTGAAACAGGCCATCGCCGCCTTTACCAAGGCGCTGTTTGTCGCGGTTCCCGCAGCTCGTCAGACTACCCAATCCGGCGCCAGTCCGTGGGAGTTTGCCAAAGTGCTGGTTCGTAAGGGGCAGCGCTTGCAAGTGCCATTTGATGCACCGGTAAAAGCCGCTGGCCATGGCTTTTTAGTCCCTAGCGTTGAAGCACTCAAAGGCTATCTCTGCAAGAAAGAGGCGCTCACCGGCAGCCTGTTTGGCAAGCTGGGAGATTACGAGTGGGGCGAGGACGAGACATTCAGTTTGGATCACCTGATCGCTAAGCTGCAAAACCATGTGGAGTAAGTCATGAGTCAACCCTACCTGTTGCTATGGCTGGAAGGGCCGCTACAAAGCTGGGGCCACGACTCCCGCTTTGGACGGCGTGATACCCTGCACTTCCCGACCAAGTCCGGGGTACTCGGGATGGTCTGCGCTGCCCTGGGGGCTGGGGGCCCCCAGACATCCCTGCTAGCCCGATTTGCCGATCTCGATATGCAGGTCCACAGCTTTGCCCGTCGTCACAAGAACGGGGAGCCAGCTCCCCGCGAGCCTTTGTTGCGCGATTTTCATATGGTGGGCAGTGGTTACGATGACAAGGACCCCTGGCAGAGTCTGCTGATCCCAAAAACCAGTGAAGGAAAGAAACCAAACGGAGCGGGCACAAAGATGACCTACCGCTACTACCTGCAAGATCAGGCGTTTGCCGTACTGCTCCAGGTCCCCGCTGACTTGCTAACCGAGGTCGCCCAGGCGCTGCAAAACCCGGTCTGGGATCTCTCCCTTGGCAGAAAAACCTGCGTGCCCACCGAGTTCATCTTTCAGGGACAGTTTGCCAACCGGGATGACGCACTGGCTGCGGCCCTCAATCTGGCCGAGCAGAAGCAACGAACCCGGGACTTTATGGTGATCCAGGGAGCCACTGAAGGGGGGGAGCTGCTGACATTAAACGATGTTCCGCTGCAATTTGGTCAGCATAAGCGTTATCGGGATCGGCAGGTGACGCTGATAAACGAGGGCTAAAACATGGGTGGTGGTCAGCGTCTATTCGTCAAGATCACGCGGGAGTCCCTGCCTCAGGTCAAGGATAAATATCCCTTTATCTACCTAGAGCGGGGGCGCCTCGAGATTGACGACAGCAGTCTAAAGTGGCTCGATGCCGAAGGCCAGGTCGTACGTCTGCCGGTAGCGACTCTCAATGCCATCTTGCTAGGCCCTGGCACCAGCCTGACTCACGAGGCAGTCAAGACTGCCGCTGCAGCCAACTGTGCTATCTGCTGGGTGGGGGAAGATAGTCTGCTTTTCTACGCGGCCGGTTTTTTACCGACCGCCAATACCCGTAACCTCAATCACCAAATGCGGCTGGCCTGCAATAAAAAGTCATCGCTTGAGGTAGCCCGTCGCCTGTTCGCCTATCGCTTTCCCGATGCAGATCTGGCAGGCAGGAGCCTCAAAGAAATGATGGGCATGGAAGGGAGCAGAGTACGAGCCCTCTATCAGCAAAAGGCGCAGCAATATCGGGTCGGTTGGAAGGGGCGTAAATTCACTCCAGGTAAAATGGACCTGAGTGATACGACCAACCGAGTGCTGACCTCTGCCAATGCCGCTCTCTACGGCATTCTCTGTTCGGCACTCCATGCCATGGGCTACTCCCCCCATATGGGATTTATCCACTCGGGCAGCCCGCTGCCCTTTGTCTACGATCTGGCCGATCTCTACAAAGAGAGCCTCTGCATCGATCTTGCTTTTTCACTAACGCGTGAGATGGCCGGTCGCTACGAGAAAGCGCTGGTCTCATCCCGCTTTCGGGAACGGGTGATAGAACAGGATTTGCTCGCACGTTTGGCACGGGATATTCCACAGTTATTGGGAGGGGATTGTGCTGATAGTGCTGGCGAATGATTTGCCCCCTGCCGTACGAGGACGAATGAAGCTTTGGTTTATCGAGCCGCGACCCAATGTCTTTGTCTCTGGCATTAAGGACTCAGTGGCTGACTCCGTTATCGAATACCTTTACCAGCACTGCTCACCCGCAGCAGGAGTGGTGATATTCAAGAGCATCACCAAAACGCCTGGTTATCAGATCCGCACCATAGGGTCACCGACCAAGACTCTCTGTGAGATAAGCGGCCTGCAGCTGGTGGTAGAAAAACTACTCAACCAGTAAGCCAACCACAATCTGTAGCTGGCTTGGCAAGATCTTTAACAATATATTGGTGTCTTCCCCACGCCCGTGGGGGTGTTTCTGGCGGATGCGATGTACTCACATTGGGTTATACAGTCTTCCCCACGCCCGTGGGGGTGTTTCCGGCACCCGCTTGATGGAGCCCAGGAAGTTGACGTCTTCCCCACGCCCGTGGGGGTGTTTCCACCTGCATGGATGGCGCTGGCGCGACGGCGGCGTCTTCCCCACGCCCGTGGGGGTGTTTCCGACTACATGAGCAGCGTCCAGTATTTCACTGCGTCTTCCCCACGCCCGTGGGGGTGTTTCCATCACCGGCGCTTGACTCAATGCCTTGATAGGGTCTTCCCCACGCCCGTGGGGGTGTTTCTATCCACGTTAGGGTGTGGGTGTACGCATGTGAGTCTTCCCCACGCCCGTGGGGGTGTTTCCGATATTCACGGTCGAAAACAGTAAAGGTTGGAG
>JBOFBS010000016.1:0-29346 GCA_051645725.1 Aeromonadaceae bacterium | reverse complement strand
AGGACTCTATCAGGTGATGTGAGCTCAACCAGCCCAGGCTATGAATGATATCTCGCTCCGTGAACTCCAGAAGCAACCGCTCACAGACTAGCTCTTCCAGCGAGAGGGGGCCGGCAACTATTAACCAGTGAACCACGCTAAGAGTACAGGCATCGAGCTTCATCCCTGGTCTCCCGAGCTAGAATATGGACTCTAACAAATCTTACTCAGGGTAACTGTACTTAAACCAGCATGGTAAATGTACCAACATCATGGCATCTGCCTGACACGCATCCCATCACCTGTTGCGACTCGCACGCCCCTGGGCAGCGGCTTGCACCGGCACACCGCGCCTCCCTCACTGGCGGCAAACAGAGCGGGAGGGGCGGCCGGATCTCGGCTCACCAGCTGTAGCCCAGCCCCAGGAAGTGTTTCCAATCCTGGTGGGCATTCAGTTCACCCTCGAGGACATCCAGTTCGGTGGAGAGAGTCAATCGCATGCTGCGACTCAAACTGTAACGCGCGCCCGCCTCGGCCGAGAGGGAGTGATCCACCTGATCGAAGAAGGGATAACCGTAATCGCCATTGGTAAAGAGCTCCAATCTACTCCTATCAAACATGCGGCGATAATCCCAACTCAGCCCCAGTACGCCAAAGTCCATATCGGGCTGAGAGTGATACTTATAAGCCCGGCGCCCCAGCAGCGAACCCAGTTCAAAACGCCCCTGCTTGTCTTCATAGAAGCGATAGCCCGGACCACTACCGTAGTGCCACTCCTGATAGAGATCGGCAATAAAATCGTGCTGAAACTTACCCTCACCCCGCCAGAACCAGTGACTGCTCCAGAAGTAGTCCAGATCATTGGTCAGATCATACTCGTAGGTGTTGACCTCACCATCCTGCCGGCTGTGATCCAGTGACCCCTTGATACTATCCCGCCAGTAGCCCTTGGTCAGTTCGTTATCCGTCTTTAAGCGGATATCATTGGTCGCCGTCTCCTGACGCTTGAGGTTCAGGCTCACATCCAGGTTACCCTTCCACTCCAGGGCTTCGCTAAACCGCTCAGGCGGATTGATCTCCTTGATCCGCTCCTGGTGCAGATAGCGTTTAGTCGAACCATAACTGATCTCCACCAGTGAGGCGCCTGACTGCCCCTGAGCGCTCGGCGTGACATCCAGCTCCAGCAGCAAGGGTTTGTCGGATGTAAGCTTGCTCACCTGTGACCAATCCAGGACCAGCACACCGGCATAGGGAGAGAGAAAGTGCAGCTTCTGCTTATCCATGGATTGGATGTGTCCCGTCAGACGATCACCATTTCTCATCACCAGAAGGTCAGCCTGGGCGCCCGATACAAAGAGGCAGAGCAGAGAGAAGCACAAACGCAACAACATGCCAAATTCCAGTAATAAGCAAAGAGAGGACGGAGCCGAGGCGCAAGGCCAGCTCAAAAGATGACCAGGCTAACGCAGGGTAACGGGCAGCACAAACTCCCGGGCGGGCGGCACAGACTCCCATGAGCGGGCATAGAGTAGATGCAGTTTGCCAGAGCCTGCCCCCTTGGCATGACAGCGCCACCTCACCTGACCCGATGAGCCCGGTCGTGCCTTATCGGGCTTGATCTTGGCCGTTTCACCATGCAGCTCCAGGCACTGCAACTGAGCCAGGTGATCCGGTGCCCACTGCCAGTTAAATCCGGTGGAGGGGTTAGCCGGCAGGGTGAGTAAAAAATCGCTCCCCACCGCCAAAATGAGAGGCTTACCCTCATCGCGTTGGGTCAGTTGCAAAGTAGGGAGTGCCACATCCTGTTCACAGCCGGTGATCAAACAAGCCAAAGCCAGCAGATAACCATAACGGGACATTGCAACCTCCACGAGTTAAGGTGTCAGATCACGGCCTCTATCCGCTCAAGGCAAGACGCGCAGATAGAGGGTGTAAAAATTGGCGGCATCACCACTCTGGTCATGGGAGCGATAAGCCAGCGTCAACATGCCCCGCCCCTCCTCGGTGGCCGCAAACTGCAAGCGCTGCATCTTGCAGACCCGAGTAGCGCCATCTTCCTCGATACGCTCGGCAGCAGGTTTGAGCAAGCCACCCGGGGAACGCACCACCTCCCAGCTGTAACCTGTACTCGGCTCACCAGGCAATGCCAGTTCAAGAGAGTCCCCTACCTTCAGGGTCAGGGTATCGCCATTCTCGGCCATGGTCAGCTCTTTGGCTCCAGCCGCCACGGCACCGGCGTTCACCCCTCCGGCGGATGAGGATCGTGACTCGGGCGCCTGCTGGCAACCACAAAGCAGCACCAACAGACCCACAGCAGAGAGCGTTAACCGCATCATGACATTTCCATCGTTCAAACCCCAGTCAGCTGACATGCTACTGTCCTGGGGCTCAATTGTCATGAGCTCTGTCAGCTAAAGGGAGGGAAATGGCCTTGGCTCGGCAGGCAACACAACCTGGCGCCCCCTCTTAACAATGAAATAGAGGGGAAAATCTTGCGCTTGTTTTGGCTTTAGCCGGGTAGCCAGCTATCATGGCCGCCATTGATGAGAGAGCCGGGATCAGACCCGACATCAGCGGCTATTGGATGCTGCCAAGGAGAAATAAGATGAATCGAATCGTGCTGGCCACGGGCAATAAGAAAAAGGTGGAAGAGCTCAATGCCATGCTCGATGGCCTGGATTTCAAGGTGATGCCGCAAAGCGATTTTCTGGTTGAGAGCGTACCGGAAACCGGCACCACCTTCGTTGAGAATGCCATCATCAAGGCTCGCCATGCCGCGCGCGCCACCGGGTTGCCCGCCATAGCCGATGACTCGGGTCTGGAGGTAGACGCCCTGCGCGGAGCCCCGGGCGTCTACTCCTCGCGCTTTGCCGGTGAGGATGCCAGCGATGAAGATAACGTGACCAAGCTGCTGGAGGAGCTCTCCTTTCTGCCCCCCGTGCTGCGTACCGCCCGCTTCTGGTGTGTGCTGGTATTCATGCGCCATGCCGATGACCCGACGCCCATCATCTGCCAAGCCAACTGGGAGGGTCAGATAGTGACCGAGCCCAAGGGGGAGAATGGCTTTGGCTACGATCCCGTCTTCTTCGTACCCGAGACCGCCTGCACCGCAGCCCAGCTGCCGGCTAGCATCAAGAATCAACAGAGCCACAGAGCCAAGGCGCTGAAGCTGCTGATCGAACGCCTGCAGGAGATCTATTAAGGTGCCCCAACAGGCCAAACTGCCCCCCCTGGCACTCTATATTCACATCCC
The DNA here is from genome assembly GCA_051645725.1 of Aeromonadaceae bacterium. GTDB lineage: Bacteria > Pseudomonadota > Gammaproteobacteria > Enterobacterales > Aeromonadaceae > Pseudaeromonas. The sequence continues at coordinate 26,114 of JBOFBS010000016.1, read as the reverse complement.
CTGGTGTGTGCAGAAGTGCCCCTACTGCGACTTCAACTCCCATGCCCTCAAGCAGGCGATCCCCGAAGCCCAGTATGTGACCGCCCTGCTGGAGGATCTGGCCTGTGACCTCCCCCTGGTCCAGGGACGAAGCCTCAGCTCCATCTTCATTGGAGGGGGAACCCCGAGCCTCTTCTCACCCCAGGCCATAGCGCAACTGCTGCAGGGCGTCGAGGCGCGGATCCCCTTTGCCGAGGATATCGAGATCACCATGGAGGCAAACCCGGGTACGGTCGAGGCCGGACGCTTCACCGGGTTCCAGGCCGCCGGCGTCAACCGCATCAGCATAGGGGTGCAGAGCTTTGATCCCCGGCAGTTGCAACAACTGGGGCGCATTCACGACCCGGCACAAGCGCAACGTGCCGCGGAGCAGGCCGCCAGCCTGGGGTTGCGCAGCTTCAATCTGGATCTGATGCACGGTCTGCCGGGCCAGACGATCACCGAGGCCCTGGCGGATCTGCGTCAAGCCATCGCCCTGGCCCCCCCCCACCTCTCCTGGTATCAGCTGACCATAGAGCCCAACACTGCCTTCGGGGCCAGACCCCCTCGCCTGCCAGAAGATGAGACGCTCTGGGCGATCCAGGAGCAGGGGCATGCCCTCTTGCTGGCGGCAGGCTATCGCCAATACGAGATCTCCGCCTATGCCAAGCCTGGCTTCGAGTGTCGGCACAACCTCAACTACTGGCGCTTTGGCGACTATCTGGGCATAGGGTGTGGCGCCCACGGCAAGCTGACCCTGCCGGATGGCGAGATTCGCCGCACCGTCAAGCTCAAACACCCCAAGGGATATCTGGATCCGGCCCGCGCCTATCTGGATGAGAGCTGGCCAGTCACGGCGGCCGACCTCCCTTTTGAGTTCTTCATGAACCGCTTTCGTCTCTTTGAACCCGTACCCAAACAGCAGTTCATCGAGCGCACCGGCCTGCCGCTGGCCAGCGTGGCCTCCCGGATGGCCTGGGCGCAGGAGCGTGACATGCTGGAAGAGACGGCGGATGCCTGGTGCGTGACAGAGCTGGGACACCGCTATCTGAACGTACTGCTGGAACGTTTTATGGAGGCGTAACCTAGGGTCTACCTCAGCTGTAGCCTAGAGCCAAAACTCATACAATAGACTTGCCTTACTGCCCATTTGGTTGTTCTATACTGATAAAAGTGGCAGTAAGCGCTTGTCATGGCCAAGCTAACCGGCGCCCCCATGACGAGCCAAGTTGACAGGAGTATGTCCATGAAACTGGCTTCCCAGCTACAAGCAACCCGCGCCGTGCGGGAGAAGCGTTACCCACCCGATCTGGTCGCCGCCCAACGCGAAGGCTTTCGCCTCATGAAACAGGCACAGCTGGCAAAACAGGCTAAGGGAGCGGGTCAATGCGCCCCTGACTTCGAACTACCCGACCTCCAGGGCCATCTCTTCTCCTTGCAAGAGCAACTGACTCGGGGAGCCCTGGTACTCAACTTCTTTCCCGGCAGTTGGGGTCCCTACAGCTCACTGCAACTGAGTGCTCTGCAACAGATCCAGCCTCTGCTCCAGGAGTTGGGGGCTAACCTGGTGGCCATCACACCACAGCAGCACAGGCTCAACCTCCTGCTGCAACAGCGCCTTGGGCTTACCTTCCCCCTGCTGCGCGATTTCGACAATCAGGTGGCCCGCCAGTACGGTGTAGCCGTTGAGCTGCCCGCAACCTTGATTGACTACCTGGAGCAGTTGGGCATAGACGTACCCGAGTTCAACCAGACCTCGCACTGGGAACTCCCCATGCCTGCCACCTATGTGATCGCTCCGGATGGAGAGATAGTTTATGCCTTTGCGGATGAAGACTTCAGCCTGCGCGCCGAACCGGCCGATTTGCTCACGGCGGTACAACGCCTGGGGTTGATGCAAACCGAGAGGTAAGGCCCAATCCATGCAGTCGCCATGCGACCCCATACAAAAACAGCAGACCCCGCCAGTGCGGGGTCTGCTGTTTGGAAAGCGCAACACCTGGACGCTTATTGCAACTCGCCGTACCAGATATCAAACAGGTTGGAGTGCTTGATGTTCTCCATGCCCTGCTGCTTCAACCATTCACAGCAGGCCTGGATATCCTCGTCGCTGCACTGCCCTATCTTCTGGGTGCAGATCAGCCCTTCCCAGGCCAGGTGCCCATTGCCGGCGAAGGCCAGCTGACGGGGCTCGATCACCTCACCGATCAAACGGTCGATCAGGCTGTCGATAGCCTCTTCGCTGCTGCTGGCGGGAAAATTCCAGCTCACCTCGAAGCCCAGCTCCTGAAACTCTTCAATGCGCAGCTTCTTGCGCAGACGACGACTACGTTGTGCCATGTGAACTCTCCTATGGAAGTGGGCGGAACCTTAGCTGATGCGCTGGAATACCAGATCCCAGACACCATGACCCAGACGATGACCCCGTTGTTCAAACTTGGTCAGCGGACGGGAATCAGGACGCGGCACATAATCGCCGAATGCTGAGGTATTGGCAAAGCCTTCGGCGACACTCATCACCTCCAGCATCTGCTCGGCATAATTCTGCCAATCTGTGGCCATGTGAAACACGCCGCCCAACTTCAGCTTGGGCCGCAACATCTGCACAAACGCCGGCTGCACTATGCGGCGCTTGTGGTGACGGGACTTGTGCCACGGATCCGGGAAGAAGAGCTGCAGCGTATCTATGCTCTGATCCGGGATCATCTGCTCGAGCACCTCAACCGCATCGTGGCAGAAGAGGCGCAGGTTGGTGATACCCGCCTCTTCGGCCGAGGTGAGGCAGGCCCCCACACCGGGTCTGTGCACCTCGATGCCGATAAAGTTCTTCTCGGGCGCGGCCTTGGCCATCTCCACCAGCGAGGCGCCCATGCCGAAGCCGATCTCCAGTACCACAGGGGCCTCGCGGCCAAACAGGGTGGCCAACTCCAGCATCTGACCCGAGAACTCAACGCCCATCACGGGCCAAAGCTGGGTCAAAGCCCGCTCCTGCCCCTTGGTCAGGCGCCCCTCGCGGCGCACAAAACTGCGGATACGGCGCATCAATTGGCCGCCCTCTGTCATCTCTGGCTGATTACTCTCGGTCATCGGCTTCTCTCTGGGTCAAATGGGGAGTGCGAATTATGCAAAGATAGGTGACGGGCGCAAGTAGGCAAAGGCGATTGCGGCAAATTAAAGCACCTTACCCCAGGTTCGAGTCCGCCATTCCACACAATTTACGCGGTTTACAGCCGCTTGCCCATATGGTGCAATCCTCCCAGCCTCTGACTCCCGGCCAAACGCCTGGTCTCAACCGCCCTGTGGAACCATCCTATGGGGCCAGCAACAAGGAACCCCGTGAACCCGCCATTACCCTCTCCTCACCCCGTGAGTACTCACTCACCTGGTTTCAGTGACCGTCTGCTCACCTGGTATCATCAGGAGGGGCGCAAACACCTGCCCTGGCAACAGGATAAAACGCCCTATCGGGTCTGGGTCTCCGAAATCATGCTGCAGCAGACCCAGGTCGCCACCGTGATCCCCTATTACCAGCGTTTCATGGCACGCTTTCCCGACCTGCTGAGTCTGGCTGAGGCCCCGCTGGATGAGGTCCTGCACCACTGGACGGGGCTTGGCTACTATGCCCGGGCGCGCAATCTGCATAAGGCCGCGCAGCAGGTGCGAGATGAGCATGGCGGGGTATTTCCCGAAACCTTTGCTCAGGTGGCCGCGCTGCCCGGCATAGGCCGCTCCACAGCCGGAGCCATACTCTCCTTATCCTTGGGCCAACACCACGCCATTCTGGATGGCAACGTGAAGCGGGTACTCACTCGCTGGCTGGCCGAACCGGGCTGGCCAGGAGACAAAAAGGTAGAAGCGCGCCTCTGGCAGTGGGCCGAACAACTGACTCCGCAAGATGGCGTCAGTGAATACAACCAGGCCATGATGGACCTGGGTGCCTCACTGTGCAGCCGCAGCAAACCCCAGTGTGAGCTCTGCCCACTGAACGAGGATTGCCAAGGCAGGGCCAGCGGCAACCCCACCGCCTTCCCGCACCCCAAGCCGAAGAAAAAAGCCCTGCCACAGAAGCAGGTCTACCTGCTGCTCCTGCTGCAGGAGGGGGCGCTGTGGCTTGAGCAGCGCCCTCCGCAGGGGATTTGGGGCGGGCTCTACAGCTTTCCTGAATTTGCCACACCGGAGGAGGCCGAAGCCTGGTTGCTCCACCAGGGGGCCCGTGATTGCTCACTCACCCCGCTGAGCCCATTTCGCCACACCTTCAGCCACTTCCATCTGGATATCACCCCCCTGCTGGCCCACTGCGCTCACCCGCTGCCAGCACGCAGCATGGAGGGGACCCGTCAACTCTGGTATAACCTTAACCACCCGGCCAACGTGGGGCTCTCCGCCGCCACGGTCAAACTACTAGCCACTTTCCCAACTGCAACGTCAGAACAGCAAGATGAGAGGACGTCATGAGCCGCACCGTATTTTGTCAACGCCTTAAAAAAGAAGCCCCCGGCATGCCCTTCCAGCTGATCCCCGGAGAGCTGGGCAAACGCATCTTTGACAACATCTCTCAGGAGGCGTGGAGTGAATGGCAGAAAAAACAGACCATGCTGATCAACGAGAAGAAGCTCAACATGATGAATGCCGATCACCGCAGCCTGCTGCAAGCGGAGATGGAGAAGTATCTCTTTGAAGAGGGAGAGGTGCAGATAGAGGGCTATGTGCCCCCAACCCAGAAGGAGTAGAAGAGGAGCGCCCCCTCCTCTTCGCTCAGCCGCGACCCAGCCTGCTGCATCGCCATCACAATGGCCGCAGCAGGCTGACCAGTAACTGGATAGTCCGATTTCCCCGCCACTCATTGATATCCAGACGATAAGCCAGCTCAACCCACTGAATTGAGCCATTGGGCCAACAATCCAGATCCACATTGAAGGCAATGGCATCCAGCTCAGGGCCTCCCGCCTCTGGGCGCACCTGCATCTTCAAGTGCTTGCCACCCACCAGGCGCTGGGAGAGCAAACGAAAACGGCCATCGAATCCAGGCTCAGGGAAGGCCTGCCCCCAGGGACCAGCCTGACGCAGCTGCTCCGCCAAGGCTAAGGTGAACTCATCAGGGGCAAGCTCACCATCCGAGAGCCAGCAACCCGTGAGCTGCTCAGGCGTCAACCACTCGGCCACCAGCGCCGCGAAATGGTGCTCAAATTCGGCAATTCTGGCCTTGGCCAGCGTCAGACCAGCCGCCATGGCATGGCCACCAAATTTGATGATGAGCCCTGGATGCAGGTTATCCAGCCGCTCCAGTGCATCGCGCAGATGCAACCCTGGAATTGAGCGGCCAGACCCCTTGAGCTCATCTTCACTGGCCTCGGCAAAGGCGAACACGGGGCGGTAGAAGCGCTCTTTCATGCGCGAGGCAACCAAACCTACCACCCCCTGATGCCAGTCGGGGCGATAGAGCACTATCCCGGCGGGCAATTCGCGACCTGAGCCCAGCTGGGCCTCCAGGCCACTCAGGGCTTCGCTCTGCATCCCCTGCTCTATCTCCTTGCGCTCCTGATTCAGGCTATCCATCTGGCTGGCCAATTGCCGGGCCAGGTTGGGGTCATCACACAGCAGACACGCCACCCCCAGGGACATATCATCCAGACGCCCTACCGCATTCAACCTGGGCCCCAAAAAGAAACCCAAATCCGTAGCCGTCAGCTGGGGCAACTCTCGCTTGGCGACCTCGCACAGGGCTCGAATGCCAGGACGGCACTTGCCCGCCCGAATACGCTGCAACCCCTGATGAACCAGAACCCTGTTGTTGGCATCCAGAGCCACCACATCGGCCACTGTCCCCAATGCCACCAGATCCAGATAGTCAGCAACATTGGGCAGAGGCAAATTTTGCTCCGCAAACCAGCCAGCCGCTTGCAGATGTGACCGCAAGGCGGCCATCAGGTAGAAGGCCACGCCGACTCCAGCCAGATTACCCGAGCCAAATCCACAACCCGCTTGATTGGGATTGATGATGGCATCGGCTTGCGGTAACTCAGGGCCTGGCAGGTGATGGTCGGTCACCAGCACCGTCATTCCCGCCGCCTTGGCTGCTGCGACACCGGCCAGGCTGGAGATGCCGTTATCCACTGTGATGAGTAGTTGTGTGCCCCGCTCTATGGCTAGCGCCACAATTTCCGGCGTCAGACCATAGCCATACTCAAAGCGATTCGGAACCAGAAAATCGACCTGCCGCCCGCCCATGGCCCGCAGCGCCAATACACAGAGGGCTGAGCTGGTGGCACCATCGGCATCAAAATCCCCGACTATCAGGATCCGCTGCTGCTGACGTAACGCACTCTCCAGCAGAGGTAGCGCCGCCGCCATACCTTTAAGCCGAGCGGGTGGTAACAGGGCCTGGGTTCCCTTCTCCAACTCGGCCGCTGAGCGCACACCTCGACTAGCGTAGATCTGGCGCAAACGAGGGGGAATATCGGCGGGTAGGTGAGCATCATCCACTAGGGGACGGCGTTGAATCGTCAGGTTCATGATCTCTTACTCAAGGTGGCGGGGGTAACACCAGCTGGCGGCCTGACCTTAGCCCCATGCCGACATGCTGGCAATCCCCGGCCATTCACGCTGTAACCAGAATGGTAACCCGGGGGCACAGGCCCCGGGTTTAAGCCCGGGGCCTGGGAATTAGCCATCGATCTGCGGCAAGGTTTTTCGGAAGCGCGCACTGCGGATGGCCAACCAGACCAGACCTATGGCCGCCCAGAGCAGTCCCAGCAACAGGGAGCTCTGCTGAAGGTTCAGCCACAAGATGGCCACAGTGGTTGTACCGCAAAGTGGCAGGATGAGATAGCGGAAATGATCCGCCCAGCTGTTGCGTAATTTTTCACGCACATAAAACTGTGCAATCACAGAGATATTCACGAAGGTGAAGGCAACCAAGGCACCAAAATTCACCAAGGCCAGAGCCAACTCCAGATCAAAGCTGATGGCCGACAGCGCCACCGCCCCCACCAGCATGACGTTGATGGCAGGAGTGCGCCAGGTTGGGTGAATGTAGGCAAAATAGCGCTCCGGAAGCACACCATCCCGACCCATTACATAAAGCAGACGCGACACACCGGCATGGGAAGCCAGACCCGAGGCCAAGACGGCAACCGTGGTACAGGCCAGGACGATAGCCTGGAACAGGGTGCCCCCCACATAGAGTGCAATCTCGGGAAGCACAGCATCAGGGTGGGTAAAGCGCGATACATCCGGGAAGAAGAGCTGAAGGAAGTAGGCCACCCCGATAAAGATCACCCCACCAATGAGAGCGGTCAGGACTATGGCCTTGGGCACAACCCGGGAGGCATTGGGTGTCTCTTCCGCCAGATTGCTTATGCCATCAAAACCGAGGAACGAGAAACAGAGCACGGTGGCACCACCGATCAGCTGCATGGTGCTGGCCTCCTCGCTGTAGAAGGGGCGCAGAGAGGTGAGCGCCAACCCACCTTGTGCCTGATAGATGCCGTAGGCCATCAGGCCGATAAAAAACAGTATGATGGCAAGCTGCAGCGTGACAATCATGCTGTTGAAGTTGGCAACCAGGTTGATGCCACGCAAATTAAACAGTGTCATCAGCGTCACCAGCCCGAGGATAAACCAGGCGCTGGGGACATCGGGAAAAAGGGCACTCAGATATATGTTGGCCAGCAACATATTGATCATGGGCATGAAGAGATAATCGAGCAGCGATGACCAGCCGACCATGAAACCCACATTGGGTGACAGCGCCTTCTGGGCATAGGTGTAGGCTGAGCCGGCGGAGGGAAAGCGACGGACCAGGGTGCCATAGCTGATGGCAGTAAAAAGCATGCCGAGCATAGCCAGGAGGTAAGATGTCGGTACATGCCCCGCCGTCATATCACTGACAATGCCGAAGGTATCAAACACCGCCATAGGAGTAAGATAGGCTAGCCCCATCATGACGACCTGCCACAGACTCAGGCTCTGACGTAATTGCGCAGGGGGTTGCTGTTGGCTCATGACTTAGCCTCCTTCCCCTGGCTCTGGCTAACCAGATCCTTGCACCAAGCCGTTACTTTAATGACCTTTTCCTGGCCAATTGCTGCCCAACCTGGCGGCTCCGCAAAACTCAGATCCATACTTTCCTACCTCACACATATTGTTGAAGGCCACTCGCTATGGGAGTGACTGGCTATCCTCTCCGGCAATAGGCCGGCCTCTTGGCTGATTAAGACACGCTCCGGATATTCCGGCCCCATTTATGGGGGGCGCTATTCTGCCCCAGCGTGACAGCAGGCTCAATAGTAAGAGAGGCAAGGATGAGAGGATTTTCGCCGTTAACGAGCCGCGAGAAGCGAGGGGCTCACAGTGAGGTTTGCTGCGTTAAGCGAAGGCCTCACAAACAGAAAGGCTGAGGAGTAACAGAGCTAGGAGCCATACGACGCAATTATGGCGGATCCCGCCATTCACTGCGCACCTCATCGTAAAAAGCCGTCAGTCTATGCCGTTGCCAGATCGGGGCCACCGAATCGGCAAACAAGCCATCTTGCATCGCCTGACGCAAGGCCCCAAGCGCGGTCGCAGAGAGGTGGGAATTACATGCCAACCAGCGTTCGACTCGAGCCAATACCATCACGCGCTCGATCTTGGGCCCACTCTTGTCATGCTCGACCAGCTCTGGCAACACATCGCTAACCAGAAGGTCGAAACGCCCAACCTGTAACATGGCAATTCCACTTCCGGATTTTGCTAATGGCTCATAGCGAATGGCGGCATTGTCGAGAAGCTGATTGAGCTCGGCGACATCGATGGCACCGACGCGATAATTGCGTAACGCCTCAATGTTGTGAAGTTGCCCCACCTCACCCTGCCGGGCATAGACGGCAAGGGTAATAGGCGCCACCCGGGCGACATAGCGTACAACCTCAGCCTCACCCGGGGAAAAGTTCACCGCCAGACCACAGCTATCGGCTTGCGATGCAATCCGCTTCATCACGCGCTTTGCCGGCACAGGCTGATATTGCACCCCAATCCCATGTTCAGCCGCCAGCTGAGTGAACGCATCGATGAAGGGACCGCTTAATTTCCCCCCATCATGCAAGATGAAAGGTGGATAACTATCTGCATAAATCGTCAACCGAATGGGCGAAGCCGCCCATACCCCCCCATGCCACAAGAGAGAGAGCCAGATAGCGAACCATACTGTTTTCACCTTACGCCCCTCTCAATGCCGGGTCACCAATTCGACCGGCGTCTGTACTATACCGGGCAAGTCGCTTTGCGTGCTCTTATGTGCCAAGGCGTTAAGCACCAAGGCTATGGCATATTGAGCCTGCTTTGCCGGAAACTGATCGGCCGTGGCCAATACCCGGCCATCTGCTATGTAAGGACGAATAGCCGGGATATGATCATAACCAGCAATCAGCACCTCGCCCTGCCTACCCAGAGCCGCAACCGCCTGGACGGCACCGAGGGCCATGTTGTCATTGCCGCATAGCAACGCACGGATCTCCGGCTCGGCTTTCAACAGCTCAACAGCCGCCTCACGTCCCTGCTCAATCTCCCAATTGCCGGTACGGATCCCCCCTATCACCATATCGGCACTGCGTAACGCGGCACGGAAACCATCACTTCGAGCACGCGCATTGATTGATCCCGGCGCCCCCTCAATCAACCCCACCTTGCTACCGGCGGGTAATTTCCGCACCACATACTCACCCACGCTGCGGGCTCCGGCATAGTTACTCGGGCCGACAAAGGGGACATTGACCCCTTCAAGCGCAAGTGCTCTGTCATCCAGCTTATTATCCAGATTGATCACCAGGATCCCTGCCGCTACCGCCTTCATCAATATCGGCAGCATGGCGACTGAATCGGTCGGAACCACTATGAGCGCATCGACTTTTTTGGCAATTAGCCCCTTGATGATCGCCTCTTGGCTGGCCACATCAATTTCGGCTTGAACCCCCTCGATAATGAGGTGGAAGCGTGCTGGATGCGAGGCTGCGTACTCTTGTGCCCCCGCTATCATCTGTAAAAAGAATTCGTTATGAATGGACTTAACGACCAAGGCCACGGTCGGAGCGGCCGCTGCTACGCCAGGGCTCGCCAGCAACCAAGCCAGGAGTCCAACCTTCACGGCTTTAACCAACCTGTGCTGCCATCTGCTCATCTCACCTCCTATGAACGCATAGGATCCAGCTGCCTGACTCACCGCCCCTAAAGATGCCACATCGACAGGGAAGCCGACGCTGCCAAGCCGAGCCCGCTATCTGGTGGCTGCAGCACGCCATCCCTCACGCTAAGGGGCGGCTTGATGCGCCCCTGCCACCATGGTGAATAAGCCACTATCCGGAACAGAGGGTTAGAAAAAACACCCACTAATGCATTCCAAGTGTATGCCAAGGAATTAGCCCGCGCTCTGACGCCCCGATAACAACAAGGTATATTTTGGATTCAGCTCGCGTCATCAAAAGAACACCCGGCATGGATGGGGCATTCGCCCATATTAAGCAGGAGCCATACTCTCACCCGCTGAATGTTCCTCATACCATAGGATAGGTCGCGATCAGCATCTCTATGCCTTGACGGGATACGGAAACGGCTCGCTGGTATAACTCCATGGTTAAACGTCGGTATTCGCTCTCGGGGATCAGATAGTCGTTATCGGCTACGGAGATCTGCTGCTCCCCCCAATGTTTTCCCAATGGGCCATATTGAACAAACCCCTTCTCGGATACAGCCTCACTCTGACCATAGCGGGGCCAAAATGCAGATAGGGGCAAGGTGATTGCCTGGCCATTTTTCTGAACTTTGAGACCATGAGCCAGATCGGTGATATAGGCCAAGGTGCTTTCGGCTGCGGCTCGATAGAGGCCTGATAGTTCATGACAAGGCAAGGCGGGCTCGTGAGCCAGAACCGCATCGGATGCCGGCATAAAGCGCTCCATCTCCTCCTCAAACGGATCGGGCTGCCCCGGGCCATGATAGATGGGAACAGCGTGAGGCGGGCAACACATGTCCTGTAAGTGATGAAGAATGCGCCCCAGTATCGAAGCATAATGCAGACTGGATTCGGCTCGCTCCAGCTGCTTTTCCAACTGCCGGATGCGGAGCTCTGAAGTCTGGTGGATCAGATGCAGCTCCGGGAAATCCTCGTTAGAACGATAAAAATGCCAGTGAGCAATCCGCTGCCATAGCGGCCACCAATCTTCCAATCCCGCCGCATCCAATAGTGCCTGGTGGTTACGAGTCAGACGCGGCAAAGAGTGTTGTACTGACATGGAGGGAGTCTGGGTTAACTGCAGGAGGGCGGCCTGGGTGATCAAGCGGTGGGTACTAGCTTTCATGCAATCTTCTCATCGGATTCTTGCCCGCAAGCATCTACTATCCGCCGCCGGCTGTCTGCGAGGTTGAACTATTTCCCCGTATTTTTTCGGCTCAAGATGTTATTGAGATCTCTTTAGCCACCTCAGGTTCCGGGAAGCGGCTTGAACGGAGCCGGCATGACGACCGGCCAAGGCGTCACCCAGATGATCACCATAGGCCATAGCGATAATGAAGAGAGAGCCCCCACATCAAAGCGTGTTTGCCAGATGACAACATGCTAGGTTATGGGCCTCATCATGTTCGGAGCCTGCCATGCCTATCCATCAGAGCCCATACTGGCGTAGCCAACTGGCTGACTACATCCGCGCAGAGGCCAAACCCGTTGACAAGTACTCGCACCAGCCTCGCCTCTATGGCCTGGCCTGCCAACTGGCGAGCCATAGCGAATTTGCGCACATCGCAATCGATGATGACATTCTCTACGCCGCTTGCTGGCTTCATGACCTGGGGGTATTCATAGGTCATAGACCCGATGACCCACAGGCGCTGGCGCATTGGGACAACCTGGCCTATGTGCTAACCAAGGCACCGAGCTTGCTGCGCGGCTGGGGATTTCCAGAAGAGAAGATCCCAGCTGTTCTGACTTCGATAGCGGAGCATCTGCCCGATGCCAAACCCAGTAGTCCTGAGGCCCAACTGTTACACGATGCGGATATCCTGGAACAATTGGGGGCCATAGGCCTGCTCCGGGCCATCTGCAAGATAGGCCGGGATACCCGCTACGCCACCTTTGCCGATGTGATACCCGTGCTTGAGCGCGCCTCTGCTCTGGTGGAGAGTCTGGGCAGCCAGGCGGCCCGCCAAGCCGCCGAGCCCCGCCTCGCGTTGTTGCGTCACTTTCTTACTGCGGTACAGAGCGAGGCTGCACAGGGTCCACTGTGATGACCAGGCTCAGCACCTGGCAAGGTCTAGCCCCTTGCGGTAGCACTCATGCCCGAGGATGAAACTCCTCATGCAAGGCTTTGAGTCGTTCCCGTGCCACATGGGTATAGATCTGGGTGGTGGAGAGATCGGCATGGCCCAGCAGCATCTGGACGACGCGCAGATCGGCGCCATGATTGAGCAAATGGGTAGCAAAGGCGTGGCGCAGGGTATGGGGTGAGAGCTCGACCCCAATCCCGGCCCGCTCGGCATAGAGTTTGATGCGATGCCAGAAAGTTTGCCGCGTCATCTGCTGGGCGCGGCTGGAAGGAAAGAGCACATCCGACGATCCGGTTCCAAGCAGGGTGCCCCGCCCCTCCCGCAGGAAGCGCGCCACCCAGTGCATGGCCTCTTCACCCAGCGGCACCAGCCGCTCCTTGCTCCCCTTGCCCACTACCCGCACCACCCCCTGGCGCAGGCTGATATTCTCCATGGTGAGCCCCACCAGCTCCGAAACCCGCAGGCCGCTGGCGTAGAGCAGCTCCAGCATGGCCTTATCTCGCAGCTCCAGCGGGTCGTCCGGGTTGGGCTCCTGCAGCAGCGCCTCCACCTGCCCCTCACTCAGATCTTTTGGCAGTCGCTGGGGCAGCTTGGGACCCAAGAGCAGGGCGGTCGGATCCTCGGCCCTGAGCTGTTCACGAATGAGATATTGATAGAAGCGGCGCAACGCCGAGAGCAGACGCGCCGTTGAGGTAGCCTTGAACCCCTGCTCCAAACGCCAGGCCAGGTAGTCATGCAACACAGTACTTTGCAGCGTCAGCAGGGAGTGCCCCCGCTCATCCAGCCAGGCCTCCAGCTTCTCCAGATCGCTGCGGTAGGCCGCCAGCGTCTGCTCCGCCAGCCCGCGCTCCAACCAGAGCGCATCGAGAAATTGCTCCACCAGCGTATGCATCATGCCTCCCGCCCCTGACAACAGTTGACCATATTACACAGGCGTAACCGCCGGGCGCAAAACATGCCTCGACTCCCTCGCCGTGTCGGAGCGCACCCAATAACGGAAACCGCGCCCAGAACAGGGCGCGGCTCCCTAATCGTGTTGGCCATCTAAATGGAATTTACTAACTCATACATGCGGTGGCGGGATGACCTTTAAGCCGACCGTAGGCCTCAGGGACGAGGCCTTCGAGCCGCCAAGGAGGGATCCACGGCGTGTCGGCGTAAGCTTGTTCCGATGCCGCATGGGCACCAACACAGAACGGGAATCGGGCCCAAAACAGGCCTCTCCCACTGGGAGCCGAGCAGCGGCAGAGGCCCACCAGAGACGCAGTACGCACAGAGATCGTTTCCCCACGCAACTTTTGCTAGCATGGCCGCCTCCATCAGAACGCGGGGTATTCCATGCAGATCGCACTCTTTTATGGCTCCAGCACCTGTTACACCGAGATTGTCGCCGAAAAGATCCAGGCCCTGCTCGGCAGTGACCTCATCAGCTTGCACAACCTGAAAACCACCCCGATCAAGGAGATGGAACGCTACCCCCTGCTACTGCTCGGGATCTCGACCTGGGACTTTGGCGAGATACAGGAAGATTGGCTGCAAAGCTGGGATGACCTAGATGAGCTGGATCTGCAGGGCAAGGGCGTCGCTCTCTTCGGCTTGGGCGATCAGGCGGGCTACGGTGAGTGGTTCCTCGATGCCATGGGGCTGCTGCACGACAAGCTGATAGCCAAAGGGTGTCAGGTGGTGGGCTACTGGCCCAATGAGGGGTACGAGTTTGAGGCCTCCAAGGCCTTGGTGGACGAAGGACGCTACTTCGTCGGCCTGGCTCTGGATGAGACCAACCAATATGAGCAGACAGATGAACGCCTGGCCCGCTGGCTGCCTCAGGTCCTCGAAGAGATGGCGATGCTTTAGGTGACACGCGAGAAAAAGGGGCGCTAACGCCCCTTACCATCACCGCACTCTGACGGCAAAACGTGCCGCGAGATTATTCGCTCGCCACTACACTCTGTTCAGGGGCCGACCCCGGCACTCGCACCAGCAGGCACAACCCCATGGCTGCCACGGTTGGCAGCAACCAGGCCAGCCCCAGATCAAACAGAGGCAAGAGGTGGAAGAGCGGCAGATCAAAGCCGGCACTCTTGAGACCATCCATAGCCCCAAACAGCATGGAGACCAGCAGCACAACCCGGAACGCCAGAGCCGGATGGGCAAAACGCTCCTTGAGGAAGGTGAGCAGCACCAACGCCACCGCCACCGGATAGATGGCAACCAGCACGGGAATGGAGAGCGAGATGAGGGTCGAGAGCCCCACGTTGGCGATCAGGGTGCAGAGCAGGCTCATGATTATCACCAAAAAGCGATAACTCACACGTGGCCAAAGGGTGTGGAAGAAGTCGGCACAGGCTGAGGTCAGCCCCACAGCCGTGGTGAGACAGGCCAGCGACACGATACCGGCCAGGATCACCTGCCCAGCGGGGCCAAACAGATGAGAGACATAGACGGAGACTATGGCCCCGCCATTGTCAGGCGTTCCCACCAGACCACCTGAGGTGGCCCCCAGCTGAAAGAGTGAGACATAGACCAGGCAGAGCCCGATGGCGGCAATCACGCCGGCCCGAGCCAGATAGCGGGTCTGCAGCGCCGGATCGGATACCCCCTTCTCCTTAAGCACATCGATGATCAGCATGCCGAACATCAGGGCACCAAAGGTATCCATGGTGTTATACCCCTCCAGCAACCCCTTGACCGCCGGGTTGGCACTGTAGTCACCACTGGCGGCCGGCACAAATCCCTGCGGAGCCACCAACACGGCCACGGCCAGCACCAGCAGCAGCAGCACCAGTACAGGTGTCAGCATCTTGCCGATGGCATCCAGCAGACGCCCCTGGTTCAAAGAGAGCCACAGACTGAGGCCGAAATAGCCAACGCTAAAGAGCGCCAGGCTCACCTGGCCCGCCTGTTCACCGAGGAAGGGTTTAAGCCCCATCTCGTAGGCGACCAGACCCGTACGGGGGGTGGCGAAAGCCGGCCCTATGATGAGATAGGCGGCGATGGCAATCAGGGTGCCCACACCAGCTGGCAGTAATTTGGTCATGGTCAGCAAACCACCACCGGCTCGCGCCACTGCCAGTATGGTGGCCAACGGCAGACCCACGCCTGTCACCAAAAAGCCCAGCATGGCCCATCCCATCTGCTCTCCAGCCAGAAAGCCTGCCATGGGTGGAAAGATGATATTGCCTGCGCCCAAAAAGAAGGCAAAGGTCATAAAACCCAGACCGATAATATCGGTCGTTTTCATGGTGTGATTCACAGTGAACTCCAACTCTACATCCGCTAAAACCAGGGTTATTTTTATGTCTGTGGCTCAATTGGCCATCAGAGCGAACAACCATCCGTGGTAGCCGATGCAGCAGGATCACCTGATGCCCGGGTTCGCAAATTTCGAAAATAGGAAAAGGAGGATAAAGCAATAATATTTTTCGGCAAGTTGCCGATTAGAGCTTCAGATAGAATTCCCGCACCATGCCGCCATATATCTCGGAATACCTCTTACCATCAGTCGATATGACAAGATCATTCGTGATACAGCTGGATTTATCTCTGGAAAATAGCAATAAAAAGCGATTAGCCGCTTTTCCAGGCACTGGAATTAACCGCTGACACTCCAGCAAGAAGAGATCCATTTGTTCGGCAATCCCGATCAGTGCCTTAGCCTGGGTCACAGGCAGTATCAGGGCAATACGTCCATTTGGAGCCAACAGCCTCAGGGCATGAGTCAACAGCTCGGAATGATCCAGAGTCGAGGTGTGGCGGGCCTGCTGGCGCATTGGCGAATCAAATTGCTGCCCAGGGGGAAAATAGGGGGGGTTGGAAACAACCAGGTCAAAAGGCGCCGAGTTCAACTGCTGTAGCGCCCCGGCCACCACAGAGATCCGCTCGGCCCAGGGCGAAGCGGCAACATTTTCTGCTGCCTGCTCTGCCGCCGCGCCATCAAGCTCCACCGCCACTATCTGGCACTCAGCGCCAGTGCGCTGCGCCAGCATCAGAGCGATGAGCCCACTCCCCGTACCTATATCCAGGATGCGACGTACCCCGGCCACAGGTGCCCACGCCCCCAGCGCCACACCATCTGTCCCCACCTTCATGGCACACCTATCCTGCCTTACGACAAACTGTTTGAAGGTGAATGACCCACCAGCCATCTTGCTCTCCTCGTTTTTTTTGCGCGTCTGGCGCAAGAAGCGGATTTTATCACGCCACTGCCCTATAATGTCCGGCCTGAATGAGTAAACGAGTATCACCATGTCTTTCGACGCCCTTGACCTAGATCCCGCCCTGCTGCGCGCCGTTGCCGAGCAAGGATTCACCCGCCCCACCACCATACAGCAACAGGTGATCCCGGTCGCCATGGACGGACGGGACATCTTGGCTTCGGCCCCGACAGGCACGGGCAAGACAGCCGCCTTCCTGCTGCCTACCATGCAGCACCTGCTCGACTTTCCTCGCCGTCGTGCAGGCTCGGCTCGGGTGTTGATCCTGGCACCGACCCGTGAGCTGGCGCTGCAGATCACCGAACATGCCCGGGCGCTGGCCGCCCACACCCACCTGGTCATCGAGACCATCATAGGTGGGGTCGAGCACGACAAGCAGTTGTCTGCACTGACTGAGACCACTGACATCATCATTGCCACGCCAGGCCGCCTGATGGAGTACATCGAAGCCGAGAGTTTCGATAGCCGCGCCATCGAGATCCTGATCCTGGATGAAGCCGACCGCATGCTGGACATGGGCTTCATCGGCGAGGTTGACCGCATAGTGGCAGAGGCCCGCTGGCGCAAGCAGACCATGCTCTTCTCAGCAACGCTGGAAGGAACCGGGCTGGTCAAGTTTGCCAACGAGGTACTCAAGGATCCTGAAGAGCTCAATGCCGACTCACCACGCAGCGAGCGCCGCAAGATACAGCAGCTGATGTATCTGGCCGACACGCCGGAGCACAAGTTTGCCCTGCTCTGCCACCTGCTGCGCAGCGAAGAGGTCACCCGCAGCATCATCTTCGTCAAGACCCGGGAACGCCTGGCCGAGATCTCGGCCCAACTGCAGGCCAGTGGCATTCAATGTGCCTGGATCCGGGGCGAGATGGAGCAGGATAAGCGCAGCGAGGCGATCCGCCGCTTCCGCAATGAAGAGGTGAATGTGCTGGTCGCCACCGATGTGGCCGCGCGGGGCATAGACCTGCCAGATGTCAGCCACGTCATCAACTTCGATCTCCCCCGTACCGCCGATGTCTATATCCACCGCATCGGTCGCACAGGCCGGGCTGGCAAACGCGGCACGGCCATCAGCCTGATCGAAGCCCATGATATGCCCATGCTGGCGCGCATCGAACGCTATACGGGTGAAGAGCTGCGCCGTCGCGTGATAGACGAGCTACGCCCCCAGCACAAGACAGCCAAGGTCGGCGGCAAGAAGAAACCGGATGCCAAGAAAGAGAAGGCGCGCGACAAACGCAAAGCGGCAGAGGTAGAGGAGCCGCGCAAGAAGGAGCGTCTGCGCGACAAGAAGAACAAGGGTAAGCCGGACTGGGCCAAGAAAAAGGCCGCTAAAGCCGCCAAAGCTGCCCAGGCGGGTGAGTCAGCCGCCAAGCCTGAAGAGAAAGAGTAAATAACCCCTGTTACTTCAAAACCAGAAGGGTGAGCCAAGGCTCACCCTTTTGCATTTTCCCCTTGCCCACTGTCATTAGCTGCAGTCGGCTCCCATCCCTCCTCGATCGAACCTGCTACGCTGTTAGAAGATATCTTTCTGGGATAGGGCTATCTTTATCTTGTGGCGTATTCACGCATCACTGCCCTTTTGCAAGTAGGAGCCAACCATGTCATGGTTCAGCTTGTTCTTTCAGCGCAAACTCGCCGTCCGCGCTACCATGCTGTTTGCCGGAGCCTTGCTGATCATAATGGGTGGCGGCATGGCCCTGCTTACCGTCATCTATCTGCATGCCATCGATGAAATTGAAGATGAGCAGATCAAACAAGCCAATAATCAAGCGCAACACGCCCTGCAGCTCAGTTTGAGTGAGATGACCCGCCGCTCCGAGGATTGGAGTAGTTGGGATGAAACCTATCATCTGCTCATTCAGGGGGATCCCGACTTCAAGCAGCGCAACTTAACCCCGGCAACCCTGCTGAGCAATGATGTCGATCTGATGATATTTCTGGACCGTACCGGCCACTACCGGGAGGGGGCTCAACTAAGCCAGGATCACTCTCAGAGTTCAGCTCCCTCACCAGACCTGCTGGCCCAACTATTGGGCCCGAATGGCGTAACCCCCATGCTGCAAGCTCGCGTAAAAGAGCCAGAAACCGTCTTGTCAGCCCTCAGCGGCCTGCTAACCCTGCAGAATATCCCCCACCTCATCAGCATGACTCCGGTCTTGACCAGCACCCAGCAGGGCCCGGTCGCGGGCTGGATGATCTGGGGACGCCGACTGCCGGACTTCTTCCCGGCTCGCTATCAACCCATGCTCCCAGCCGAGACCCGGCTGCTCCTGCCTGGCGATCCGACCATACCCAGCACAGTGCCAACCATGCTAGCCCAAGCCATCGATGAGGTCGTGCTGCAATACCAGCCAAAGCGATTGCTAGCCTATAGCCAGATAAGAGACCTTCACCAGGCTGAGATTGCCCTGCTCAGTGTGCAGGCGCCTCGCGCATTACATCAGGGGGGGCTGCTCTCCATCCAAATCTGGCTCATGGCAAGCCTGGTGCTGGGTTCACTCCTGCTAGTGTGCTTCTACCGCCTATTTCACAACCAGGTATCGGGTCGTTTCACGCTACTGGAGCGGGGGCTCACTCAAGTCAGGCAAGCGCAACACCTCACCCCCTTTCCTCTGCCTGGCCAAGACGAGATTGCCCAGGTCAGCCACATCATAGCCCAGCTGCAATACTCCAGGCGGCTTTCGGAGCAGGCACATCAAGAGATGGAGCAGCAATTTAGCGCCCTCTTCGAAGGTGCGTCGGTTGGCATGGCCCTGCTGATTGATGAGCGGCTACAGAGCATCAATCAACCGTTAGTCCATCTGCTGGGCTACGATTACCCCAGCCAGCTGGAGGGGCAGCACTGGAGCACACTCTTCAGTTCACAAAACGAACAGGACCCCTTTTCCCTGACACACTTTAAAGAGTGCATGGGGCAGAATAGTGATGCCTTCGAATGGGAATTCGTCGGGCGAGCCGGCTGGCGAGTGCCGTGTGAAGTCAACCTGATCCCCCTGGCATCCAATCAGCAAACAGGCTGGCTCATCGCCGCCCGCGACATCACGGAGCGTAAAAATAACGAACATACCATCTACCGTCTGAGTCACTATGATGCCCTGACTGGCCTGCTCAATCGTCATCAGTTGTTAACCCAGATCAACGGTTATCTGGCCAGTCGAGACCAACAACTCGATGCCCCCTTCGCCCTTCTGCATCTGGATCTCGCCCACTTCAAACTCATCAATGAAACCTTTGGCCACGCCATGGGAGATGTGTTGTTACAACTCATAGCCGAACGCTTGAGTCACCACTTCACCGAACCCTGGTTGGCCCGTATTGCTGGCGATGAGTTTGTGCTCTTTTTGCCACACATGGAGCATGGGCTGCAGCCTCTGCGCATGGCCAAAGAGTGCCTGCAGCTCATCGCCAACTCGGCA
This sequence comes from Aeromonadaceae bacterium, assembly GCA_051645725.1. Lineage (GTDB taxonomy): Bacteria > Pseudomonadota > Gammaproteobacteria > Enterobacterales > Aeromonadaceae > Pseudaeromonas. The sequence continues at coordinate 6,172 of JBOFBS010000016.1, read as the reverse complement.
CATCTGCAACAGACTGAACTCTCCGTCTGTTGCACCATAGGCATTGTCATCGGCTCCATCCCATTTCATAGTGCGGAAGAGATACTGCAGGCTGCTGACTTTACCCTCAACCGGGCCAAGCAGCGTCATCGCCCCATAGCCCTCTTCACCCGTCGCCTGCAACAGGAGTCGATGCGCCTGACCCTGATCAAACGTGACCTGCCCCAGGCAATCCGTAACAACCAGTTACAGCTCTTCTTTCAGCCAATTGTCGATGTGACCAGTCAGCAAATCGTGGCCATGGAGGCCCTGGCGCGCTGGCCTCATCCCGACGTGGGTTTTATTCCTCCGGCGCAATTCATCCCCTTTGCCGAAGAGAGTCAGCTCATCATTGAGTTGGGGCTCTGGGTGTTACAGCAAGCCTCGGCTTTAGGGGCCAACCTCAACAAAGAGCGCCAGGTGCTGGGTCTGCCGCCCCTGCAGATCCATGTCAACCTCTCGGCTCGCCACCTTAGCAGCCACACTCTGCTGCCCACGCTGCAGCAGATATTGCAGGAGAGTGGCATGCAACCCGAGCAGTTGTGCATCGAAATCACCGAAAGCATGCTGCTGGAACAGCCCAGAGAGGCCGTACAACGGATGCACAGAATAAAACAGTTGGGCATCAACCTGGCGTTAGATGACTTTGGTACCGGCTACTCGGCTCTCAACACCCTGTGTCACTATCCACTGGATGTGGTGAAGCTCGATCGCAGCTTCGTGCTGCGTCTAATGGAGGGGAGACAGGGGGAACTGCTGGTCCGCGCCATCATCAACATGGCGCATGATCTGGAGTTGGACATAGTGGCCGAAGGCGTAGAAACCGGACAGCAGCAGCAGAAACTGGCCGCTCTGGGCATACGAGAGATACAGGGTTATTTCTACCACGCCCCCATGCCAGCCAGTGCGCTTTTCGCCCTTTGCCTGCCACAGGAATCCGCAGCGAACGCCATGTCATCCACTAAACAACCCTAATGCCTGCTCTCACGACGTGGCGAGGGCGGCCGCCTCGCTGCGACGAAACAGGGGTTTTTCAGGCGTTGAGAGGTCGGGGCAGTAGCGATATCCCGCCAAATCGAAACCGTAGAGTCCTTCCGGCGAGTCCAGACGCTGTTTGATCAGGTAACGGGCCATCAGACCCCGCGCCCGCTTGGCGTAGAAACTGATGATCTTGTATTTACCGGCCTTCTCATCCTGGAATATGGGCGAGATACAGGGCCACTGCAGACGCTGGGGCTGCAGGGATTTGAAGTACTCTTCTGAGGCTAAATTCAGCAACACAGGACGCTCATGGGTGGCCAGCAGCCCATTGAGCCGGTCGGTCAGCCTCTCTCCCCAGAAGGCATAGAGATCCTTGCCGCGAGGGTTAGCCAAGCGACACCCCATTTCCAGACGATAGGGTTGCATCCAATCCAGCGGGCGCAGCAATCCATAGAGGCCAGAGAGCATGCGCAGATGAGTCTGGGCAAAATCCAGGTCCGCCTCACTAAAATCCTCAACCGCCAGACCCGTGTAGACATCGCCCTTGAACGCCAGCAAGGCCTGTCGGCTATTTTCCGCAGTTGGCTCGAGTTGCCACTGGGCAAAGCGCGCGGCATTGAGCCCCGCCAGCTTGTCACTGATACTCATCAGGCTACCAAGCTGAGCCGGGGTGAGCTGACGACAGATGGAGACCAGCTCACTCGCCTCGGAGAGCAACTCAGGCAGGGTATGGCGCGCCGTGATGAGCCTCGATTCAAAATCCAGCGTCTTGGCTGGCGACAGAAGCATCAACATGGCACGTTTTCCTTACACTAGCGTGACCTTAGTCTACGGTCACATTGTTCAACAGACCTGAATCCAGATCTTGCCCGGAGTCGAGCTTGATCATCAGGCGCACATCATTGGGTGAATCGGCATAAGCCAGGGTTTCATTGTAACCGATCACGCCAATTCGGTAGAGGTCGAACAGCGATTGATCGAAGGTGACCATACCCTGCTCGCGGGAGTTAGTCATCACCTCCTTGAGTCTGTGCATCTCACCCTTGCGAATGATGTCCTTGACCAAGGGCGTAGCGAGCAGGATCTCAAAGGCTGCACGCCGCCCGGAGCCATCCCGCATCGGAATCAGCTGCTGTGCGACTATGGCCTTGAGGTTGAAAGAGAGATCGTAGAGCAGTTGGCGATGTTTCTCGACCGGTACCAGGTGCATGATCCGCTCCAGCGCCTGGTTAGCGTTATTGGCATGCAGCGTCGCCAGACAGAGGTGGCCGGTCTCAGCAAAGGAGAGGGCAAACTCCATGGTCTCCTGGGAGCGTATTTCGCCTATCAGTATCACATCCGGCGCCTGCCGAAGCGCACACTTGAGCCCAGTATCGAACGATTCCGTGTCCGTCCCCACCTCGCGCTGGGTGATGAGAGAACGCCCATGCTGATGCACAAACTCCACCGGATCTTCTATGGTGAGAATGTGCCCCTCTGTACTCTGGTTGCGATAGCCGATCATGGCCGCCTGGGTGGTGGACTTACCGGCGCCAGTGGCCCCGACAAACAGCACCAGGCCGCGCTTGGCCAGACCTATCTCCCGCAGCACACCCGGCAGGAAGAGCTCCTCCATGGTCGGGATCTCTGTGATGATGCGCCGCACCACCATGCCAGGAACCCCCATCTGCCAGAAGCAGCTGATACGAAAGCGCCCCAGCTCAGGGCGTTGCAGCGCAAAGTTGGCTTCGCGGGTCAGGCAAAAATTCTTATAGGCCTCGGGGCTCATCGCCTCCTGGATAAACTCGGCAACCATCTCGGCATCCAGCCGTACCGTACCCAGAGTCGTCAGGCGCCCATGCACCTTGAGGCAGGGTTCAATCCCGACCGACAGGAAGAGGTCTGAACCATGATTATCTATCAAGAGTCTCAGCAAGCTATCTAGCTTCATCATCTTATCCTTAGATGCTGTTGGGGTCGGTGGCCTTGAGCTTGGCATCCTGTACCGAGATCTGACCGCGAGCGACCATCTGTTTGAGACACTGATCCATGGTCTGCATGCCATGGATCATCCCGGTCTGGATCACTGAGTACATCTGGGCAATTTTGTCTTCACGTATGAGGTTACGGATTGCCGGTATGCCTATCATGATCTCATGTGCCGCGATACGCCCTCCGCCAATCCGCTTGAGCAGGGTCTGGGAGATAACCGCCCGCAGCGACTCGGACAACATGGAGCGCACCATGTCCTTCTCCGCCCCGGGGAAGACGTCAATGATACGGTCTATGGTCTTGGCCGCCGAGCTGGTGTGCAGGGTACCGAAGACCAGGTGACCCGTTTCTGCCGCCGTCAGCGCCAGGCGAATGGTTTCCAGATCCCGCATTTCCCCCACCAGTATGATGTCCGGGTCTTCCCGCAAGGCCGAACGCAGGGCATTACTGAAGCTGATGGTATCGCGGTGCACTTCCCGCTGGTTGATGAGGCAACGCTTGTTCTCGTGCAGAAATTCGATGGGGTCTTCTATGGTCAGAATATGGTGATGGAAGTTGTCGTTGATATAGTCGATCATCGCCGCCAGGGTCGTGGACTTACCCGAACCGGTTGGGCCCGTCACCAGAACCAGGCCGCGCGGCAATTCGGAGATCTGGCGAAAGATCTCTGGCGCAGCCAGCTCATCCAGGGTCAAGACTGTGCTGGGAATGGTCCGGAATACGGCCGCCACCCCCCGATTCTGATGGAAGGCATTCACCCGGAAACGCGCCAGATTGGGCACCTCGAAGGAGAAGTCGACCTCAAGGTTCTCTTCGAGCTCCTTGCGCTGATGGTCGTTCATGATGTCATAGACCAGAGCATGAACCTGTCTATGCTCCAGTGATGGCAGGTTGATTTTACGCACGTCACCATCCACACGGATCATGGGTGGCACACCTGCGGAAAGGTGTAGATCCGAGGCTTTATGCTTTACACTAAATGCCAATAACTCTGTGATATCCATGTGTATCTAAACTCCCTTCAGCAATAGCAGTGAGAACATGAGCGACATAGCGCAACATCTGCAACAGGTACAAAAACAAATCGAGCAGGCCGCTCAAGCAGCCGGACGTCAACCCCAATCGGTCCAGCTACTGGCAGTCAGCAAAACCAAACCCCTGACAGCCATCCTCGAAGCCTACCAGGCGGGTCAGCGATGCTTTGCCGAATCCTATGCTCAGGAGGCCGTCGGCAAGGTACAAGCCCTGCAGGAGGCAGGTCTGACCGATATCGAATGGCATTTCATAGGCCCGCTGCAATCCAACAAGACCCGGATAGTCGCCGAGCACTTCGATTGGGTGGAGAGTATCGACCGGCTGAAAATCGCCGAGCGCCTGAATGAGCAACGCCCGGATACCCTTGGCCCGCTCAACCTCTGTATTCAGGTTAATATTAGCGGAGAAAGCCAGAAGTCGGGTACGACTGAAGCCGAAGTTTTTGCACTCGCCAGCAGGATCCATCAGCTACCAAGAGTAACCCTCAGAGGACTGATGGCAATCGCCGAAAATACTGAGGATGAAACCATACTGTCAGAAAGTTTCCGTCGTCTGCAGCAGCTCTTTGTGGATCTGCAACAGAAGTACCCACAATTGGACACCCTCTCCATGGGCATGAGTCACGACCTGAGGAGTGCCATAGCCTGTGGCAGCACCCAGGTGCGGATCGGTACCGCCATCTTTGGTGCGCGCGACTACGATTCTCTCTAACACAACAAACTGGCATCATGAACTGCCCGATACTATCTGACACAAGGTGAGGACACCCATGCAGACGCTCTATTTTCTTCTTGATACCCTGTTCAATCTCTATCTGATGGTGGTGATCCTGCGCATCTGGTTGCAGTGGGTTCGTGCTGACTTCTACAACCCCTTGAGCCAGTTTTCCGTCAAGGCAACCCACCCTCTGCTTGCCCCTCTGCGCCGGGTGATCCCCAGCCTAGGCGGCCTGGATCTTGCCGCCGTGGTGCTGGCCCTGGTGGTCGCTCTGCTCAAATATGCCACCCTCAAACTGCTGGGCATGATACAGGCCGACTGGCTCGGGCTCTTGATGGTCAGTGCCCTGCTGGTACTCAAACAGGCTGGCTCCCTGCTCTTCTGGATGCTGGTAGCCCGCGCCCTGCTCAGCTGGGTGAGCCAAGGCCGCAGTCCGGTTGACTATGTGCTGTTCCAGTTGACCGAGCCCCTGCTCGCCCCCATTCGCCGTATCATACCGGCCATGGGTGGCCTCGACTTTTCCGTGCTGGTGCTCTTCATCGGCCTGCAGGCTCTCAACTACCTGCTGAGCGATCTGATTGGCCCTCTGTGGAGCATGCTCTGATGGCCTTGCGGCTGGAGGGGGAGACGCTGTGGCTGGATCTCTATATCCAGCCGAAAGCCAGCCGCGACCAGTTTCAAGGGCTCCATGGTGATGAATTGAAACTGGCCATCACGGCCCCGCCGGTAGATGGCCAGGCCAACAGTCACCTCATCAAATTCCTGGCCAAGCAATTCAAGGTAGCCAAGGGGCAGGTGGCCATAGTCAAAGGGGAGCTGGGACGCCACAAAACCGTCACTATCTCGGCCCCGAAACAATATCCTGCCGAGATCGCCGAGTTACTGACGCCACCTTGAGTGGGCACAGGATAGAGAGCAAAAAGGCAGCCTGGGCTGCCTTTTTGCTGTCATGAAAATGGTGGGAACCGGCCCTCCATCTCATGCATCGCGCTGATCACTCTGCTCTGCCATCTGGAGCTCAGTTACCTTGGCCTTATCCCCGGCAGGACGGCGCACCCGACCATCCAGCTCCTGGAGTTTAGCCTTCATGATGGCTCGTACCTGTTCGGAACACTCCCGCACCTGTTCCCGCTCCCAGCGAGCGGAGTCCAGCGGTGGCAGCATCTCAATCAACACCTCGCCATTATCCCAGCGATTCAGATCGATCTGCTTGGCATAGCTGGAGGCGACGATCGGCACTATGGGCACCCCGGCCTGAATGGCGGTATGAAAAGCCCCCGTCTTGAACGGCAGCAGGCCACGGCCACGGGAGCGGGTGCCTTCAGGGAACATCCAGATGGAGAGGCGGCGATCGCGGATCTTCTCCACCACCTGCCGGATCGTATCTATGGCCCGGGAGCGGTTGCTGTGATCGATGAGAATATTACCAGACAGGAAAAAAAGCTGACCA
>JBOFBS010000015.1:0-12327 GCA_051645725.1 Aeromonadaceae bacterium | reverse complement strand
CAGATAGGGTCATAAGAGCCTCCAGAGACGAGAACTCTTACGCTAGTCGCTTTTGGACCACAGATCGAGGAGTCAATGCACAAGGCGAGAGGAAACACGAACGCGCCCCTGAAAAAACAAGGGGCCAATAAGGCCCCTTCAACCACAACGCTCGCGCAACTGGAGCAGGGGCTCGGCGGCCTACTCGCTAGCCGCCTCACTCCCTTCCAGTTCGATCCTGTCTACCCGCTGCAGGCCTCGAGGCAGCTTGTTGCCACGCCGCCCACGCTCACCGCGATAGAGCTCCAGATCCGAAGGTTTCAGGGTCAACTTACGCTTGCCCGCATGCAGGGTCACAGGCTGGTTGGCTCCGACTATCGCCACCTGAGTGACAAACTCCTCACGGCTTGCCACCCGGCTACCGGGTATGCCGATGAGCTTGTTGCCCTTGCCCTTGGCCAGCTCAGGCAGCTCCGAGAGCGGGAAGAGTAGCATGCGCCCCTCGTTGCTGATGACCAGACAGAGCTGGTTTTCACCTGCCGGGAGTCGCTGCGGCGCCAGCACCTCGCCCCCTTCTGGGAGCGTGAGCAGCGCCTTGCCCCCCTTGTTCTTGGAGATGAGATCCCCATAGCTGCAGATGAAGCCATAACCCGCATCCGAGCAGATGAGGAATTTCTCCTCCTCGTTGCCCAACAGGGCAAAACGCGCCTGCTCACCCGGGTTGAGCATACAACGCCCGGTCAGCGGTTCTCCCTGAGATCGCGCCGAAGGGAGGGTGTGGGCTTCCAATGAGTAGGTGCGCCCCTGATTGGTGAGAAAGACCGCCTGCTGATTGCTGCGGCCAATCGCCGAGGCGAGGAATTGATCCCCGGCCTTATAGGCAAGCCCGGCCACATCCACATCATGCCCCTTGCCTGCCCGTACCCACCCCATCTCGGAGAGGATGACGGTGACGGGCTCGCTGGGGGTCAGCTCCTTCTCGGTCAGGGCCTTGGCCTCTTCACGCTCCACCAGCGGGGTCCGGCGCTCATCACCATATTTTTCGGCGTCGGCCAGCAACTCTTTCTTCAGCAGAGTGTTCATGCGGCGCTCAGAACCCAGCAGTTGTTGCAGCTGTTCACGCTCCTTGGCCAGCTCATCCTGCTCGCCACGGATCTTCATCTCTTCAAGTCGCGCCAACTGACGCAACTTGGTATCGAGAATGTAGTCGGCCTGCTCCTCGCTCAGCGCGAAACGGGCCATCAGCACCGCCTTGGGATCCTCCTCGGTGCGGATGATGTGGATCACCTCATCCAGATTGAGGTAGGCCACCAGCAAGCCTTCCAACAGGTGCAGGCGACGCTCCACCTTGTCCAGCCTGTGCTGCAAGCGGCGACGAACCGTCTCGCGACGGAAGGTGAGCCACTCCACCAGCAGGCTCTTCAGATCCTTGACCTGAGGCAGGTTGTTGAGCCCCAGTATGTTGAGGTTCACCCTATAGCTCTTCTCCAGATCGGTACTGGCGAAGAGATGCTGCATCAGTTGATCCACATCCACCCGGTTAGAGCGGGGCACTATGACGATGCGGGTCGGATTCTCATGATCCGCCTCATCGCGCAGGTCTGTGACCATGGGCAACTTCTTGGCCTGCATCTGGGCGGCGATCTGCTCCAGAATACGCGCCCCCGAGGCCTGATGCGGCAGCGCCATGATGACGATTTCGCCCTCTTCGACCCGGTAGACGGCACGCATGCGGATGGAGCCCTTACCGGTTTCGTAGATCTTGCGGATCTCGGCCCGCGGCGTGATGATCTCCGCCGAGGTGGGGTAATCAGGCCCCTGCACATGCTCCATCAGCTCGCCCAGGGTGGCAGCCGGATTGTCCAGCAACGCCACACAGGCATGGGCCACTTCCCGCGCATTGTGCGGCGGAATGTCGGTGGCCATCCCCACGGCGATACCCGTGACGCCATTGAGCAGAATATGGGGCAGACGCGCCGGTAAAAAGGCAGGCTCCTTCAGGGTGCCATCGAAGTTGGGCACCCACTCCACTGTGCCCTGCTCCAGCTCGGAGAGCAGCACCTCGGAGAATTTGGAGAGCCGGGCCTCGGTATAACGCATGGCGGCGAAAGACTTGGGATCATCCGGCGCCCCCCAGTTGCCCTGACCATCCACCAGCGGATAGCGATAGGAGAAGGGCTGCGCCATCAGCACCATGGCCTCGTAGCAGGCCGAGTCACCGTGGGGATGATACTTACCCAGCACGTCCCCGACGGTACGCGCCGACTTCTTGTGCTTGGCCAGGGCCGAGAGCCCCAGCTCGCTCATGGCATAGATGATGCGCCGCTGCACTGGCTTCAAGCCATCGCTGATATGAGGCAGGGCGCGATCCATGATCACGTACATGGAATAGTTGAGGTAGGCCTGTTCGGTGAAGGTGCGCAGCGGCAGACGCTCCACCCCATCCAGGCTCAGTTCGGCATCACTCATTATGGTTCAGATCCGGTTAACTACCCGCAGGGCCGGGCAAGGGGCAATAATGACATGGCAGGGGCTTAGACTACCATCGGATGAGTAAAAACGTGAGCGCTACTCCCGCTTCCGCATGCATTTGCTCACCTGATAATCGCCAGGAGCTCGCTGTTTTGCTCAGTAGCCCGTTGGCACCAAAAGTGATGGGCTTCCGGCCATACTCCGGGCCGGAAGCGAGGAAAACCCAGGATCAGAACTTGTAGGCGCCCTTGAGACCATACTCCAGGGTGTTGTTCTTGGGTTCATAGAGAGTGGTCGCAGCATCCACCTCGGATTTATCTATGTTCCAGTAGCTCAGGAAGGGGCCCACAGACCAGCTGGCAAATTGATACATGCTGGCAAAGCGGATTCCATAGCCATCATGCTGCTGATTGGTCACATCCACCGAATTTTCCGGGTAACCAATCGCTTCCAGATAGTCGGACATATAGCTCTTCTGCCGACCCAACAAGAGATAGTCAAACTCCAGGCTACTCTCCAGGCGATGCCCATTCTTCAACCCCAGGCGATGGACCACGCCCAGGGGCAGATAAGCATAGTGACTGGTGCGGCGATACCCCTGAGCCCCTGTGCTGCTCTTGCCACGCAGATCGCTGAAAAGGTAGCGATAACCCAACCCCAGATAGGGCATCAACACATACGTGCTATGGTCGAAATCCTTGCCAAACAGGGCGCGCGAGTCCAGGTACCAATCGGGTTGGTTATCTGCCGTCCCCGTCCCATTACTCGAATAATCCGCCTTGCCGTTGGCATAACGGAGATCAACCCGCATAGACCAGGTCTGCTCGGCATCCATCATCAGGGTGGCGGTATAGTCGATCCCCAACTTCGCCGCCTCCAGCTGCATGAAATTGGGCTCTTCGTACTTGTAGTGGGAGAGGGTAAGACCCAGCTCCTGACCATTGCGCGTGACCAGACCGTTGGCCGGATTGGCTTGAGCCGCGGCTGAAGTCATGGATAAGAGGGCCGCCAGGGCCAGTATGGGGTATTGAGCTGACATGAGTTTCCCTACCTGATTAATTGTGCATTCCATAACGTGCCACACCGCACTGGATGTCTATTACCGCTGTGTGTCCATTGCCGCGATTATGGAACGCTTGAGTCCGCAGGGCAAACCCTATCCCGATGGCGCGATCACACCTCAAGGCAAATCAAACCACAGAAGCTCGGCGGGCTCATCGCCCTCCACACTCAGCATGACCTTGGGCTCAGCCCAGAGCGCCAGGCCATCACCCGCCGCCAGCGGCTGACCATCCACCGACACCACACCGCGCACCCCCTGCAGCCAGACACGACGCCCCTGGGGCAGCCCCTCTTGCTGGGGAGGCAAGCCCGGCGCCAACTGCCAACGCCAGAGCCGCATATCCTGATAGATCTGGAGTGAGCCCTCGACCGCATCGGGCGAGAGGATAAGCTGACGCCCCTGAATATCGGCAAAACGCTGCTGGGCATAACGAGGTGTCACCTTGGGCTGGTTTGGCTGGATCCAGATCTGGTAGAGATGCAGCTGCTCACCTGGATTCGGGTTGAACTCGGAGTGAGTAATGCCGGTGCCGGCACTCATGATCTGGAACTCCCCCGCGGAAACTGTCGTGACATTCCCCATGCTGTCTCTGTGGGCCACGGCTCCGCTGAGCACATAGGTGAGGATCTCCATCTCTTTGTGCGGGTGAGTCGGAAAACCAGCGCCCGCCTGGATGCGATCCTCATTGATGACCCGTAGCGCCGAGAAGCCCATGTAATTGGGGTCGTAGTAATCGGCAAAGGAAAAGCTGTGAAATGTGTCGAGCCAACCATGATTGGCATGACCGCGCTCGGCGGCAGGACGAAAATGGCGCATAACGTCTCCTCATTGGCCTCATTGGCCATGAGGAGAGCTTAATCTTATGAGATGGGATAAACAGCGCAAAAAATGGCGCTGACCATTCTATAAATTGGAACTATCCCATTACAAACACGGGAGGGCTCAAGAATATAGGTTAGCGCCTGGCTCGCTGGCGCATAAACTCCGCCAGTTGCAGATCCTCATCCAGAATATGCTGCAGGGCCCAACTGCGCAGGGAGGAGGGAATGGTCTCACTCAGGCGGGCATTGCCATGCTGGTACTGCTCCATCAAGGCCTCACCATTGCGCAAGATCTCCTGATGCTCCTGACGATGCGCCTCCAGACCAGGGAAGTGCTGCTCCATCATCATCTGCTCTTCACAGCGAAAATGCTCCTGGGTCGACAACCGCACCTGCTCTGCCAGGCGAAAGAGTTCCGCCTCACTGCACCCCATGATGGCGGCCCGCTCCAGTTCGTTGATCTGCTCAAACAGCGCTTGATGCTGGTGGTCTATGACAGGGTGACCGGTTAGAAATTGCTCGCTCCACTCAATGAGACTCATTATGGCACCTACTGGGGTCAATAATTATTAACTAGCACTATTGACTGAGTTTAACCGAAAAACAAATTAGGTTCTTTCGAATCCATCACTCTTCTGACATGCCACATCACATGATCCCGCCACAGATCCATGTTTTAATATTGCCCTCCCCCTGGCAAAGAGAACGATATGGAACAGACCCCCCTACTGAGCGTGGACGAACTGCTGGATCACGCCTACGAAATTTTTCTGGAATTGGCTGCCGACAACCTGAGTGCCGAGCAGATTGAGTGCTTCAACCACGAATTTGAGGAGCGCGGTGCTCTGGGTGATACCACCCCTGAGGAGGACTGGCAGGAGTACGTCTCTTTTGAAGTAGACCCTGAGCGCCATGTGGAGATCTGCGTCGGTCTGCTCAATGAAGAAGAGGAGTTTGATCGCCTCTTTGCCCGCATGCTGCTCTCTCGCGATCCGGAAGAGCGCCAGTGCCAAATTCAGTGGCAAGAGCGCTAATCGCCCATTAACCCCTCTCGCCTGCCCGTGCCAACGCTGCGGCACGGGCCTCTTCCCCATTCAACAGGCCGAGCAGGCTGCTGTCGCCCTCGACTCTCGCTTGCGCTCGCCCTGCCGCCGAGTATGCTGAATGCGAAAGTGACCGATAGGACAGCGCAATGTACCAAATTGTATTTGTTGAAGATGATCCCGAGCTGGCTCAGCTGGTTGCCAACTTTCTGGCGCGCCACGACATGCAGGTACACATTGAAGCCAGAGGAGACACGGCTCTGGCATGTATCGAGGCTCGCCAACCGGATTTGGTGCTGCTGGATATCATGCTGCCGGGGATGGATGGGCTCACCCTCTGCCGGGAGCTGCGGCCAAACTTTCCCGGCCCCATCATAATGCTGACCGCGCTGGACAGCGACATGAACCAGATACTGGGGCTGGAGCTGGGGGCCAATGATTACATACTGAAAACGACCCCCCCTTCCGTGTTGCTGGCCCGGCTCCGCGCTCAATTACGCCAATCTCAACAGCCAAAACCGGCTGACTCCTTGCAGGTCGCCCCGCCTCAGCAACCGAGCCTGCGCAACTTACAGTTTGGCAAGCTCAGGATTGACCCCCAAAGCCGGGATGTTCGACTGAATGATGAGCTCATTCCCCTCTCTACCGCGGATTTCGATCTTCTGTGGGAGCTGGCCTGCCATGCCGGCCAGATCATGAGCCGAGAATACCTCTTCAAGCTGCTGCGAGGGGTGGAGTACGATGGCCTGGATCGCAGCGTCGATGTCGCCATTTCGCGGCTACGACGCAAGCTGGGCGATCACCCAAACGACCCTCTGCGCATCAAGACAGTTCGCCAAAGAGGCTATCTCTTCATTCCCCATACCTGGGAGTAATAGCCACCAGGAGGCCAACATGCGCAAACTCTTCATCCAGTTCTATCTGCTACTGATGGCCTGCTTTCTGGTGATGGCCCTGCTCGTCGGCACCATCTACCGATTGACGGCCGAGCGCACCATGGAGAAATCCCTGGATGACCTGATGCAGGGCGCGCTCTCTTTGCTACGCGCCGAGCTCAGGCATACGCCCCCCGAGAAGTGGCAAGAGACGCTGGCCCGTAGCGACACCCCTCTCTCCTTCGATGTGGCGATACAGCCCCTGGCAGAAGCCAGTGCACATCTGGAGCCTCAGGCCCGCCCCGCACTGCAGGAGGGGGACATCATAATGCTCGATACAGAAGACCGTTTCTTGCAGCGGATGCCTGGCAGCGACTATGTGATGGTGGCAGGCCCCATCCCCTACCTCTCCTTCATGCGGGACATCCATCTGCTCGATTACCTGCTGCTGGCCCTGCTCGGTCTCTCCCTGGCGCTCCCCGTCTTCCTCTGGATGCGCCCCCATTGGCGCGACCTGCTCAAGCTGGAGCAGGCGGCAGAACAGCTGGGTGAGGGGGATCTCGCTGCACGTAGCCAATTGACCGCCGACTCCAGTCTGCGCCGCCTGGGGGTCGCCTTTGACCGTATGGCCAACAAGCTGCAAACCCTGCTCGCCGCCAAACAACGGCTGGCCAATGGCATAGCCCATGAGCTGCGAACCCCTCTGGTACGCCTGCGTTATCGCCTGGCATTGGCCGAGAACCTGGATGAATCGACACAGGAGGGGATTAGCCGGGATATCAGTGCCCTGGAGTCCCTGATCGATGAGATGCTGATCTACGCCCGCCTCGACCGCCCCGAACCCCAACTACAGTGGGTTGAGGAGGAGTCCTGCACCCTGCTGCAAAAACGGCTGGAAGATTGGCGTACCTTGGCAGGAGACAAGGAGCTCAGGTTACAGCTCCCTCCCCCCCCAGTGCTATGGCGTTGTGATCAAACCCTGATGCTGCGCGCCATAGATAACCTGATCGGCAATGCCCTGCGTCATGCCAAGAGTCAGGTCGAGCTCAAGCTGCAAGCCACGCCTCAGGGCTGGAGTATCACAGTAGATGATGATGGCCCCGGCATCGCCCCGGCTGAACGCCAGCTGATATTCGAACCCTTTGTCCGTCTGGACAACAGCCGGAATAGGCAAACCGGCGGCTACGGACTGGGGCTGGCCATAGTGCAGAGCATAATCCAAGCGCACCAAGGCGAGATAGCGCTGGACGATAGTCCACTCGGAGGGGCCCGCTTCAGCCTCTGCTGGCCCGCCCCCCACTGCAGTTAGCTCAGTACATTTGGTTACAAACGGACACCAGAGACCCACGGACATGGCATAAGAGAATCCCTACTCTTCATATCAAGGCGCTGGAACTGATTCCACTGCCCTCGCAGTGCCAACTTCCTCTGGAGATATAGATATGAAAAAATTACTCACTCTGGCCATCGCCACCGTGTTTGGTCTCTCTTCCGCCGTTAGCCTGGCGGCTACCACTCCGTCGGCAGCCCCTGTGGCCAAGACAGCCTCCGCCACCCACACCACCAAAGCCTCAACGACTAAGCTTACCAAGCACAAGAACGCTGCCGCCAAGCCGGTCGCGCAAAAGACTCAGGCGGCCAAGAAGGCCACCAAACATAAGACATCCCACAAGGCTACCACCAAGCCTGTCGCGCAAAAGACCCAGGCGGCCAAGCAGACCACCAAGCATAAGAAATCCCACAAGGCTACCACCAAGCCTGTCGCTCAAAAGACCCAGGCGGCCAAGAAAACCAGCCAGCACCAGAAGCCAACCAAGCATGTTAAAGCCAAACCAGCGGCTTGACCCACAGCGTTCATTACTCCTGCGTTACACAGCATTGAGGGGGCCTGCCCCCTCTCTTTTTATCTATACTGGCGCGTACACTCGCCCTGGATCGCCCTGGAGGTCATCTTGCCTCGCCTGCTCCTGTTTACCGCCCTGTTGCTCTCCCCCCTGCTTTCTCACGCCAGCCCGGAGCTCCGCCAGGCCCTGTTCTTCGGCCACGATGATCGCATCCAGGTCAGCGGCAGCCAGAGCCCCTGGCGTGCCATAGGTCAGGTCGAAACGGCCGATGGCTCCCTCTGCTCAGGTACGCTCATCGCCCCCCAATGGTTTCTGAGTGCAGGACACTGCTTCTTTTCCGCCCGGGGCCGACAACAGGCTGCTCGCCACCTGCACCTTGCGGGCGACCCGGAGAGAGATCAACAGATAGAGAGGGTCTGGCTCCCCGCAGAACTCAAGAAGCAACTCACACCAGATGGCGATGCCTTCATCATCACCCCCCAAGGTGGGCGCTACGATATCGCACTCCTGCAACTGCGCCAGCCCGTCACCCAGATCCCGCCCATTCCACTCTGGGAGGGGGGGGCAAGCGCTCTGCGGCAAAGCCTGGTGCAAGCCAAGCAGCGCGTCACCCAGGCTGGTTACCCCAGTGATCAGTTGGACACCCTGCTGAGCCACCCAGGCTGTCAGGTCATGGCGCTGGATCGGCTCGGCATGCTTGAGCACCGCTGCGATACCCTGCCAGGTGACAGCGGTTCACCACTCTTACTGCAGACCTCAAGTGGCTGGCGCCTGGTGGGGGTGCAAAGTTCCGCCCCCGATGTGGAGAATCGAGAGCGGGCGGAGAACCTGGCCGTGGCCATACCCACTGTTTCAGCCAGGCTGGCTCGCTGGATGAGCCACAACAGGTAGCAAGGATCACGGCGTCAACTTGGCGCTTTGGGCGTAACTGACCATACTCAAGGTAACAACAATCAGATGGATCCTACCCATGAAGAGCTTAGTGGAGTGGAACAGTCTGCTGGCTATCGACCATGATGAAATTGATGGTGAACATCAGGCCATGATTGACCTATTGAACCAGTTGCATGAGGCGGTAGAGGCAGAGAAACAGACTCGTGTTTCCAATCTGTTGGAGCAATTCAGTTGCGTGGCCATGCAACACTTTGCCACCGAAGAGCGCTTGATGCGCGAGATTGCCTACCCTCACCTTGAACGACACAAGGCGCAACATGATGAATTCGCCGAACGGGCTCAGAGCCTGCATGAGCAGATACTGCTGGGGCGTATCATGTTGGATGAAAAGCTGACCGAGATGATCCGCGAGTGGATGCTGGATCACTTTCAAGGGGAAGATAGGGAACTGGGACAATATCTGTTCCAGCGGCGAGACTAAGGCCACAGCGAGACAGCGAGTGCAACCTTATCGCGCTCGCATTATCGGGCGCCGCCATTTAGCAGACAAGAAAAGAGCAATGCCAGGCATAGCCTGGCATTGCTCTTCACCACGAGGGGCTTATTCGGCGCTATTCACTTTTTCGTGCATGGCGCGCATTCCCTCCCGCATCTCATCTTTACTGATCACGCCATCCTTGTTCTTATCAAGCGCGGCGAAATCCGGCGTAGCTGCCGCTATCCTGGCTTGACGCTCCTTACGCAGCTCCAGAAGCTTGGCATACTCGGCCTTATCCAGATTGCCATCATTATTGGCATCGGCCTTGCCATAGAGACTATCGCCATGGCGAGGCCCCTTGCCTTTATTGGCGCCCTTGCAGTCATTAGAACTCTTGCCGCTCTTCGCACCCTGGCCATCTTTCGCGCCCTGGCCGTTATGCATCATCCGGCTCGCCATGCCAGCCCGCATCTCATCTCGGGTGACGGCACCATCACCATCCTTATCCAAGGTCTTGAAATCCGGATGTTGAGCCTGTATCTGCTGCAACCGCTCCTGACGCAGTTGCTTCAGCTTGGCAAACTCGTCAGCATCCAGCTTGCCATCATGGTTGGCATCAGCCTCCAAAAAGAGGTTGGCTGGCTTGGTGGGAGCGGTCGCCTGAGCATCAGCTGCTGCGGCCATGCCTGCAGCAGAAACCAGCAGGGTAAAGATCAATGTGTTACGTGCAGTGGTGTTCATGGTTACTCTCCTCACTTGGGACGAGTTAATCCTAGTTCACCCTTGTCGCAGAAGTTTGTCGCAATGCCCCTGAATTGTGACAAATCTTGCCAAGTTCAAAACTGGTGGTCAAAAGCAGGCAGCAAGTGATGCAGTATCAGGTGTGCCAGTTGAGGGTAATCGTCCTCGAAGTGGTGCCCACCACTTAAGCCCAGTTTGGTCACATTCTGTTGCTGCAAGCGAGGACAGAGTAGCTCGGGATCATCATCACTCACCCCGTAAAGACAGAGCAGGGGAATGTCCTGAATGCGCTTTACCTCAGGTTCAGTCGGATACTCACCCAACTGACTGCTGCTGAGGATCTCCGAAACATGCACCTCAAAATCAGAAGAGGTTGAGGGTGAAAGCATGACGGCACCGAGTATTTGCTGCCGATAGTTTGCTGGCAGGCGGTTGAGCACAAAGGGCACTATCTCGGCACCAAACGAAAAGCCGATCAGCAATACACGCTGGGTTTGCCAACGCGTAGCGTAGTGATCCATGATCCGTACCAGATCATCTGTGACCTGCTGTGGACTCTTCTTCTTCCAGTAGTAGGTGAGAGAGTTCCAGCCCACTACGGGCAAGCCCTTTAACTGCAGTTGCTGACTCACCCCCTTATCCAGCGCCGCCCAACCACCGTCGCCACTCATAAAAATCACCAGTGGAGCCTGTTTCGCCTGGCCTGGCAACAGGGTCAAACCTAAGCCGGAAAGAGGCGCTTGAGGCTCGGCAGCCTGGCTCTGAGCGCACCAGCAGAGAATCAGGATCCAGAATAGACGCACGAATCACCCTCCAAATGTGTCTCACCGTATGAGCGGTTCACCGCACAGATGAGCCTATTTATGTACCACACCCAGCGCCCCTCGGCTGATGAGTGTCACCAGATTGGTCAGAATAAGCGGCAAACTCATGCCACCAGGAGAGAGTAGATAGCGGGGCTGCCAGTCCGGATGGTATTTATCCTTGTACCTATGCAAGCCCTGAAAATTGTAGAAGCGCCCGCCACTGGCATAGAGGCGTGAAGCCATCTTGTTCCAGAAGGGGGCCAGGGGGTGAGAGGCAAACCCCGCCATGGGTGCCATTCCCAGATTAAAGCGCGCATACCCCTGGGCCTGTCCCCAGAGCATCAGCTCGGTAAAGAGAAAATCCATCACGGCACCATTAGTCAGCTCAGGGTGGTAACGCATCAGATCCACCGAGAGCTCCTGCCTGCTCTCACTGCACCACAGATTGGCAAACCCCGCTAACCGCCCCTGGCTGTGCACCAGGGCAACAGGAGTACGGCACAGGTAGGGCTCATGAAAGTAGCCCACGGAGAAGCCCTTCTCCCGCCCCTGCTTCTCCTCCAGCCAACGGTCGGAGATCTCCTTCAGCTCAGGCAAAATCTCTGCGACCTGCTCGGCAGGCACAACGCTAAAACTCAGCCCATCACGCACCGCCTTGGCGTGGCTCTGGCGCAGCCCTCGCAACTTGCTGCCCACCAGGGTGAAATCCCCCAGCGCCACCACGGCCTCCTCCCCCAAACGGTACGGACTCAGACCAAGCTCAATGTAAGTTGGCAGGAATTCGGGCTTTACCTGGTAGAAGACAGGCCAGCCATCATAGAGATCACATAGCTCACGGAATTGCCAAAGCAGCTCATCGAAGCGCGACGGTTCACCTATGGGGTCCCCCATCACCACCCAACTGCGCCCGGCTATGGCATACATGATGAAAGCCTCTCCGCTGTCATGAAACAGCAGGAATTTATCACCCAGCAGGGCCAGATGCCCATGAGAGTCGGCAGCCTGCGCAATGATCGCCTCAGCCCGGTTCAATTGCTCCTCATCCGGCAAGGAGGGTCGCTGGCGACTACTGTTGAGCAAATAAGCCACGCCCGCCGCCGCCGCCACCCCTATAACCGAACCCAAGGCCCGCAAGGCACGAGAAGCATCGCCATCCGGCGAAAAATCCAACCAGAGTTGATGGCTGTAATCCACCTGACGATAGGAGAAGAGTAACAACCAGCCGCCACCTAGCAGAACACTGAAAAAAGCCACGCTCCACCCTACCGAGAAAGGGGCGTTGACCAGGGAGCCGCGGCGATAAAAGAGTGA
>JBOFBS010000014.1:0-3974 GCA_051645725.1 Aeromonadaceae bacterium | reverse complement strand
CTTTGCGCAGGCCTAAGGTGCCCCTCGGAGCTAAAGAGAGTGCGGTGGCGCCCCATAGATGGGGTCACTGTCAGCACCAGCTAACTTATCGGTTTGACATAATTGGCTCGGCTAGTTAAGAGCGAGAACAGTACCCAGGGGCCTGCGGGCCCCTTTCATTTTTAGTGAAGAATATGCATTACGAATGGTTTGCTCTTGGCGCCGCCCTGCTCTGGGCCATTGCCAGTCTCATGTCGGTGATCCCTGCTGGCCACTTGGGGGCCTTCGCCTTCAGCCGCTGGCGCATGGCCTGTGTCACCGTCATGTTGGGAAGCATGTCGCTCTACACCCAGGGCTTCACAACCCTGGCTTGGCCTCAGCTGGCACAGATGGGATTATCCGGCTTGGTCGGGATCTTTATCGGGGATACCGCTCTTTACGCCTGCCTGAACCGTTTAGGCCCCAGACGGGCCGGGTTGCTCTTTGCCTGTCATGCCGTCTTTTCGGCCCTATTGGGGGTCTGGCTCTTTCAAGAAGAGTTGGCGGGAATGCGCCTGCTCGGCGGCATGGGCGTCTTTAGCGGTGTGCTCGTCGCCATTCTCTTTGCTCGACCTCCTCAGGCAAACGCCTCGAGCAGCCCCACTCTGGAGCCCAATGTGGGCCCTCTGTGGATAGGCCTGCTCTTTGGCCTGCTGGCCGCCCTGTGCCAATCCTTGGGGACCCTGCTGGCCAAGCCCGTGATGAGCAGCGGAGTTGACCCCGTTGCGGCCAGCTGCACCCGCATGGCGGTGGCACTCTTGGCTCATCTGCTGCTACGCGCCACTGGCGCCCCGTTTGCCAAGGCCCGGCACCCTATCAATCTGAAGGTATTGTTGATCATTGCCGGTAACGGCTTTCTGGCCATGGCACTGGGGATGACCCTGATCCTGTTTGCTCTGCAGCACGGTGAGATGAGCATGGTGGCCATTCTCTCCTCCACCACACCTGTCATGATACTGCCGCTACTGTGGCTCTACACGGGCCAGCGCCCACATCTGGCCGCCTGGCTGGGTGCAGGGCTGGTCTTTGTCGGCACAGCCTTGGTGCTCACGGCTGGCCGTTAAAAGGCGGCCACCTCTTCTGCCGTCAGGAAGCGATACTCTCCCGGTGCCAATTCAGGATCTAGCGCCAGCGGCCCAACCTGCTCTCGATGCAACCGGATCACCTTGTTGCCGATGGCGGCAAACATACGCTTGACCTGATGATACTTACCCTCATGTATGGTCAGCAGCGCTTCGGTTTCCGAAACCAGCACCAGCTCGGCCGGTCGGGTCAACTCCCGCTCACTGCGCAGCTGTACGCCTGCGGCAAACTCGGCAATGGCAGACTCAGGCACAGGATCGGCCAGCCACACCCTGTAGGTCTTGGCACACTCGTGTCGGGGTGAGGTGATACGGTGAGACCACTGGCCATCATCGGTAATGAGCAGCAAGCCCGTGGTATCCAGATCCAGACGTCCGGCACAGTGCAATTTACCTATGGCCGGCTCTTCCAGAAGCAACATGACAGTGGGGTGGTCGGGATCATCATTAGAGCAGACATACCCTTCCGGCTTATGCAGCATCAAGTAACGAGGCCCAGTCAAACGCAGGGTCTGACCATCAAACTGCACCACGTCATCCTCACCTATATGGAGCGAAGCATTCTTGCTCACTTGCCCATTGATCTCGACCTCACCGGCACGAATGACGCGCCCGGCCTGAGAGCGGCTCAACCCCAGGCTCTCGGTGATAAATTTGTCCAGTCTCATCTATGACTCCTGCACATCAAAGGCGCACATTATAGGCCGCAGTGATGGGATAGCCAGCGCATAACACACCGCAATCAAAAATTGCAGGCAAAACAAAGGGGACCTTTTAGGTCCCCTTTTCGATTTACTGCATTAACGCTGCAGGCACGAAGTTAGGCTACGGTGCAGGGCTTCAGATACCAAATGTTATCTGCATAGTCCTGGATGGAGCGGTCAGAGTTGAACTTGCCCATGGTGGCAGAGTTCACGATGACAGCCTTGGCCCATGCCTTCTTGTCGCGGTACAGAGCATCCACCTTCTTGTGAGCTTCTGAGTAGGACTCGAAGTCAGCCAGTGCCAGGTAGGTATCGCCACCATCCAGCAGAGCGCGCTTGATGGAGGAGAGCTCGCCTGGACGACCTGGAGTGAAGTAGTCGGTATCGAACCAGTCGAGAACTGCCTTCAGCTCAGGGTTGGCGTAGTAGTAATCCCAAGGATTGTAACCACGCGCCTTCAGGGCCTTAACCTCATCAACTTCCAGACCGAAGATGGCGTTGTATTCAGCACCGGCTTCTTCTGCGATTTCGATGTTAGCACCGTCCAGAGTACCCAGAGTGATGGCACCGTTCATGGCCAGCTTCATGTTACCAGTACCGGAAGCTTCGTAACCGGCGGTAGAGATCTGCTGGGACACGTCGGCAGCCGGGATCATCTTCTCGGCCATGCTGACACGGTAGTTCGGGATGAACACAACCTTCAGCTTACCCTTGATGCGAGCATCGTTGTTCACGCGCTCGGCAACCTTGTTGATAGCCAGGATGATATCCTTGGCCAGCTTGTAGCCAGGGGCAGCCTTGGAGCCGAAGATGAACACACGTGGGTGCATGTCATAGTCTGGGTTAGCCAGCAGACGACGATACAGAGCCATGATGTGGATCAGGTTCAGCTGTTGACGCTTGTACTCGTGCAGACGCTTGATCTGGATGTCGAAGATAGCATCAGCATCGATATCGATACCTGTCTCTTCCTTAACAACCTTCACGAACTTCTCTTTGTTGGCACGCTTGATGTCCATGAACTTCTTCTGGAAGGCAGCATCATCGGCATGAGCCAGGGCGCCACGCATTTGATCAAGCTTCAGCGGCCACTCGTTACCCACTGTCTCGGTGTAGAGGTTAGCCAGAGCCGGGTTACAGGAGAGCAACCAGCGACGTGGGGTCACACCGTTGGTCACGTTGCACATCTTCTCAGGCCACAGTTCGGCAAACTCGGGGAACAAGTCTTCCTTAACCAGCTTGGAGTGGATTTCAGCAACGCCGTTGACCTTGTGAGAACCGATCACACACAGGTTACCCATGCGTACCTTGCGGGTATCGCCTTCTTCGATGATGGAGAGCTTGCGCTTGATCTCATCGTTGCCTGGCCACTTAGGCTCAACCAGATCTTCCAGGAAGCGGCGGTTGATTTCGTAAATGATTTCCAGGTGACGTGGCAGTACGCGCTCGAACAGGTAAACAGCCCACTTCTCCAGAGCTTCTGGCAGCAGAGTGTGGTTGGTGTAAGCAAATACCTTGTAGCAGATGGCCCAGGCGGCATCCCACTCCAGCTCTTCTTCGTCGACCAGAATACGCATCAGTTCAGGGATAGCGATAGTCGGGTGAGTATCGTTCAGCTGGATAGCGATTTGACCGGCAAACTTGCTGAAGTCATTGCCATGCACACGCTTGTAGCGACGCATGATGTCCTTCAGGGAGCAAGCACAGAAGAAGTACTGCTGAACCAGACGCAGGATCTTACCCGCTTCGGTTTCGTCGTTCGGGTAGAGAACCTTGGAGATGGTTTCTGCTTGAGCCTTCTCGGACTGGGAGTCAACATAACCACCGGCGTTGAATACGTCCCAATCGAAGAATTCAGAGGCACGGGATTCCCACAGACGCAGGATGTTAACAGTCTTACCTTGGTAGCCGACTACCGGGATATCCCAAGGCACCCCTTTGATCTTCTGACCGGCGTGCCAAACTTTCTTCAGCTTGCCATCGGCACCGAACACGGTTTCAACATAACCGTAGAGGGGGATTTCCTGGGTAGATTCAGGACGGCAGATTTCCCAAGGGTTGCCGTACTCACGCCAGGAGTCAGGACGCTCAATTTGGCGACCATCGCGAATTTCTTGACGGAACAGACCGTGTTCGTAGTGGATACCGTAACCTACAGCAGGCAGGTTCA
>JBOFBS010000013.1:0-2074 GCA_051645725.1 Aeromonadaceae bacterium | reverse complement strand
CCATAAACAAGGAGACACCCGGAGTGGTAAATTGTGCCATCCGAGCAGGCTCAAAAGTGCCTGGTTTCACCATATTCGCGAGACTAAACAGCACATCACCGTGGCCGTTCGGCTCTAGATGACGATGAAAAATGGACATATCACCATAACGGAAACCTAATTTTTTCAGGATGAACAACAAATCCTCACCAGCGATCTGGGTCCCTTCGCGCGACATGATATTGATCTGATAAAAATCACTCCAAGTCGGCTCAATCACCTTGGGAGCAGCCTCGACCATCGTCTCGGGCTCAGCGACCGATACCGGAGAAACAGACTCATCCGTCATGATGGGCGTCATGGTTAATCCAGGCTCGACTTTAGCGCTACTCCACTGTTTCGGTGTGCTAACCGGCATTTTCGGCTCTTGCCGACGAGAAACAACACGAACCTTGCCAATACCATCTTCATCAAAACCATCACCGACACTCCCGGCGTCATCGCGATATTTTGATTTTACATCCGGCATACGCCCAAGCGGCTTTTCCTTGATGGAAATGCGCTTGTTTTTACGGTTAGTCCAAAGTCCATGAATGACCAAGGCCGCAATTGCTAATGCACCTATGATGACCAGTATGATTCGCAAATCCTGCATTGCCGTTTCTCTTTCTAATTCTATTGAGCCCATTCGGGCAATTCAGCGGTTGCCCTCGATGCCGACCATAGAATCGGTAATTCTATGACTGACGCGTCCTTCTCAAATTCCCGAGGCCATGTGATGAACTGACCCTTAGGAATATAGCCAAAGTCCGTCGAGTATGGCTGCAATGACTTTACCAAAATGAGACACTATTTGTAATATCTGTAACACTATTGTACGCGGGAAAGCAGCATGGTTTATAAAATCACGAAGAAAAGTGGTATCAGTTACTTAACCCAGGGGCTGTCGCTGGTCTGTCAGCCGGGATTGCGGCGTTTTGTCATACTACCGCTGCTGACTAATTTGATTCTTTTTTCAGCATGTTTTTATTGGCTTTTCTCCCGACTATCAGAATGGGCCGATCAATGGATCGGGCAATTACCCTCCTGGCTGACATGGCTTGAATATCTACTCTGGCCCCTGACCATCATAGTCGTGTTACTGTTTTTTTCGTTTATCTTCAGCATGGTTGCAAACTGGATAGCAGCGCCATTCAATGGCCTGCTCGCCGAACAGGTGGAAGCACGATTGACCGGCGTCACCCCGCCAGATACTTCGCTACGCCAACTGCTTGCGGATATTCCCAGAATTCTGAAACGGGAGTGGCAAAAATTAAAATATTACCTGCCAAAGGCTATCGGCTGCCTGATCTTATTTTTTATTCCACTACTGGGGCAAACCTTGGCACCGCTGCTCTGGGTCTTGCTATCGGCCTGGATGGCTGCCATACAATACGCTGATTATTCCTATGACAATCACAAGATCCCGTTCGAGATCATGCGTGATGATCTCAAGTCTGAACGCCTCCCTAACCTGGGATTTGGCTTTGCCGTCTCGGTGTGCACCGCTATTCCACTGATCAATTTCCTGATCATGCCGGTAGCTGTCTGTGGCGCAACGGCGATGTGGGTTGATCTGTATCGCTCACGGCATATGCCAGCCGCCTGACGAAGGCTGCAGCAGATATAAAAAAAGCGCCTAGGGCGCTTTTTTTATGTCATTCAAATTACCAGTGCCTTTTCGGCCCAGTATCCAGATGAACGAAATTGGAACGGGGATAGTAACCGACGCCCCCCGAGTTCAGAGCCAAGGCAGCGCGACGAATATGATTGAGCTCCACTCCAGGAATACGCAAATCCACCGCCTTGCCAGACATATGCAAACTCTTCTTCGCTACTCCGCGGCTGGAACGGCGCAACGCGGCATTAGTTTGCTGTGAACGATAGCCACAAATCACATGGATTTCTTTTTGCACACCTAATTTACGCTGCAGCTCAAACAACTGGTCGAACAACTTGGTATCTATCGGTAATTGCACATCACCTGCACGGTGATCACGAAACAACCAGCTAAACTCTTGCAAACCATCCTTGTTATAGCGCCCGTTTTCCCAAT
>JBOFBS010000012.1:0-17245 GCA_051645725.1 Aeromonadaceae bacterium | reverse complement strand
TGGTTCTTTGCTTGGTGCGGATTCTATGTCGTTTACATGACAGTTTTGTTACAGGACGGACAGCTAAGTTGAGATAGTTACTCTCCTGCTTAATATTAATCACCAAGCATGACAAATTGGCGATAACTGGCTTGATGGCGTTGCTGCGCCGCTGAAGTGCTGTTTATTTCATCCAAGGCAGCAAGAGGCTGCGTTTTCCGTCTTCGGCATTTGGCAGCCATGCCATAAATATGTCATGTTATTGACATATAAGGGGGCGGCAACCATGTCACCCTGCCTGTCTCGCATAAGCGGTGTTGGCCCAGCCAAAGAACAGGCCCAAGAGCACGTAAAGAGGAACCAGATGAGCAGTGACAATCTATGGTTTGAAAAGGAGCTG
This sequence comes from Aeromonadaceae bacterium, assembly GCA_051645725.1. GTDB lineage: Bacteria > Pseudomonadota > Gammaproteobacteria > Enterobacterales > Aeromonadaceae > Pseudaeromonas. Next base: position 16,866 of record JBOFBS010000012.1, on the reverse strand, counting down.
AGCTGGCTCTCTTTCAATGAGCGGGTTTTACAAGAGGCAATGGACAAGAGCGTTCCGCTTATTGAGCGTGTTCGCTTCTTGGGTATTTTTTCCAATAACCAGGATGAATTCTTCAAGGTGCGCGTGGCCGATGTGAAACGTCGGGTGGTGATCCATAAGGAACATGGTGGTGACCCGGAGGCCGAAGATCTGCTGCATGCCATCCAAGATAAGGTCAAACTGCTGGGGGAAACCTTCGATAACACCTATCGTGAGTTGATGCTATCGCTTGCACGCCACAATATTTTCTTGCTCAACGAAAACCAGATCTCCCCGAGCCACCAGGCCTGGATCAAAAAGTACTTCAAAGACAAGGTACTGCGCCATATTAGCCCTATCTTGCTGACGGATGACAGCGATCCCATCGACTTCCTGAAAGATCAATACACCTACCTGGCGGTAAAGATGAAGAAGGAGGGTAAGCGGGTCCAGTATGCCCTCATAGAGGTGCCAACAGACTACCTGCCCCGTTTCGTCCCCATGCCGCCGGATGAACAGAACAAACGGCGCAAGTCGCTCATCATACTCGATAACATCATTCGCTTCTGTCTGGACGATATCTTCTGCGGTTTCTTTGATTACGATGAAATTGCCGCCTACTCGGTGAAGATGACGCGGGACGCGGAGTACGACCTCTCCGCCCAGTTCAACCGCAGTCTGTTGGAGAACATGAGTGAAGGGCTCAAGCAGCGGCTCAAGGCCATGCCGGTACGTTTCGCCTATGATAGAGAAACCCCCCAGAGCATGGTCACCTTCCTCACCTCCAAGCTGAAGATGAGCTTCTACGATTCCATCATGCCGGGCGGTCGCTATCACAACTTCAAAGACTTCATCGGCTTTCCTAATGTAGGGCGAGACTATCTGGAAAACCCCAAACTGCCCGCCCTGAACAGCCGGTTCTTCGACCAGCACCAGACACTCTGCCAAGCCATAGCCCAGGGCGATATTCTGCTCTACTACCCCTATCACAAGTTCCAGTACTTCACCGAGTTGCTCAGACAAGCCTCCTTTGATCCGGCGGTTATCTCCATCAAGATCAATATCTACCGGGTGGCCAGCCAGAGCCGGGTTATCGATTCACTGATCGATGCCGCCAACAATGGCAAACGAGTGACTGTGGTGGTCGAGCTGCAGGCTCGTTTTGATGAAGCGGCGAATATCCAGTGGGCCAACAGACTCACAGATGCGGGCGTCAAGGTGTTATTTGGCATTCCCAGCCTGAAGATCCACTCCAAGCTATGCGTCATCACCCGTAACGAACAGGGTGAGCCGGTGCGCTATGCCCATATCGGCACGGGTAACTTTAACGAGAAGACCGCCAAGATCTATACCGACTTCTCGCTCTTCACGCGCAATCAAGAGATTGCCAACGAAGTGAACAACGTATTTGAGTTTATTGAGCACCCCTATCAACGCTTCAAGTTCAATCACCTGTTGGTCTCGCCCATCAACTCCCGGCGTAATATCTACAGCCTGATCGACAACGAGATCAGCAATGCCAAGTCAGGACTTCCCGCCAGGATCACGCTCAAGATCAACAACCTGGTGGATAAAGGCATAGTCAGCAGACTCTACGCCGCCAGCCAGGCCGGAGTGAAGGTGCGGATGATCATTCGTGGCATGTGCTCATTAGTCCCAGGGCTACCCGGGATCAGTGAAAATATCGAGGTCATCAGTCTGGTAGACCGCTATCTGGAACATCCTCGGGTCATGGTGTTCCACAACAATGGCCAGCCAAAGGTCTATATCTCTTCGGCCGACTGGATGACGCGAAACCTCGATTTTCGCATCGAGGTAGGTGCCCCCATCTATGATGAGGCCCTGCGCCAACAGATACTGGACATTCTTGAGTTGCAGTTCTGCGATACCACCAAGGCTCGCGTCATTGATGCGACACAGAGCAACCACTATGTGGCTCGAGGGAATCGCAAGAAGCTGCGCTCCCAGATCGCCATCTATGACTATCTGCGTCAACGGGAGCAAGCACCCTATGCCGAATAATGTACTGGCCGCCATCGATCTCGGCTCCAACAGTTTTCATCTGGTGGTGGCTCGGATCCTGGATGGCCGACTACAGATCATCGACAAGCTCAAGCAGCGAGTACGATTAGCAGAGGGCATGGATGAAAACAAACAGCTTAGTGAAGAGGCCATGCAGCGAGGCCTCGATTGTCTTGCTCTTTTTGCAGAACGCTTAAGCGGTATCAACCCGGATGCGGTCAGAATCACCGGAACCTATACCCTGCGCGCCGCGGCCAACGCCCAGCTCTTTTTAGACCGGGCCCGGGCCCTGTTGCACCACCCCATAGATATCATATCCGGACAGGAGGAGGCTCGGCTCATCTATCAAGGGGTCGCCCACACCCAGCATATGGAGGGGCGCGTCCTGGTCATCGACATAGGGGGGGGCAGTACCGAGCTCATCATTGGCGAAAAGTTTACCCCCTTGGCTCTGACCAGCCGCAAGATGGGTTGCGTCACCTTTACCAAACAGTTCTTTGCCAATGGCAAGTTAAGCGAAAAGAACTTCAACGCCGCCATACTGGAGGGGCTCCATCAACTCGAGCCCATACTGACCCAATATCAAGGACTAGGCTGGCAAACCTGTCTGGGCAGCTCAGGCACCATCAAGACTGTGCGTGAACTATTGGTGAGCCAGGATGAGAATGGCATCATCACACTGGCACAACTGGAGCGGATTAAGAGTCTACTCATAGCGCAAAAACGGATTGAGCAGTTGGCGCTGCCAGGCTTGACCGAAGATAGACGTCCCATAGTGGCTGCCGGTGTCGCCGTCCTCATCGCCCTCTTCCAGGGGCTCGGCATAGAGAGGATGGAGTACTCTGATGGTGCCCTTCGCGAGGGGCTGCTCTACGAATTTGAACAACGCCTACAGCATCAGGACATACGCGCCCGCTCCGCCTTTGGCATAGCCGAGCTTTATCACATCGATAAGCAACAGGCGGCCAGAGTGGAGGCCACAACCCAGGTGCTGTTTGACCAGGTGGCCGCAGCTTGGCAGTTGGAGCCCGAGATCTACCGCCCCTTGCTCTGCTGGGCGGCCATGCTCCATGAGACGGGGCTCGCCATCAACTATACGGCGATCCAGCGTCACTCGGCCTACATACTGGAAAACTCCGATCTGCCCGGCTTTAACCTGGAAGAGCAGAGCTGCCTGGCCACCTTTGTTCGATTCCACCGCAAAGCGATACGCCGCCAGGAGTTCACCCCCATACCCAACTACCCGGACGCAGCCATATGGCGTTGCATCCGTATCCTGCGCTTAGCCGTGGCCCTGCACCACAGACGACTGGATCATCTGCTTCCCCCCCTCACCCTTAAAGCCGAGGGGGATCACTGCTCTTTAAGCCTGCCGGCGCAGTGGTGTGAAGCCAACCGCCTCCTGATGCAAAACCTTGAACGGGAGCAGGGCTATCTGCAAGCTCAAGGCTGGCAGCTGGAGCTTATCCAAGCGGTTTGAGACGCAAGGTCCACCCCAAACAAAAAGGCCAGTCATCTCTGACTGGCCTTTTTTATGACGTCACCGTATCTATGAATGAAGTGACTCAGTGAATGAAGTGGCTTAACAGATAGAACATACCACCGGAGAGCAATATGGTCGCAGGCAGGGTCAACACCCAGGCCAGCATGATGCTCTTGACCGTGCCAGACTGCAGGCCACTGCGGTTCATCACCATGGTGCCGGCTACAGCCGAGGAGAGCACATGAGTCGTCGAGACCGGCATGCCTGTGATGCTGGCGATACCAATCGCCGAGGCGGCTGTGATCTGGGCGGCCATACCCTGAGAGTAAGTCATCCCCTTCTGGCCAATCTTCTCACCGACCGTCAGCACGATACGCTTCCAACCAATCATGGTTCCGACCCCCAGAGCCAGAGCCACGGCAATGATGACCCAGGTCGGCGCATACTCTGTGGTGGCGGTCAGGTCTTTGCGCAACTTGCTGAGATCTTCACGCTCCTTGGCGCTGATGCTCTCCATCTTGCTGACCTTCTTGGCTGTATCATCGATACAGAGCAGCAGGCGACGCACCTGACGACGATCTTCCGTGCCCAACTGAGTATAACTCGTCACACTTTCCAACTTCTGGGTCAGCGTCTGGATGGCGGAAATCGTCTGCTGGGCATCACATTTGAAAATGGGCGGCAGAGTATGATTGGCATCCTTACCTAACACCATAACCGATGCCAGTTGGGCCTCGTTGCGCTCATAAAAGTTGCGCATATGCAGAGCGGCATCATGAGTCCGCGCTATCTGATAGGAGGTACTCTCCAGGTTGACCACAAACTGGCCAGGCACCACACCGATGAGCACCAGCATTATCATACCGATCCCCTTCTGACCATCGTTGGAGCCGTGCACGAAGCTGACCCCCATGGCCGAAGCGATCAGGGTAAAACGAGTCCAAAATGGGGGGTGTTTCTTACCATCAACCTGCTGACGCTCTTCCGGGGTTTTGTGCATCTTGCTGACGGCCCAAACACGCTTGGCCAGCAACAGCAGCAAGCCGGCGATAATGAAGCCGACCGTTGGGGAAACGATGAGAGAGAGCATGATATCAATGGCCTTCTGCACATTGATACCCGAGCTGATCGGCGCACCCGTGATCAGGGCATTGGCCGCCCCAACCCCGAGAATGGCGCCTATCAGGGTATGGGAGCTGGATGCAGGTAACCCAAGATACCAGGTACCCAGGTTCCATAAGATGGCGGAAGCGAGCAGGGAAAAGACCATTATGATGCCGTGCGCCGATGCGACGTTGAGCAACAGATCGACCGGAAGCAGATGCACTATGGCATAGGCTACACCCAGGCCACCGAGCATGACGCCCGCAAAGTTAAAAATCCCTGAGGCCACGACTGCCATATGTGGCGGCATAGCCTTGGTATAAATAACAGTTGCTACAGCATTGGCTGTGTCGTGAAAGCCATTGATGAATTCATAGGCCAAAACGAATACCAACGCGAAAAACAGACCGATGCCGAGTTCAAGACTCAAGCCAGTAAACATATCCAACATAGGAGTTTTATAGGGTTATAGTCGCTAATTGACCGCGGCGGATTATGACAGAAAGCGGCTTTAACGAAAGATGACTCATGTTAATTTAAGGGTAAAAAAGGGAAAAAAAAGGCTTGTTTTTCGCCACACCGATCCGCAACTACGCCATAACGTATCCAAATAGCGACAGCTCCTGCATTTTTGCCCGGATATAAGAGTCGATTGAGGCGAGCCATAATAGGAATGGCGTGAATCATTGATAGGGCCGTGCGCCAGATCGCTCCTTCATTAACTCGTAATTTACCTGCAACATAACAGACACATTACCCCCCTACTATGGCGACGCCTGAAACGAGGGGGGTAATGTGATGGTCAAGATATTCAAACTGTTTCAACCCAAGCAGATAGCCCGCTATGTAAAAGCCTTTCACTGCGGTGTCTTCTTCATTGATGAACAGGGCCCTTACCATTTTGAAAATGGTGCGGTTTGCTATGACTCCCATCATGGCACGGCCTCACTGAAGTCCATTGCCGAGATCAACCGACAGGTTCGTGATTTGCGTCGGGTTGACCTCTGACCTTTCGTTCAATTCAGGTTCAGCCTACTTTTGCTCTGTAATTGTCCTGTGGTTTTCGGCCCGAGCTAGTTTCTCGGGCCATCTTCTATCGACTTGACCACACCGTTGTAGATGGTGACGATCTGCATGAACTTGCCTTTGCCCTGATCATAGGTCCAACGCTCACCGGCTTGCACCTGGGTCAGCTCACCCTGCTCTGTCTGGGCGGTGCGGCTAATCGCCTCCACCAGTAGCGGCTTACCACACTTGGTGAGCAGCGTGACCGTCTGATCACCCACCACAACCAGATTATTTCCACAACGCATGCTTTGTGCCTGAACCTGCTGTAGCCCAGCTAGCGCCAAGCAGAGGCCAAGTGCCATGATCCGTTTCATATCGTCCCTACTCCTGTTGTGTCTTAGAAAAACCATAGCTGATCTACCTAGACTCGGACAATAGACACTTATTAAACGAAATGCGTATAGCGCAGAGCGTCTTGCAAAGCGGCAAAGAGGATATGAAGCGGACAACATATTTCCAGGCCCAGATTCGGCATCATGCAACTTGTGCGATACAATCGAGCTAGATGCGCTCAACGCTAAGGAAGGGGCAAGATGAAACAACCGATCCAGACACCTACCGCGACTGCCCGTCGCAGCCCCCATGCGGCTCGCCCCGGTAACGATGCGCCATCGTCACTGCCGATGCCCACGCCCGGCAGGGCGCCCCGGCACTCCCAACCTCATTTGACCCTGGCCGCTTTCATTCTGGCCATGGGCATGATCTTGGCTGCTCTCATCTCGCAATTGGGCAACGGACTGCACTGGTTTGTACCTGACAATACCCTGCAGCTTGCCAATGGTAAGGTTAAGTTGGGCGATGTCTATGCCGAACACCTGACCAGTACCCTGGTCATCAGCCGTGTCACGGACAATGGTGAACTGCTGCGCGTGGAGAGTTCACCGGCGGAACTCTACCCACAGGCGGTGGAAAAGGTGCTGCAATATATTCAGCTAATCAATGAGCGGGCCAGCAAAGATAACTCAGGCAGCTATACACCTGTGCAATTTGAGAGCGCCATGTGGAGTAGCGATGTGCGGATCAAGCTGCAGACCACCATAGAGTATCAGAGCCAATACCAGCCCCAGTTTCGCTTCGTGATGGAAAGTAGCGATCGCATTGTCAAAAAAGATAAAGCCAGCATCAAACCCATACTTGATAGCATGCAGGATTACGGTAAGCAGGCTCTGGCCACCTACCAGGCGCGTTATAGCTTTATCTCGACGCAGAAATAGCAAAAAAGTGCCGTCAAGACGGCACTTTGCTCTCTACCATCACCACTAGCCTCAGCGCGAAACCACCACTATGCCCGAAGCCGTGACCGTATAGCCCCGCTTGCGATCCTCATCATGGTCATAGCCAATCACTGAACCGTCAGGGATCTCCACTCCCTCGTCTATGATGGCGCGTCTGATCTTGGCATTGCGTCCCACCACCACCCCATCCAGCAAGATAGAGTCATCCACCTGGCTGAAACTGTTGACCCGGCAACGCGGCCCCAGAATCGAACGCTGAACCACACCACCGCTGATGACACAACCGCCACACACATAGGAGTCCAGACTCTGACCACGCCGGTCATCATCATTGAAGACCGTCTTGGCCGGTGGCAGATTGCTCGGCTTGGTCATGATGGGCCACTTGTAGTTGTAGAGATTCAACTGGGGTGAGACGGCGATAAGATCCATGTTCGCCTCATAATAGGAGTCCAGGGTTCCCACATCCTTCCAGTATCCCTTCTCCTCCGGGGTCATCTCAGGGATCAAATTGTCGTTGAAATTATAGGCGAAGACCCTATCCCCCTGGGCCAGCATCATGGGGATCACATGCATGCCGAAATCCAGATCTCTAAATTTTTTGCGTCCCTCTTTGATCACGCTGATCAGCCTCTCCCGGGAGAAGATGTAGTTACCCATAGAGGCAAAACAGGTATCACGTCCTGGGATCGTCATCGGATTGCACGGTTTCTCGGTAAACGCCGTTACCCTGAGCTCATCATCGACCGAAAATACCCCGAATCGTTTGGCCTCCGCCTGAGGCACCTCCAGGGCCGCTATGGTGATATCGGCCTTGCTGGAACTGTGAAAATCGATCATCTGCCGGATATCCATCTTGTAGATATGATCGCCACCAAAGATGGCAACATAATCGGCATCCGAATCTTCGATGAAACGCAGATAATGGCTGATGGCATCTGCGGTTCCCTTGAACCACTCCTCGCCCTCGCTGTTGGTTTGCGGAGAGATGGCCTCAAAATATTCATCCCACCCGCTCCATTTGTCCCAAGAGTCGCGAATATGCTTGTTCAGCGCATAGGACTGGTACTGGGTGAGGATATAAACATTCTTGATGCCTGAATTGAAAAAATTGCTTAACACAAAATCAATGATCTTGTACTTGCCGCCGAAGGGGACGCCCGGCTTGGGCCGAGATTGGGTCAATGGCGCTAATCGCTCGCCCTTTCCACCAGCCAGTACCATGCCTATGGTCTTGCGCGCTACCCGATATGTTGTTGTCATTGTTGTCGGTCCTTCTATCTATAATTTATGTGCTCTCTGAAACTGAATAAGATTACGCCCAAAAACACCCTTGAAAACGCTATCAAGAGAAGTTCGAGTCTACCGCTTTAATCGCAGGATTCTGCAAGCCAGATCAAATATTCAGAACGGCATGAAAGGGATTTCATGCTTTATGCTTAATCATTGAGGATAGCGTGACGCTTCTGCCGAGTTTAGGTAGAGTGGCGCATCCCAACCATCCGCGAATCACTCATGTACCTGACACATCTTGCTCCCCTGCTCCTGACTCTGCTGCTCGGTGTAGCGGCCTGTACCAACCTCTCTACACTCGAGCAACCCACTGTCCAGGTCAGCGCCATTCATCTGTTGCCGGGCCCAGCCCTGATCCCCGGACTCGCCATCGATCTGCAGGTCAGCAACCCCAACTCAGTGCCTCTGCCACTCAAGGCATTCACCTATGAGCTCACCTTGAACAACCACAGGGTGATCAGCGGTGTGGCGGATGAGTTAGCCACCCTCCCCGCCCACGGCACGGCTGAGGTCACCCTCAGCGCAACCCCGGATATGACGGGTGCCACCGGGCTACTACAGCAGTTAATGCTGCAACCTCGGGCCCAGCTCACCTACCAGCTGCAAGGCGAGCTGGATATGGGGCTGCTCCTGCCCACCCTGCGACTTGAGCGCAGCGGCAAGTTGCCTGTCAGCCACTGATCACAGCTAAACTCACGCTGTGCGAAACAAGCTAAATCACCTACATTAGGAGAAATAATCGCCAATCATTGACACCATTGCTTGAGTAAACAATTAGATGATGCCTTTTGCCCTGCTTCGTAAGCACCCCATAGTGACAGTAGCCAGCCTGCTGGTCGCAGCCGGAGTCATATACCTACTGCTACCACCAAAGGTGCAAACTGACCCCCAGCCCAGCACCACGAGCAGGGCGGCGCTCACCGTAACTGTCACCACTCCCCGTCATGAGACGTGGCCACTGCAGGTCAGTGCCAACGGCAACATTACCGCCTGGCAGGAGGCGATTGTGGGTAGCGAAATCGGCGGATTGCGCCTTGTCGAGGTGCTGGCCAACGTCGGGGATAGGGTGCAAAAAGGGCAATTGCTGGCCAGATTGCAGCAGGATAGTGTCGCGGCTGAGTTGGCCCAAACCCGGGCCAACCTGGCCGAAGCCCAAGCTAATCTGCAAGATGCCAGGGGCAATGCCAACCGCGCCAGACGCATCCAAAGCAAGGGGGCCGTCAGCGAGCAACAGGCCAGTGCCTACATTACTGCCGAGCTGAGCGCCCAAGCCAGGGTGGATGCCCTGAAGGCTCGCCTGCAAAACGACACGCTGCGGCTAAATCAGACCCGCATTCTGGCGCCAGATAGCGGCACCATCACCGCACGCCATGCCACACTGGGGGCCGTGCTCCAGACAGGCGATGAACTCTACCGCATGATACGTGGTGATCGCCTGGAGTGGCGGGCCGAACTTCCTGCGGCTGAATTGACGCAGATCCGCCCAGGGATGAGAGTCAGCCTCACTACACCTGATGGCACCCAGCTGCAAGGTCGTGTACGCACAGTGGCTCCGACCCTGGATCCGCAAACCCGCAATGGCCTGGTCTATGTGGATCTGGCGTCCCGCAACTCGGCTCGCGCTGGCATGTTTGCCCAGGGTGACATCCAGCTCGGGAGCCAACGGCTCCTTACCCTACCCCAGGCAGCCGTGCTGTTACGAGATGGCTTCCATTTCATCTTCCTCCTGAATGATCAAGGCGAGCTCGTTCAACGCAAGGTGGTGGTTGGCCCACGCCAAGGTGATGCCATCGCTATTCTCGAGGGCGTTAAAGCCGATGAACAGGTAGTCGATAGTGGCGTCGGTTTTCTGACCGATGGCGACAGGGTCAAGGTCGTCGCTACGGCACTCACCTCGAGGCAGGGCTCATGAATCTCTCTACCTGGTCTATCCGCAACCCCATACCGACGCTACTTCTGTTTCTCATGCTGACGCTGATCGGTCTGATGGGGTTTCACCTGATGAAGATCCAGAACATGCCGGATATTGATCTTCCCATGGTGATAGTGACCGCCACCCTGCCGGGGGCGGCGCCATCCCAGATGGAGAGCGAGATTGCCCGTCAGATCGAGAACTCGGTAGCGGCGCTGCAGGGGGTGAAACATATCTACACCACAATCCAGGACGGCAGTGCCACCATCATGGTGGAGTTTCGTCTGGAGAAGCCGACGCAAGAGGCACTGGATGATGTGCGCGATGCAGTCAGCCGTATTCGCTCAGAGCTGCCAGGGGCGATGCAGGATCCTGTGATCACCAAATCCAATCTGGCAGGGACACCCATTCTCACCTACACGATCGCCTCCAGCCGCATGGATGACGAAGCCCTCTCCTGGTTTGTGGATAACACGATCAGCAAGAGTTTATTGAGTATCAAGGGCGTGGGCGCCGTGAGCCGGGTGGGAGGGGTCACGCGCCAGATCCGGGTCGAGCTGGACCCAGACAAGATGCAGGCCTTGAATGTGACGGCCGCAGACCTCTCGCACCGGGTACGTCTCATTCAGCAAGAAGCCTCTGGCGGACGAGCCGACGTCGGCGGCAAGGAGCAGTCTGTGCGCACCATAGCCACAGTTCAGAGTGCCCAGGAGCTCGCCGCGTTGGAAATTCCATTAGCCGATGGCCGAGCGGTTCGGCTGGAGCGGATCGCCAACGTAAGTGACACGGTCGCCGAACCGCGTAGTCAGGCCCTATTGGATGGCCGCCCTGTGGTCGGTTTCGAGATAGTTCGCAGCCGCGGTGCCAGTGAGGTGGCCGTGATGGAGGGGGTGCGTGCCGCGCTAGCCGAGCTCAAGGGAAAACATCCAGATATTCAGGTCACCGAAGCCTTCAACTTCGTCAACCCCGTGCTAGAAAACTACGCCAGCTCCATGTCACTGATGTACGAAGGCGCCTTTCTGGCCGTGGTGGTGGTGTGGCTTTTCTTGCGTAACTGGCGCGCCACCCTGGTCTCGGCTACGGCTCTGCCACTCTCCATCATTCCCACCTTCGGCGTCATCTACTTCCTGGGTTTTACCGTCAATCAGGTCACGCTGATCTCCCTGTCACTGGTCGTCGGCATACTGGTGGACGATGCGATCGTCGAGATAGAGAACATCATGCGCCACTTGCGCATGGGAAAGAGCCCCTATCAGGCCGCCATGGATGCGGCCGATGAGATAGGCCTGGCGGTCATAGCCACCAGCTTCACCCTGATAGCCGTCTTCCTGCCCACTGCCTTCATGACGGGCATAGTCGGGAAATTCTTCGTGCAATTTGGCTGGACTGCCGCCATCGCCGTGCTCTTCTCCTTGATAGTTGCCCGCATGCTGACCCCCATGATGGCCGCCTATCTGCTCTCGGCTACCATGACACCACACAAAGAAGCCAGCTGGGAACGGCTATACCTCGGCATGGCCAACTGGTGTGTGCGACACAAGGCCCAAACCGCCCTTATCAGCGGCACCTTCTTTATCGGCGTCCTCTTTGGCCTGACACCGCTGCTACCTACCGGCTTTATTCCACCCGATGATCTCTCGCAAACCCAGATCAGCCTCAGCCTGCCGCCCGGCAGCACCCTGGCCCAAACCCGCAGCGCCGTTGATCAGGCCGAGCAATTGGCTCGCCAAATCCCCTATGTGCAGAGCATCTACACCACAATAGGCGGGGGAGCATCGGGGAGTGATCCCTTTGCCCCGCAAGCCAGTGGCGAAGTTCGCAAGGCCACCTTGACGATCAACCTCACCCCACGAAGTGAGCGGGGCGGCATCAAAAAGCAGCAGATCGAGGCTCAGTTGCGCCAGAGCATGGAGCAGATCCCCGGCGTGAGAGTCAAAGTGGGATTGGGCGGTTCAGGCGAGAAGTATCAGTTGGCCCTCTCTGGTGAAGAGGGCGAACAGCTGGCCATCTTCGCGCGTCAAGTCGAACGCGAGATGCGGGCCATTGCCGGTGTGGGTAATGTCACCTCCAGCGCCAGTCTGGTACGCCCCGAACTGGTGATCCGTCCCGACTTTGCCAAAGCCGCCGATCTGGGGGTCACAGCCGCCACCATAGCCGAAACCCTGCGTATCGCCACCATGGGAGACTATGAGCAAAACATGGCCAAACTCAACCTGGCACAGCGTCAGATCCCGGTGGTCGTAAAACTCAAGGATGCGACGCGCGCTGATCTCAGCCGTTTTGAACGGCTGGGGGTACCCGGGAGTCGAGGCAGCGTCATGCTGGCGAATATTGCTGACATCCATCTGGCCAGTGGACCGGCGCAGATCGACCGCTTTGACCGCTCCCGCAACATCAACATAGAAGCCGAACTCAATGGCATAGCCCTGGGACAAATGGAGCAAGCCGTTGCCAGCCTGCCCAGCCTGCAACAGCTGCCAACCGGGATCAGCAAAACAGCCGTAGGTGATGCCGAAGCCATGGGTGAACTATTCCAGGGTTTCAGTCTGGCGATGATCACCGGAGTGCTCTGTATCTATATTGTACTGGTGCTGCTGTTCAAGGACTTCGTGCAACCTGTCACCATTCTGGCCGCGCTGGTACTCTCTGTACCCGGTGCCATCCTCGCCCTGTTTGTCACCCACACTGCCCTTTCGATGCCGGCCATGATTGGCTTAATCATGCTGATGGGCGTCGCGACCAAGAACTCCATCCTGCTGGTAGAGTACGCCATCATGGCGCGCCATCGCCAGGGGCTGGATCGGTGGCATGCACTACTGGATGCCTGTACCAAGCGAGCTCGCCCCATCATCATGACCACGGTAGCCATGGGGGCCGGTATGTTACCCATAGCCCTGGGTATAGGCTCAGACCCCAGCTTCCGCGCCCCCATGGCCATCGTCATCATAGGCGGGCTCATCACCTCCACCTTCCTGAGTCTGCTGGTGATCCCCGTGGTGTTTATCTATGTAGATGATCTACGCAAGTGGGCATTGGGTTGGATAACGAGAAAAACCGCCTGATGTAAAAAAGATCCCCCAGTTAGAACCGGCTGGGGGATCATTAAATAGGAGCGTTTGCGCTAATTTTGCTTTCCACGCCTGAGGCTAAAGCTGCTCCCCAAACTTACTCTTAAGCTGGTGTTGCAGCACCGCCAACATACTGGCCCCAGATAGTCCTATCATCAAGGCACCATTCACCGCCTCAAGCGGCCCTAACAGCCGCCATTTGGGGCTCATAACAATATCGCCATAGCCCAACGTGGCAAAATTCACCCCGGAGTGATAGATAGCCGCATCCAGGCTCTGAAATTCGCCAAGCAACAGAAACAGCAGACCCCAGAGGGTGATCTGCATAAAATTCCCCAACATCAGAATAGTGATCACCCCAAACAGCGGAAACGAGCCAATCGGCAAGCACAATGGCTTGTTAATCCGCTTCAGGTAAAAGCGCACACTCCAAACGCTGATCTGCGACTGCAGCAACATGTTGCCCAAAATAACCGGCATCCCCACCAACAACACAACTAACATGGTTTCCCCTCTCTTCATCCTTGACTGGAAAGCATACCGGCTGCTGAACACAGCACACAAATAACCTCATATCGAACCATCCGCAGCATAGTCAGCCTCACTCTGGGCCTGGAGCCGCCCACTGCGGCATGCCTTGCGGAACAGTTCATAATCTTGCTCGACGCGTTGTGCATAGTCTCGCGCATAGCGAACCAAGGCCTCGACCAATGCCTCTCCGCTGCCAATATAGCCTGTGATTTCGGGAGCCAAGCCCCCGGCGCGAGCATGTGCCCGAGCCAGCACCCAACCACAAATACCGGCATACAAGCCAAAGAGCTGGGCATCGTAAAGTTCAAGCTGAGGCGTCAATTTCATATCCCTAAGTTGACGCAAGAAAAAGTGGCGTCCCAGCGGGCCACTGGCCCATCCGAGAAATGCATCGCTCGATGCCTGCATCATACGCTGTCCAATCACCACCCGCTCACCCTGGTGCGGGATACAAGCAGCAGTTGGCACATAGTTGGCCAACACCGACTGGCGAGCCTCCTTAATTTGCAAAAACAACGGCCTGTGCATGGCATCCGTTAGCAACATCACCAGACAACGAGTCCCCACACTACCGACCCCCACCACCTTGAATGCCAGGTCCTGCAACGTGAAATAGCTCAGTAGCTGACGGTGGCTGGCACTCAAGGTCTGCAGATATTGTCCATACAATCCGGTAAAGAGGCTACGCCACTCCTGAGCCGTCATCCAACCATCTTCGGGTGTAAGCAGCGAGCTGCTGCCATGTAGATGGAACAGACAAGGCGGCGCATCTTTTAGCAACCAGCTCTCGCCCTGCTGCTCGGCAATCTTAGGGAAGAGTGCATCATGTGTGCGGCGCGATGCCCGCTCCATAGATTGCCGCATCAGCTGTTGCGCGGCAGGGTTAGCGACATGTTTGAGCAGTCGCTCAAAGCTGAGTCTGTCATACCAGATAGCCAGCGACCCCATCTGTGCATAGTGAGCCATATGTTGACGGTAGCTTGTCACCACTTGCGATACCAGCTCCTCCGCCATCCCAGGCTTGAAGCCAAAATGGCTGGCCGCCACATAAAAGCTAGCCACCAGACGTTTAAGATCCCACTCCCAAGGACCCGGGAAGGTTTCATCAAAATCATTCAGGTCGAAGATCAAGGTGCGTTCCGGGGTGGCAAAGCCGCCAAAGTTGAGCAGATGGCAGTCGCCGCAGATTTGCTGGAGCAGGCCAGTGCAGGGCGTCGCCGCCAGATCATGAGCCTGGAGCAGGGCCGCTCCGCGGAAAAAGGCAAAGGGTGAGTTGAGCATTCGGCCATAACGCAGCGGCACCAGACGTGGCAGCCGATCAAGACTAGACTGCTCCAGCAGTGCCACCACATCCCGCTGGGGCTGGCCTATCTTGGCATGTGCGCGCCGGGGAACCCGCTTGCGTAATTCGCGGCCGTGAGCCAACCGCTCCTGCAATATGACCCGAGCATGATGATTCATGATATGAAAAGCCTCTGCACCGCGACTCATCTATCGTTAACTGTAGTCAATAACACAGAGTTGTTAACCAATCGGGAGAGATTGATGGAAGGAAACAGCGGCAACCATCCCTGGCAAGTTCATCGGAGCCATGAGATTAGGCGCTAAAACGGGGGGCGAAATGGGGAACCCCGCCCAGTCAACTATCTACTGGGCGGGGTGGCGCTCATCTTATTTTGCTTTCGCAATTTCAGATAAGTAGCTGTCCAGTGTGGACTGATCGGCTGATTTCACCGTCATGCCATTCGGGCCTGCACCTATGTTGCTAAATTGTTTCAGCGGCTCGCCATGTTTCTTAAATTCTTGATATTCAAGAGAGCCCTCTTTAAACACCCAAAGACGACCCTCTTCAACTTCAGTGATAAATCCTGGAATATCGTGTTCAGCACTATGAACTGAGAATGATGCCAAACTCCAAAGCAGACACCCCAAAGAGACATAAAGTTTCATATCAAGACTCCTTCTGTTAAGTCGAAGAGAGTCTAACAAGAGCATATTACAGTTATTTTACATCAGGGGCTTACACCCGAGCGTTTAGCTAAAAAACAACCAATTGAAAGTTTTTTAATCCAGATAAGCACATAAAGAACGAGATTATCTGTTGAGTCATCCGAATGGAGCTGATCGTAACATCCCAATCGGCAGCCCCTTCCAGCTGGCAAGCAAGCAGAGCTACTCCCGACAGGGGCCCGCGCTAAGCCCGGCAGGCAAAGGACGTGGGCGACCATTTGAGTCGACCGCCACATAGGTAAACGCCGCCTCGGTGACACAATAACGTTCGCCTATCGGCTCGCTTGCCACCTTCTTGACCCAGGTTTCCAGCTTAATTTTAAGCGAGCTGTTGCCCACCTTAACGCACTCACCGTAGCAGCAGACGACATCTCCCACCGCCACAGGCTTCAAGAAGGTGATGGCATCCACCGCCACCGTCACCACCCGCCCCCGCGCCAACTCCTTGGCCAGGATGGCCCCACCCATATCCATCTGGGCCATCAGCCACCCCCCAAAGATATCTCCGCTGGGATTGGTATCGGCAGGCATGGCCAGGGTCCGCAACAGCAGAGTGCCGACCGGTTTACGCTCCTGGGAGGGCGCGCACGAAGAGAGATCACTCATAACCACTCACAAATCATAAAGGATGAGGCTCTAGCATGGCATAACATGTGAATTATTTGTAACTTTGATTAATCCTATCTCGCAACATCTTCTTTCGTTGACTCCTTTAACCTTGAGAATATCGCCGAGCCTGTTTTCCTGTGCGGTAAACAACCACCATCAAGCCTAATTTCGGTTAGAGGGGCAACCCCAGCCTAAGCAGGTAACCCAAAGAAGAGCCATGAGTGCTCAGATTATATCTGCAGGTGGCATGCCCCCCTTTTCCTGCATTGCATAACAAATGCAAAGGCCAGCATGATGCTGGCCTTTATTCTTGTGAGGCTGTTTCGTGTTGGTCTGCTCAAATAGATCTGCGCAGCTCCCCCACTCCCGGCCCCTTCATATTGTCAGTATGCCGTCCAACCGCCATCTGTGGCAAAAAGACCGCCCGTCAGATTTGATGCTTCGTCAGAAAGCAGGAAGCAGATCACTGAAGCTTGCTCCCATACTGTGGACTGGCGCTTATGGCTATCCGCA
>JBOFBS010000011.1:0-2531 GCA_051645725.1 Aeromonadaceae bacterium | reverse complement strand
AGCTTTAGGGTCTTATGGACAATCTCGCTAGGGGTATTTCTTTCAACCTGTTTCTTTGTTCTCTCTGAGTTTTACTTTGATATCTTTCTGCCCAGAACGGTATCTGTTATCTATCTCTCCTTTTTGGTGCTGCTGGTCGGTGGTGTGCGGCTGTTTTTCCGGGCGCTGCTCAATACCACCCGTCTGGCTCGTACCCAGGTATTGATCTATGGAGCGGGTTCTTCGGGTCGACAGCTGCAAATGGCTTTGTTGCAAGGTAATGAGTTTTATCCCGTCGCCTTTATTGATGACGATCCCGCTAAACAGGGATGCGTGATCCAGGGCTGTACCGTTTATCACAGTGCTCAGTTACCAGCCCTGATTGACCACCATGGGGTACAGAAGATCTTGCTGGCAATGCCGAGCAGCACCAGAGCGCGTCGCCAGGAGGTGATCAATGCACTTGAGCCCCTCTCTTGCGAAGTGCTCTCCATCCCTGGGATGGCCGATCTTGTCAATGGCTCGGCTCGCATAGATCAGCTCAATGAGGTTTCCATCGACGATCTGTTGGGCAGAGACCCGGTAGAGCCGGTGACAAAATTAATGGAAGCCAATATCACAGGAAAAGCGGTCATGGTGACAGGTGCCGGTGGCTCTATTGGTTCTGAGCTATGCCGCCAGATCTTGCGGTGTCGGCCATCCACCTTGGTACTGTTCGAACTATCCGAATACGCCCTCTATGTCTTGCACAAAAACCTGCGGGAGCAGTGTCATCGTGAAGAAATCGAAACGGATCTGGTGCCGTTACTGGGGTCAGTGCAGCGCCAGCATCGCCTCAAGACTGTGATGCAGAGTTTTCGGATCCAGACGGTCTACCATGCAGCAGCTTATAAACATGTCCCGCTAGTCGAGTTCAACATCATTGAAGGAGTGCGCAACAACGTATTTGGAACACTGTATGCTGCACAGGCTGCCATTGAGGCTGGGGTCGAGACATTCGTGCTGATCTCCACCGACAAAGCCGTGCGGCCGACCAATACCATGGGCGCCAGCAAGCGTATGGCCGAGTTGATCTTGCAAGCCTTGACCCGTGAAAAGCATCAAACCCGTTTTTGTATGGTGCGTTTTGGCAATGTGCTTGGATCTTCGGGTTCTGTGGTACCGTTATTCAGACAGCAGATAGATAAAGGAGGGCCCATTACCCTGACTCATCCCGACATCATCCGTTACTTCATGACAATACCTGAGGCTGCCCAGCTGGTGATCCAGGCTGGCGCAATGGGGGAGGGGGGCGACGTATTTGTTCTCGATATGGGGCAACCGGTACGGATCATGGAGCTGGCGAAGCGCATGATACGCCTGAGTGGTCTGACATTGCGTGATGAGCAGCGGCCCGATGGTGATATTGCCATCGAGGTGACGGGGTTGCGGCCGGGTGAAAAGCTCTACGAAGAGTTACTGATTGGTGATGATGCCAGAGGAACCGAACACCCCAGGATCATGGTGGCACAAGAGAGCTGGCTCCCATGGTCTCAGTTGAGGCACTTGCTAGCTTCGCTGGATGAGGCCTGTCACCGTTTTGATCACCAACAAGTACGTGACATTCTTATGTATGCCCCTGCGGCCTTTGAGCCAACTGATGGGATTTGTGATCTTGTGTGGCTAGCGAAGCAGCAGCATACAATAACGGAGAACATCGTGAAGCTACCGGTACACAATGTTCATTTTTTGCTGGCTAGAAATTGAGTTACCTGTTTCTATAATGAGGCAACTTGGATGCGATTAGGCCTGGTTGTGGCATTTTATCGAGAATATGCCGCAATTATTACTAATGTTAGTATTCTATTATTTGAAAAAATGGTGACCATTGGGTTGGTTTTTTTTTGCGAGGGGGTAATTAGTCATCTACTCGGTGTGTCATTATATGGGAAATGGCTATATTCGCTCAATGCCGTCATTTTATTGTCATCAGTTACATTGATTGCCGGCTCGGAAGTTGTTGTTCCGGCATTAGTTCGGCATCCTCATTTGCGTTGGAAGATACTATCTTCAGTATTTGTTTTTCGTCTACTTTTCGCTTTGGTTGCTTTGCTTGTCACATTAGTCTACGCAAATTTTATTGTCGCAGATCAAGATGTAAGATTAATGCTGATGCTATTGGCACTGGCGCTCATTTTTAATGAACCATTTTCAGTAATAGCCAACTACTATCAAGCCACCACAAATATAGGTATTGTTGTAGCGATTCGTCTTGCAATTTTATTATTAAGGGTGCTTTTGGTAAGCCTCGCTCTTTTACTTTCATCTTATTTCATCATCTATTCAAGCAGGGCAATAGAAGCAATGTTTTTAGCTATGTCACTGTGTTGTGTTATTTATTTTAGAGGTGGCATCTGGGACTGGCATAAAAAAGTGGCAGTGGTAATGTTAAGTCGAGGTGGGGCGCTCTGGGTACCATTAATGCTGATGCTGATTTATATGAGGATTGATCGCTTTTTCATCGAGCATTACTTAGGGTATGAACAACTAGCCATGTATGGTGTGGCTAGTCA
>JBOFBS010000010.1:0-3958 GCA_051645725.1 Aeromonadaceae bacterium | reverse complement strand
TGGGCGACTCCCCTCTACCAAGAGGCCTCGGCAGTGGACCCCTCGGTTCAATTACTGGCCGATGCCCTAAGCAAGCAAGCCGAAAGCAACGCACAGCGGGTGATGCTGGCCCTGCAATTCGTGCAGCAGGAGGTGCGTTACCTGGGGATGGAGGATGGGATGGGTTCTCATCGACCACGCAAGGCGGCTGACACCCTGTATCGTCGTTATGGCGACTGCAAAGACAAGACGGCGCTGTTGCTCGCCCTGCTCAAGGCGATGGGGCTAGCACCCACCGCCGCTCTGGTCAGTCTGGAGCAGGGGGCGCAGTTGCCCTCCGAATTGGCTTCACCCTATGCGTTTGACCATGTGATTGTCACCCTGCAGCTAGAGGGCAAACGACTCTGGCTGGATGGCACTAATCTCAATCAGGGTAATCGCCTGGAGACAGTCGGTTTTCCCTATCTGCGTTATGCCTTGCTGGTGGCCCCTGAGGTAAAGAGTCTCACCTCCATGGATAGTGAATTCCGTACTTCGGATATCCAGGTACGGCAAGAGTTATGGGTGCAAAAAGAGTTCAACCGTTTGCAAATCGAGAGCCGTTATAGCGGTGAGCAGGCTGAGCAGCAGCGTAGCCAGTGGCGCAATAACTCGATTGAGAGCCTGGGGCGGACGTTTACCGATTACTACAGCAAGATCTATTCGGATGCTGATCCCGTTGGTTTACCTATGCTTCGCGATGATCTGGGATTGAATCAGCTGGAGATGCGGGAGGTCTATCAAGTGGCCGGCGGGCGGGAGGCTCTGAAGCAGTATGGTGTCGAGATCTATGCCGATCTGGTGGACTCCTACCTGAAGTCGTTCAGTGATAGTCGCCATCAGCCTCTGGAGTTGACGCCACCCGTGCGCGTTGAGCAGGAGTTTGTGCTGCATTTCCCTGAGCCGGTCAGCGTCACGGCATATCGAGGCACAGAGGAGAATGCCATCTACCGTTTCTCCCTGCAGGTCGAGCCTATCGATCAGAGCCAGCTTAAGGTGATCTACCGCTATGAAAACCTGCGCGATCATGTGCCTGTGAGTGAGCTGGCTCGCTATCGTGAGAGTGTGCGCCGTACAAAGGAACAATTGAGTCTTAACTTTTCTGTACCCAATAAGACTAACGCCAACTAACTTTGTCGATACGCGAAGATGCCGCCTAGTAGTAGAAGCTCTTAGGCGGCGTTACCCAAGCGATAGCTTATCAGGTGAAGAGTGCCCAGATGGGGGCGTGATCCGAGGGTTTGTCGTGGCCGCGTAGTGCGTAGTCTATGTCGGCCGCGCTCAGTCGAGCCGCCAAGGGGGCCGTCCCCAGTATCAGATCGATGCGCAGGCCACGATTATCATCGAACCCCTTACTGCGATAGTCAAACCAGCTAAAACGATCCGTGACATCCGGATGTTGTTGTCGGAAGGTGTCGATCAGTCCCCAACCTTTGAGTTGAGCCAACCACTCCCGCTCCTCCGGCAGGAAGGAGCATTTCCCCTCTTTCAACCAGCGCTTGCGATTGGCTTCCCCTCTGCCGATATCGCTATCTTCGGGCGAGATATTGATATCACCCATCACCACCAGATCCTCATCTGGCTGATGGTGTTGCTCTAAATAGGTTTGCAGGTCAGCGTAGAATTTTGCCTTGGCCGGGAATTTTGTGGGGTGATCACGGTTTTCGCCCTGGGGAAAATAGCCGTTTAGCAGCGTCAGTTTGCGGCCATTGGCCTGGGTAAAGGTGGCCATGATCATGCGTCGCTGTGCCTCCTCCTCATCACTGGGAAAGCCGCGCTGGATATGGTCTGGTAGCTGTTTACACAACAGGGCAACGCCGTAGTGGGCCTTCTGTCCGTGAAAGAAGACCTGGTAACCCATGGCTTCTACCTCTTCGCGAGGAAAGGCCTCATCGTGTACCTTGATCTCCTGCAGGCCGATCACATCGGGTTGGTGAGCGGCGATGAGGGCTTGTAGCTGAGGCAGGCGGGCGCGCAGCCCATTGATGTTGAATGAAACTAACTTCATGTAACCTCTTGTTGAGCACGCATTGAGTTAACGCATTTTCTGGTGATGCAGGTCTTCTTGCAATTTTTTCAGACGCTCCTGTTGTGCGGCATTGAGCAGCACACCATCGAGCAGGGCCAGAGTGGTTTTGCATTCATCGATAAGTTCACCTGGCTTCTTGCGATCCTTGATGATCTGCAACAGGGCTTGTGCCTTGTTCAGGGCGGCGCTGGTATTGGCCGGGGCCTTACGCAACGCATCGCGGAAGAAACCCAGGGCCTCTTCATAACGCCCGGCGGTATAGGCGGCAATCCCCTGTTCGTTGAGTTCCAGATATTTCTGATGGCGCTCTTGCTGGGAGTGGTCCTTGTGTACGGACTGGATACACTGCTGTAGCAGGGGATCCATGCTCCCCTGCTCACACAAATAGGGTTGCAGCTGTTCGGCATACTCAAAATCACCCAACTGCATCAGCGCCAGCACCATGCTGCTTAGCAGCGGGGTTGCCATCTTGGATGGCTCATCACCATAGTTGTGGCCTGCCTTGTAGAGCATGCGTTTGCCACGGATCAGATCCCCCCGAGCCATTTGTACCCGAGCCTGGCAGATCTGCTCGAAGCTGTTGTAGTCAAAGTCCGTTTCCAGCAGTGCCTGGCGGCAGCGGTAGAGAGCGCTGTTGACCTGTTTTTGCAAATTGCCGATATGAAAGGGGTCATCGCTGTTCATGGCATGCAGGATCAGACAGTGGACATAGCTGCCGATGAGTTGAGGGTTACGTTCGGTGGCAAAACGATTGAGCTCTATCATGGTCGCCAGGGATTCGCGAGCCTTGCGATAATCCCCTTGCGCCAGGCTGATCTCAGCCAACTGACGGTGCAGTATCCCGGATTGAGGTGAGATCTCGGTGGCGCGAGTGAGGGTCTCTATGGCCTCGGGGCCAAAACCGGTGGCTAATTGGGAGATGGAGAGCCAGCGGTAGGCTTCAACCATCAAGGGGCGCAACTGCAGGGCGGCATTCAGGTGCGTGATGGCTTCCTCATGCAGCCCCAGCATCTGGCAGGCCTTACCCAGTCCCAGACGTAGCCAGCTGGATTCTCCCGCTGCCAGTCCCGCACGCAAGACTCGACGGGCTTCGCTGGCATCACCCATCTTCATGTGCATCTCTGCCATCAGACAGCGGCAGTAGTTACTGAAGCGGGTGCCCTTACCCAATACCTGTTCGCAGCTTTTGACTACCTCGGTGGGGTCGTCATTGGCCAGCGCTGTGAATACCCCACTGAGCTCCTGCTTGCGCAGTAGTGCGCGTTGCAAACGCTGGCGCAACTGCTCCTGGGAGAAGGGCTTCATCAGATAGTCATCTGGTTCACTCTCCAGGGCACTCAGCACCATGCTGCGGCTGTTGTCACCACTGATGATGAAGACGATGGCTTCGGGAGGAAGCAGTTTATTTTCTCGTAAATGGTTAAGCAGTTGTCGACCGTTTTCACCCATACCCAGGTTGTAGTCGATGAGATAGATGTCGAACTGCTCCTTTTGACAGCGGCGGCGGCTCTCTTCGGCTGAGGTCAACAGGGTGACTCGATTCAGGCCTATGTTCATCAGGGTAGCCTTCATCATCACCTGGAATGAGCGCTGGTCGTCTATGAGCAGCACCCGTTTGTCTTTAAAGAGAGCGGCGGCCGCAGCGGCCGAGCTGCTTTCAGCGGTTGGAATGTCCGTCATTGCACCCTATTCAATAGCAGAGCCTGTCAGGCGATGATTTTACTATAACGAGTTTAAGCCTTGTCTGCCGCAGAGTTTGTCATAGCAGGGTCAGAAATGCAGGCGAGGCTGCGGGGAAGAAGAGAAGATGGTGGAGGGAGAAGGATTCGAACCTTCGAAGGCAGAGCCGTCAGATTTACAGTCTGATCCCTTTGGCCGCTCGGGAACCCCTCCACGGGATAACCTGGTAAC
>JBOFBS010000009.1:0-15814 GCA_051645725.1 Aeromonadaceae bacterium | reverse complement strand
TATATTTGGGATCAAACATATCGGGCTGCCCCTTGGGCTGAGACTTGCCTTTGGCAACGGGAGCGGCCTGAGCCTTCTGTGCCCCCTGCTTACCCTTATCCGCAGCCGCTTTGTTGCCTGCCCCCTTAGAAGGCTGCTGTGCTTGAGAGGGCTCCTGAGCCTGAGACAGCAACAAGGCCACATCCACGTCGGCACCCTTGCTGCGCCTGAGCACCAGGGTGTCGCCCTGCCAATCAGCCGCCGCACTCAAGGCCCCCACCTTGACCACCACATCCGGCGTCTGCAGGGCAAAATTCTGCACCGACAATTGCTGCACGAAGAGGCTGACCGGCAAAGTGATGAGTTGATTGGGCGTACTCGGCTCGTCAACGTCAGGCTCTGAAGTCGGCTCTGCCGGCTGGGGGTGTAGCGTCAGCTGAGGCTTATCCAATAGCAGCTCATCTATGATGAGCTTACCGGCAAAAAGCGCGCCGGCCTGCCAGGCCAATCTGGCCTTGCTGGCCTTGAGGTCAAGCAACGAGGAGTGAAAATCCAGGTTGTGGATCTCCCACCCGGTGCCCAAGTGACCGCTCACCAGCTCCCCCTGCAGGTTCGGGAGTTGACGCTGCAGTTGTTGCCAGATCATCTGATTGCCCGAGCTGGTGAAGAGGAGCAGTCCCAGCAAGGTCAGCAGCAGCATCAAGAGACCACTCAAGGCCACCAGCATCAAGCGTAGCCAGGTCATAGTTCTGCCCCCAAGCCGAAGTGCAAACGCCAGGGCACATGGACCTCTGATACGCCAAACGCCAGATCAAAGCGGATGGGCCCCAAAGGGGAGAGCCAACGCACCCCCATACCTGTGCCAATCTTGAGCGGATCCCGGTAATCGTTGGTTGCTGTCCCCGCATCTACAAAGGTGGCCAGACGCCACTTCTCGGCCACGGGGTGGTCATACTCCATACTGCCGGTGGTCAGATAACGCGCCCCCGTGAGCTGTCCGCTGGCATCGGTAGGTGATATGGTCTCGTAGCCAAAGCCCCGGACTGACTGATCCCCACCGGCAAAAAAGCGCAAGCTGGCCGGCATCTGCTCGATATTCTCGCCGCCTATCCACCCCTGCTCGATGCGAGAGATAAAGCGCGCCCCTTCCCAGGGGGTTCGCAACCACTTGGCCCGGGCCCGTAAGCGCGTAAAACCGATATCCGACCCCCAGGCCGGTTGCGAAAACTCACTGCTCAAAATCAGGCGGTCTCCCCACTCGGGATCCAGACCACGATCAATCCGCAATCGACTCAGCGTGATACCGGGGATCAGCAACAGGCTGTTACCACGACTCAAACCTTGCTCATAATCTTCATATTCCAGGCGCACAAAATAGTCCCGCTCCCAATCCCCTAGCTTCTTGGTCCAGTAGTGCACCCCGACCTGAGAGAGTTGTGAGTAAGTATCATTAGAATCCTTAACCTCATAGCTACTCTGCAGGTTGTAGTAATCGTTGTTTGGATCTTTTCCTGGAATACGATAGTTAAATGTCAGCGAAGGTTGTGAGGTTGAGATCTTGAGTTGCGCGTTCAAGCTGTGGCCATACTGGTTGAGCCAGGGTTTTTCCCAGTTGAGTTGAGCACGCACACCTTCATCGGTTGAGAAACCGACACCGACCTCGACCAGGTTGTTACTCTTGGGCTCCAGGCCCACATGGATGGGCACCCGGTAATCTTTGCTCTGCTTGAGCAGAGGGTGGACATCCACCTGCCGAAAGTAACGGGTCTCAGAGAGCGACTGGCTAAGGGTGGCCAGTTTTTGCGCCACATAAGGGTCACCTGGCTTGAAGGTTATCAGCGGTTTGATGAGACGCTGACTCTGAGTCACACCGACAATATTGATCTCGCCAAAGCGATAGCGATGGCCAGATGAAAACTCGATGACCACATCTGCCGCATACTCTCTGGGGTAGACTTTGATACTAGAGCGCACCATCTCGGCATCAAAATAGCCTCGAGCCAAGGCGCGATTGGTCAAGTTGCTCTTGATCTCTTCATACTTGCCATGGTGCAACACGTCCCCTTGTTTAAGAGGCAACTTTTTCAGCAAGCGATCAAATACCTTGTCATTCAACGCATCCCCCTGCAGGGAGACCTTCAAAGAGCGGATGACGATAGGTTTATCCGGGTCGATTTTCACCAACACAGTATCCTTGTTTGCCTCATCCTGAGAGAGTTCGACTCGTGCAGAATAGTAACCCAGAGCCTGCAACCCCTTGGTTACCGCCTCTAGTATCTGCTTACGGCGATAGAGGAGTCTATCCGCCTGAAACGAGGGCAATGCCTCCAGGTAGGTTTCCACATTTTCACGCACCTCCCCCTTGATCCCCGACACCTCAAAATGAACCGGCTTGGCAAGAGTCGGGATGGGCAGGCTCAACCCAAGGCACAACAGCAAAGCCCCCCTGAGTTGAATAAGACCAAAGCGGTGGGCGATGCGGCAGAGTCCATGAATGACAACAATCAGCTTCAAAACTGCCCTCGGAACAGAAAAAGAGGAACAAAAAAAGAGGAACAAATATGAGGTGAAAACCAGCACCTGGCCAATTACCTCCGGCTAATTAAATCCTAACATAGCCACCCCACTCCTGCAGCAGCACTGCCAGCAACGAACTTGCAGCCAGAGCCGATATACCGGAAAATTCCCAGCCGATACCATCTATCCTTGTACAGGGAGCCACAGTGAAAGCCGCCGCTTTACATATCTTGGTCAAGAGTCGCGCCGAATGCGAGAAACTCAAACAACAACTGGCGCGAGGGGCCCACTTCGGTGAGCTGGCCCGCCGCCACTCGCTCTGCCCCTCGGGCAAAAAGGGAGGGGACCTGGGAGAGTTTCGCCGCGGACAGATGGTCAAAGCCTTCGATGATGCGGTATTCAAAGGTGAGTTGCTGACCGTTCTGGGCCCAGTAAAGACCCAGTTTGGCTTTCACCTCATCAAGGTGCTCTACCGCTCCTGAAGCAAAGCGTTTAGCTAAGTACCAACAACAAGGGCTGCCGAGGCAGCCCTTTCTTTAACATAGAGCAGTTATCCCATCAGATTTGGCGCAATGCTTCGATACGCTGCTCCAGAGGGGGGTGACTCATGAAAAACTCGCTGACAGAACGTTTGCCATTGATGCCAAACGCCATCATGGAGCCCTCAAGCTGAGACTCATGCCCGTGACGCAACCGCTCAAGGGCTGCAATCATCTTGTCACGCCCGGCCAGTCTTGCCGCACCGGCATCGGCACGGAACTCACGCTGCCGTGAGAACCACATGACAATGACCGAAGCCAAAATGCCAAACACCATCTCCAGGGCAAAGACAATCATCATGTAGACAAAGCCACCCTGAGCAGGAGACTCCTCATCATCAGAGGAGCGGAAGAAGTTAGAGATGATGCCAGCCACAATCCGGGCAAAGAAGATGACAAAGGTGTTCACCACGCCCTGGATCAGGGTCAGAGTCACCATGTCGCCATTGGCAATGTGGCTCACCTCATGGGCGAGTACAGCTTCGGCCTCATCACGACTCATGCTGTAGAGCAGACCCGAACTCACCGCAACCAAGGAGCTATTCTTGCTGGCCCCTGTGGCAAAGGCGTTCATCTCGGGTGAGTCGTAGATCCCGACCTCAGGCATGCCTATCCCGGCCTCACGAGCCTGCCGTTGCACGGTCGAGACCAGCCAGTTTTCCATTTCGCTACGAGGCTGGTCTATCACCTGAACCCCATAACTACGCTTGGCTATCCATTTAGACATGAACAGTGAAATAAACGAACCACCAAAGCCAAATACCGCCGCCATCAACAGCAGACCGCCCGTCCCTTGGCGATTGATACCCAGCACACCAGAGAGGAGGTTGAGTACGATGGAGAGCACCAGTACTACAGCCAAGTTGGTCGCCAAAAATAGCAACACGCGTTTCATTGAGACTCCTTAAGTATCATGAAGGTAGAACAGTCGGTTTGCTCCAGCGCACGGTGACATAAGCCCACTGCGCTCCCATCATAATATGGGTAAAACACTCAATATCAAGTAAATGAAATGCAAAATTAAAGTAATATTGTTGTTGTCTGTTGCCACCGGTGACAAAAAAATCGGGGCGCTTTCGAGCGCCCCGCAAAGCATGCCAAGCTGGTTCAAATTTAGACCCGGAAACGGCTGACCAGGGACTTCAACTGTTGCCCGGTAGCCACCACATCCTGGGTGGTTCGAGCCGACTCCTCTGCCGCCAGACTCAAGCCTTCGACTATGTGCTGGATGGCCACCAGATTACGGTTGATCTCCTCGGAAACAGCATTCTGCTCTTCAGCCGCCGTGGCAATCTGCATGTTCATATCATTGATGGAGCTGACCGACAGCGCCATGCTATCCAATGACGTGGCGATCTTGGCTGTTTCACTGATAGCCTGCTGACTGCGCTCCTGGCTGGTATCCATAACCGCCACTGCCTCTTTTACCCCGTTTTGCAGACGCTGCAACATGTCATTGATTTGATGAGTACTCTGCTGGGTTCTGCCTGCCAACGAACGCACCTCATCGGCAACCACAGCAAACCCCCGTCCCTGCTCACCAGCCCGGGCTGCCTCAATCGCGGCATTGAGCGCCAGCAGGTTTGTCTGCTCGGCTATGCCCCGGATCACCTCGACCACAGAGCCAATCTTGGCGGTTTCCTGCGCCAACTCGGCGATGACATGAGAGGCCTGATCCACCTCCCCGACCAAGGCGTTGATGCTACGGCTTGCCACATCGACAACCTGATGCGCCTGAGCAGCCTCCTGTGCAGCCACTGAGGTGGAGTTGGCGGCATTGGCGGCGCTGGAGGCCACCTCATGGGCGGTGGAGCTCATTTCAGTCACAGCGGTCACCACCATGTCGGTTTCTCTGCGGTGCCCCTGCATCTGCTGGCTAAACTGCCCGGCGAGATCTTGCAACCTGTCCGAGGCGGCAAAGACCTGCGCACTGGTGGCGCCGACTTCACGCACCAGACTCTGTATCTGGGTAATAAACTGATTGAAGGCGCGACTGACCAAGCCCACCTCATCTTGACTCACCACCTGCAAGCGCTGCGTCAGATCACCCTCACCATGAGCAATGTCATTGAGTGCCGCTGCCACGGCCTCAAGAGGCCGGGTAATGCGATTGCTCACCCAGGAGGTTGCCCCTACGGTGACAAGCAGTACCAGCAAAGAGACCCAGATATTGCGTTGAATGCTATGTGCTATCTGCTCCTTACCCTTTGCATACTCTTGAGCCAGCTGTTGCTCGACATCATCGATATAAAAACCCGTACCGAGCACCCACTGATATTTATCCAGCACCTTGCTGAAACTCAGTTTGGCAACACTCTTCTGGATGGAGGGTTTGGGCCAGAGATACTGCACGAAGCCTTCGCCACTGCGGGCGGCCGCTATGATATTTTGGATAAAATAAGTGCCGGTCTCATCCTTGAGCCCAGAGAGATCTTTTCCCTCAAGCTCAGGCTTGGTTCCCAATACCTGGTTGACGCCATTAAAGTCATAGACGAAAAAGTAGCCATCCGAACCATAACGCAGATCCCGCAATACATTTTTGACCTGCTCACGCACAGCTGGCGTATCTGGCTGGGCATAGAGTTTGGTAATCGAGGTCTCGGCCAATTGCAAAAATTGGCTCAACTCCGCCTTCTTGGCCGCCATCAAGTCATCACGCAACGCAGCCTGCTGTTCACTCAATTGGGTTTGACTGGCAAAATAGACGGATAAATTGATAACCAGCACAGCCAAGACCAAAGGCAAAATTGCCAGAGTAATAATTTTATTCTTTATTTTCATACACTGCTCCTCACTGTTTCCCCTGCATGCATAGCGCTCGCAACACACTAACAGTCTAGCCAGATCGCCAACTTTTATACCCTTTACACCACACAATTTTTGTCATTCAACGAGTGATAGCCAAATCCGCCCCACTTATAATGTCGCCAATTATGTTTTCTGCGGACCTGCCTATGCTCTGCCCTTGCCAAAGTGGCCATGAATTTGACCTTTGTTGCGCCCCCCTGCTAGCCAAGCAACGCCTGGCCGAAACGCCGGCCCAATTGATGCGCTCGCGCTTTACCGCCTTTTTCCTGCATAGATGGGACTATGTATTAGCCACCTGGCACCCCGATTTTCGCCCTCGCTGCAGTGAAGCCGAGTTAGAGGCGGAGTCTCAGCAGAGCCAATGGCTCAATCTGGAGTTGCTTGCTACCCCAACCGCAGCAGACAACAGCGGCGAAGTGGAGTTTCGTGCCTGGTATCGGGATGAAACTGGGCTCCATGCTCATCATGAGCGTTCGGAATTTGTTCGTATTGAAGGGCTCTGGTACTACACCCGAGGTCAATTTTTGGCTGAACGCACCAAACTTAAGGCGAATACTCCCTGCCCCTGTCTGAGCGGCAAAAAATATAAACAATGCTGTGGCCGGGGGCTACGCTAGCCCCCAAATCTGCGGCTGCAGCCTTAGCGAGCCGTAGGCTGAGGTGCCGGTGCCCGCTGCACATCGGCTCCGGCCTGCTGCAGCATCAGGATGAGCCTGGGTTGCTGCTCACGGGCCAGGCGCCGACCGATCAACGCCATCTCCTCTTGCATCAGGGGAGC
Organism: Aeromonadaceae bacterium; assembly: GCA_051645725.1. Lineage (GTDB taxonomy): Bacteria > Pseudomonadota > Gammaproteobacteria > Enterobacterales > Aeromonadaceae > Pseudaeromonas. The sequence continues at coordinate 9,193 of JBOFBS010000009.1, read as the reverse complement.
ATAGCGGATGTACTTCTGCCCGGTTGGTGTGGAAAAGAACTGTAGCATCTGGTTAATCTCAGCTGTGGTGAAGTGGCTGTGATAGGTTTGTGCCAACTCGGCTCGCATCCTCTCCCAGGTCAGGTACTCCCTGGCCCACTTCTGGATCACTGGCTGGTAGCGCACCAGAGCCGGTTGTTTACGTATCATCTCCCCCAACACCTGATGGCTCAGCTGGTTGTAGTGCGCCTTGCCGCCAATCAGGTCGGCCAGCTCCAAAGCCGGATCGCTGGCACAAGCGGGGCCGACGAACAACAAACCGCAGAGCAGTGCGACAAACCTCATGCTTACCCCACAAAAAAGTTTATTTTTCAAAACCATAGCATGAAAAAAGCCTGACACAAGTCAGGCTTTATGCAAGGCTTTACTTTCTTTTTGGTGACTTCTGTCCCGACTTACCACCCTGGCTGGCATGTGATCCATGGCCACCACCAGAGGCCGCGCCGGAGCGAGTAACTCTCCCACCCCTTTGCTGTTTTTCCCCTCGTGTGGGCGCCCCCCCCTCACGGTTTTGAGGGCCACCTCCACCTTGAGGCTTGCGACCCGCTTGCTGCTTAGCCGAACCTGTCGAGCCTCCTTCAGGGGCCCGCTGACGTGCTATTGCCGTGTGTCGGGTCAAGGCAGGACGAGTCGCACGCCCTGCGCCCGCCCCCTCCCGCCCCTCTGGCGGAACCAGATGCTGAGGCCCGGTACCGATGAGGCGGGAGAGCCCCATCTCTTGCAGCGCCTGCCGTATCATGGGCCAACCGGCGGGATCATGGTAACGCAAAATAGCCTTGTGCAGACGCCGCCGCCGCTCCCCCTTGGCAACAAAGAGTGGCTCGGATTTATAGGTCACCTTATGCAGCGGGTCCACCTCGGAGTAAAACATGGTGGTCGCCGTGGCCAGAGGGGAAGGATAAAAGTTTTGCACCTGATCCAGCTTGAAGTCGTTGGCCTTGAGCCAAAGCGCCAGGTTGACCATGTCCTTGTCTTCCGTCCCTGGATGCGCCGAGATGAAATAGGGGATCAGGAACTGCTCCTTACCCGCCTCTTTGGAGTATTGATCAAACAACTCCTTGAAACGGTAGTAACTGCCCATACCCGGCTTCATCATCTTGGAGAGCGGCCCCGCTTCCGTATGCTCCGGCGCTATCTTCAGATACCCCCCTACATGGTGCTTCACCAGCTCCTTGATATAACGTGGGTCTTCCACCGCCAGGTCATAACGCACCCCGGAAGCAATCAAGATCTTTTTGATCCCCTTGAGATCACGCGCCTTACGGTAGAGGCTGATGGTCGGTGAGTGATCCGTATCCATATGCTGACAGATCACAGGGTAGACACAGGAGGCTCTGCGGCAGGTAGCCTCGGCCTTCGGGCTCTTGCAACGCAAGTGATACATGTTGGCAGTGGGCCCACCCAGATCCGATATGACACCCGTAAAGCCCGGCACCCTGTCGCGGATCTCCTCGATCTCACGCAAGATTGACTCTTCCGAGCGGCTTTGGATGATACGTCCCTCATGCTCTGTGATAGAGCAGAAGGTGCAACCACCGAAGCAGCCACGCATGATATTGACCGACGTCTTGATCATCTCATACGCCGGTATCTTGGCCTTGCCGTAGGCCGGGTGTGGCACACGTTGGAAGGGCAGAGCAAACACCCCATCCATCTCTTCTGTGCTCAGGGGAATGGCCGGAGGGTTGACCCACAGCACCCTGTCCCCATGTTTTTGCAGCAAGGCTCGGGCACAGCCTGGATTGGTCTCTTGATGCAGCACGCGCGAGGCATGCGCGTAGAGCACCTTATCGGCCTTCACCTTCTCGTAAGAAGGCAGCTGGACATAGGTCTGCTCCCAAGGTTTGGGGCGCGCTGGCTGCACCACTACAGGCTTGGGCTCGATAACTGTCGGCGCATCAGGGGCGCAGGGAGCCCCCTCCAGATAGGGATTCGGTATGGGATCTATCTTGCCCAGCGCATCCAGACGGCTGGAGTCAACCCCACGCCAACCAGGCAGGGCCTCTTTGCGGATGACAGCCGTGCCACGGATATCCTGCATCTGAGCCGGGCTCTCCCCCCGCGCAAAGCGATGGGCAATCTCGGCCAAGGGACGCTCCGCGTTCCCGTAGACCAGTAGATCCGCCTTGGCATCAAACAAGACGGAGCGGCGAATGGTCTCAGACCAGTAGTCATAGTGTGCGATCCGCCGCAGCGAGGCCTCTATGCCACCTATCACCACGGGCACCTCTTTGTAAGCCTCCTTGCAACGCTGGGAGTAGACCAGCACGGCGCGATCAGGCCGCTTGCCTCCCTCATTCCCCGGGGTGTAGGCATCATCGTGTCGCAGTTTCTTATCAGCCGTATAGCGGTTGATCATGGAGTCCATGTTCCCCGCCGTGACGCCAAAGAAGAGATTGGGTTTCCCCAGCACCATGAAGGGCTCTTTACTGCTCCAATCCGGTTGGGCAATGATGCCGACTCTGAAGCCTTGCGCCTCCAGAAAACGACCTATCACCGCCATGCCAAAGCTGGGATGATCCACATAGGCATCACCACTGATGATGATGATGTCACAGCTATCCCAGCCCAATTTATCCATCTCGGCACGGGACATAGGCAAAAAAGGGGCTGGGCCCTGTGAGGCGGCCCAATATTTGGGGTAGGAGAAGAGGGAGAGGTCGGGCTGCTGCATACCACTGGCCTGGCACTAAAAATGGGGGCGAGATTATAGCCTGTGTGCCAAGGGCTGGCGACGGTTATTTTTTAACCGCTCGCATCAACTTTTGTCGCACCAAAAGCAAAAGCGCCCCGAAAGGCGCTTTTTTATCTGGTCATCGGTTAAACTGCAACCGATTCCGACAAGCTTACAGAATGGTTACATTCTCAGCTTGTGGGCCCTTTTGACCTTGGGTCACGCTGAACTGCACGCGTTGACCTTCAGCCAGGGTCTTGAAACCTTGAGCGTTGATAGCTCTGAAGTGTACGAATACATCCGGGCCTTGGTCCTGCTCGATGAAGCCGAAACCTTTAGTCTCGTTGAACCATTTTACCTTGCCAGTACGGACGTCAGACATAATGAATTTCCTAGTAACAAATATAACTTAACTGTGCCTTAATTCAGGCGGTACAAGCTGAGAGGTGTTAACTTATAAACAGCACGAGGACGTTTCCGTAAGGAGCTGACATCGTATAGAGCAATAAGCCGCTGCACACTTTCAAGCTGTTTGCATTGTAAGCGCATCCCCACATAAGTCAATCGCAATATCTGCAAAAGCATAGAAGGATAATCAAAGGGTGATGCGCTTCTCGCATTTAAATGGCTCCCATTCTCGGCGGACAAAAAGACTCAGCTAGAGCTTGAGTCTTGCCAGGGATAGTGCTCGACATCCAGATGAACCAGATTGGCGGCTCCCGGTCGGACCACGATCAAGGAGAGTTCACCACCGTGGTTACCGGCATCCAGCTCACTCCCAGCACGAATCGTCAAGGCTCCGACATGGTTGGGATGTCCTTGCAAATCCAGCTGCAACTCCTTGCCGGGAGCCAACTCAATCACCAACCCCGCCGCCTGCACCGGGATCCGCTGGCCTGACTCATCCAGCAAATAGGCTTGATAACGTACAACAGGTTCGGCCATCTCACACCTCCTGATCTCTACTCACATACTCCGGGTTCACTTCACCACCAACCGAGCACGTTGCGGCCCAATACGCCACCCCATACCACCAGCGTCAGGCTCAACGCCAGGAATACGGCCGCAGAGCCCATATCTTTGGCCCGTCCCGACAACTCGTGGTGTTCGGCACCGATGCGATCCACAACTGCCTCTACGCTCGAATTCAAAATCTCGACTATGACAACCAACCACGCCACCACCAGCAATAGCAGGGTTTGCGTCAACCCCTCGCCTACCCAGAAGGCCAGAGGCGTCAGAAGCACCATCAACAGCAGCTCCTGGCGAAAAGCAGCTTCATTACTCCAGGCTGAACGCAGCCCCTTCATGCTGTAACCGGTAGCCTTAAGAATGCGATATAGACCGGTATTGCCTGGTTTAGCCAACTTACACCTCGTGATTATCGTTATAGATCATCCATTTTTAGCAAAGTGAAACCAAAGCCTGCGCTTTTATCATGATTTCCTTCTGCCACCCATGCCATTATGTTATCAAAACTGACTACCGGGCGCTGTCGAGCCCGCCAAGGAAATAACATGTCGATCCACACTGACGAACTCAGAACCCAAAAATTAGAGACATTGATCACACCTCGTGAGCTGGCACAACTCTCACCGCTGGACAGCGACACGGCCCACCACATTCTCTACGCACGCCATCAGGTTGAAGCCATCCTGCGCGGCGAAGATCAACGCCTGCTGGTCATCATTGGCCCCTGCTCTTTGCATGATCCCAAGGCGGCACTGGAGTACGCGCGTCGCCTGGCCCCGTTGCGTGAAAAATATGCCCAAGAGCTCTGCCTGGTGATGCGCGCCTACTTCGAGAAGCCTCGCACCATAGTGGGTTGGAAGGGGCTGATCAATGATCCCCATCTGGATGGCAGCTACCAGGTCAATGCGGGCCTCAAGCTGGCACGCCAGCTGCTGCTGGAGATCAACCAGCTGGGGGTTCCGACCGCCACCGAGTTTTTGGATATGGTGACCGGTCAGTATATTGCCGATCTGATCACTTGGGGAGCCATAGGTGCCCGCACCACAGAGAGTCAAGTTCACAGAGAGATGGCCTCCGCCCTCTCCTGCCCTGTGGGCTTTAAAAATGGCACGGATGGCAATATCCGTATCGCTATCGATGCGGTACGGGCCGCCGCCCATAGCCACATCTTCAACTCTCCGGATAAGGATGGCCAGATGACCATCTATCAGACCCGGGGTAATCCTCATGGCCCTGTCATACTGCGCGGCGGCCGTCGCCCCAACTACGATACGGCTAGCGTGGATGCCGCCTGCACCGAATTGGCCAAGGCGGGCTTGCCCGAGCGCCTGATCGTCGATTTTAGCCACGGCAATAGCCAGAAGGACCACACCCGTCAGTTGGCCGTCGCTGCAGATGTGTGTGATCAGCTCCGCCGAGGCCGTTCTGGTATCGCCGGCGTGATGATCGAGAGTTTCCTAACCGAGGGGAGACAGGATGTGATCAACGGCAAAGCGGCGGTTTTCGGTCAAAGCATCACAGATGCCTGTATCGGTTGGGAACAGACGCTTGGCCTGCTAGAGCAGTTAGCTACGGCCTCGGCGGCCAGGCTGGCTTACCAGGCGTAACGTGCTGCAGTGTATGAACAAGGGGGCTAGCGGTAAGCGCCCCCTTAGCATATCCAGAGTCACACCCTCGGAATATAGAGTGGACGCCCCCCCTGCTCGATACAATCACACTGTACCTTGAACAGACGCTCGATCAGTGCCGTGTTGAGCAGAGTCACAGGCCCCTGCGCCACCAGGGTGCCTCGTTCCAGGCAAAGCAGCTCATCGGCATACCAGGCAGCCAGATTAAAATCGTGGATGGAGATGAGCACCAACAGCCCCTGCCCAACCAGCTCTTTGAGTAAATTCAATAACCCGACCTGATGATGCCAATCCAGGCCCGCCAAGGGCTCATCCAGCAGTAACAGGCGCCCATCAGGGTTGCAGCTCGGCCACACCTGCAGCAGCGTCTTGGCAATCAGCACCCGTTGCTGTTCCCCCCCAGAAAGCTGACTAAAGTCCCGGGACAGCAGAGGCGCCAACTCAAACCGCTCAATGAGGGTATGCAACGCCTGCTGTGCAGCCGCAGGCTGAGGTGACAACATACTCAGCCCCAGCTGCAACACCTCCAGACAGGAAAGTGGCAAGTGGTTTGCCTGCCGTTGCGGCAACATGGCACGCCACTGGGCCAGTTGACTCAACTCCTGCTCCAGCAAATTGATCCCCGCCAGCCGGATAGTGCCCCGACATGGCAGCAGACAGGCGAGCGCCAGCAGTAACGAGGATTTGCCACTGCCATTGGCACCGATGAGTGCCACGAGGCGCCCCGCCGGCAGCGTAAGGCTGAGCGGTTGCAGACGACCGGGGGTACTCACTTCAGAGAGTTCAAGCATCGCGACGTACCAACAGATAGATGAAGAGTGGCGCCCCCAGGCTGGCGGTCAGCACACCGACCGGCAACTCACCACTGGGCAGCAGTGTACGGGAGAGCAGATCCGCCCATAGCAGCAGAATAGCCCCCCCCAGCGCCGAAGCCGGTAACACAAAAGCAGGGCCATCACGCCCTATCTGCCGCATCAGATGCGGTACCAGCAAGCCGATAAAGCCAATCGCTCCCGCCAGGGCAACCGCCATGCCACTGAGCAGACAGACCGCCAGCACCAGACGCTGACGCACCTGCCGCAGATTGAGCCCCATCAACTGAGCCTGGTACTCGCCTAACTGCAGCAGCGCCAACTGCCGGGTTTGCCTCAGTAGCCAGCAAAGCACCAGCAGATAGGGTAACCACCACCAGAGGGGCTGAGTCTGACCATAGGCCAGGGAGCCCATCATCCAGAACATGATCTCGCGCATGGATTGATCCGAGGCAAAGTAGAGCAACCAGGTGGTGATGGCGCTGGCACAGATCCCCATGGCCACGCCCAGCAACAGCAGGCGCGCATTGTCCAGCCGTCCGCGCCGGGCTAATCCCAACAGGGCCAGGGTGATCAGCAGGGCCCCGGAAAATGCCGCAAACGAGAGCAGCCAAGGGGGCAAGACCCACTCCAAAGAGCGAGCCACAAAGAGAGTGATGACGGCAAAGAGCGACGCCCCACTGGATACCCCTATCAAGCCAGTATCCGCCACCGGGTTATGCAGCAGGGTCTGCAGTACGCAGCCGCAAACCGCCAACCCGGCGCCCAGCAAGAGGGCCAGCCAGGCACGGGGCAGGCGCAGCTCCAGCAATACCTGCTGCTGCAAGGGCGATAGCCCCGTCAGCCAATCATCAACACTCAGGCTCAACTGCCCTACCGACAGGTTGAGCAATACACTCAACAGCAACAAGAGTGTCAGCAAGAGCAACCAGCGAGAGCGCCGCTTCGCCTGTTGCCTTAGTAATGAATGCATGCCCTCTCCCACACCGTGAAATCGGTCGCCATCTTAGCAGTGGCCGAAGAGAAGCCAAAGTCCACTTTCCCCCAGGGATCAGATGCGCTATAACGACGCCATCTTGACACTGTCAACCGGAACCGGTCCCATGCACCCCATACTGATTAGTTCGCTGCTCTTGATGTGCAGTAATGTCTTTATGACCTTTGCTTGGTACGCCCATCTTAAGGAGATGAGCCACAAGCCCTGGATCATTGCAGCCCTTATCTCCTGGGCCATTGCCCTGTTCGAGTATCTGATCCAGGTACCCGCTAACCGCATCGGACACCAGAGCCTGAGTGTTGGCCAGTTGAAGATACTGCAAGAGGTGATCGCCCTGACCGTATTCGTCCCCTTCTCGGTTCTCTACTTGAAAGAGCAGATCAAGCTGGATTATCTCTGGGCGGGTTTGTGCATACTGGGGGCCGTATTTTTTGTATTTCGCGAGAAACTATTTGCAAATTAATAGATTAGCGTCAGAAACTCTTCAGTTATCCGCTGCTAATCTCAAAATGGTAAAGCGCAGGGGTCACGCAGAGCCACAGACTTGTTGCTAGGCTTATAAAAAATGGATGAGGAGTCGCGTCATTATGGATCTTGAGCAGATGTTACAGATCCTGGCCAGCCAGGATGGTTCTGATCTCTATTTGGCTACCGGCGCGCCCCCCTGCGCCAAGTTTCAAGGCATCCTCAAGCCCTTGCAGAATGAAGCCATGTCGCCTGGAGATGTGGCCAGAATTGCGCACAGCATAATGGATGAAGAGCAACGGATCGCCTTTGAACGCGATCTGGAGATGAACCTGGCGCTCTCCCTCTCCAAGGTGGGACGCTTCCGGGTCAACATCTTCAAACAGCGCAATGAAATCTCCATCGTGGCGCGGAACATCAAGCTGGATATCCCCAAGTTCGACGAGCTCTTCCTGCCGCCCATACTGCTCGATGTGATCATGGAGAAGCGGGGTCTGCTGCTGTTCGTTGGCGGTACCGGCTCGGGTAAGTCCACCTCGCTGGCCGCCTTGATCGACCACCGCAATACCAACACCAGTGGCCATATCATCACCATCGAAGATCCCATCGAATACGTCCATCAGCACAAGAAGAGCATCATCAATCAGCGGGAAGTGGGGGTGGATACCCGCAGCTTTCACGCCGCCTTGAAAAATACCCTGCGGCAGGCACCTGATGTGATCCTCATAGGGGAGATACGGGATAGGGAGACAATGGAACATGCCCTCGCCTTCTCCGAGACCGGTCACCTGGCTATCTCGACCCTGCACGCCAACAATGCCAACCAGGCACTGGATCGGATCATCAACTTCTTTCCCGAAGAGCGCCGTCCGCAACTGCTCAACGACCTGGGTAACAACCTCAAGGCCTTTGTCTCCCAACGCCTGGTACGAACCGTTGATGGCAAGCGCCGCGCGGCCATCGAGATCATGCTGGGTACGCACACCATACGGGATATGATCAAGCGCGGAGACTTCAGCCCGCTCAAGGAGATCATGGAAAAATCCACGGCGCTGGGCATGAAGACTTTCGACCAATCACTGTTTGAACTCTTTGCCGCCGGCATCATCACGGAAGAGGAAGCGATCAAAAACGCCGACTCCCCGAATAACCTCAAGCTCAAGATCAAACTCTATCTCGAGGATGGCAAGCTGGCCCAAAGTGCCGATACCATGGGCTGGAGTCTGGACCCGTTAGGCCACGAAGATAATTCGCCCTTTAACTAACTAGCCATCGCCACGAACCGATCTCTTTGCGCAGGCCTAAGGTGCCCCTCGGAGCTAAAGAGAGTGCGGTGGCACCCCATAGATGGGGTCACTGTCAGCACCAGCTAACTTATCGGTTTGACATAATTGGCTCGGCTAGTTAAGAGCGAGGACAGTACCCAGGGGCCTGCGGGCCCCTTTCATTTTTAGTGAAGAATATGCATTACGAATGGTTTGCTCTTGGCGCCGCCCTGCTCTGGGCCATTGCCAGTCTCATGTCGGTGATCCCAGCTGGCCACTTGGGGGCCTTCGCCTTCAGCCGCTGGCGCATGGCCTGTGTCACCGTCATGTTGGGAAGCATG
>JBOFBS010000008.1:0-7245 GCA_051645725.1 Aeromonadaceae bacterium | reverse complement strand
AAGCCAGTTATCGCCAATTTGTCATGCTTAGCGATTAATATTAAGCAGGAGAGTAACTATCTCAACTTAGCTGTCCGCCCTGTAACAAAACTGTCATGTAAACGACATAGAATCCGCACCAAGCAAAGAACCAATCGAGGTTGATTGATGTCAATTGAAACCGTTACTGCGACTATGTCCGGGAGCCGCAAGCGGCGCATCAAGGACAAGTTAGCCAGCATCAGCGTCACCACCGGGGGCATTATGGTCCTGGTGGCGTTGTTGCTTATCTTTTTTTACCTGTTGTATGTGGTTAAACCCATCTTTGAGTCTGCCTCTATTGATGCCAAAGCTGAGTTGACGCTCCCTGTTCAGGGAGATACCGCTCTGTTGGGTGTCAATGATCAAAACCAGATCGGATACCGCTTTAGCCAGCAGGGCCATATCGATTTCTTCTCGCTAGATAGCCGTTCAGGCTTTCCAGTTGGAGCCTCGCTCAAGCATGTGACTATTCCAGGTGAGGTCACCTCAGTGGCGGCCACCTCAGTGGGTAAACGCCAGATGGTCTATGGCTTTGCCGATGGTACGGCTTTGGTGGTGCAACCTGACTTCGCGGTAACCTATCCTAACGATAAGCGAGTCACCGAAGCGGTGGTGAAATATCCCTTGGGAGAGGAACATCTGGTGCTGGATGAGCAGGGGCGGGCTATCACTCACCTGGCTTATGAGGCGACCAGTGCGCTGGCTATCTTCGCCGCCACCACGGCAGATGGACAGATGTTGCTGACTGCCCGCGTCGGGGAGGAGAATTTTCTCTCCGGTGAGGTAGAGTGGACGACCAAGCGCTATAGCATCCCCTCGCTGAATGGTAAGGCGGATCAGGTATTATTGACGCCCGATCTTCGCTATCTGCTGGCGCGGGTTGGAAATCTGCTCTCCATCTATGACATCAAGAATCTGGATGCCATCACACTGCGTTCGGCGCTGCAGATCAACGCCAAGGGGGCGAATGTCACCCAACTGGCACTGCTCAGTGGCGCCTCTTCACTGCTGGTGGCCAATGATAATGGCGTGATCTCCCAGTGGTTTGAGGTGGTGCGCAATGGTGCTCGGGAATTTACCTATATTCGTGACTTTAAGGCGAATGCCGCGGTGCGCGAATTGGCTCCCGAGCATAGCCGTAAGGGTTTCATGGCGCTGAGCGGTGACAAGTATATCGATCTCTTCCACTCTACGGGTGAGACGCGCCTGCTCTCCGAAACCGTAGGAGAGCAGAAGATCGATAGCCTGGTGCTCTCGCCACGCAACAACGCCCTGTTGGTGGAGTCGGGTGACAAGTTCTACTTCTTTAACGTCAAGAATGAACACCCTGAGGTGACCTGGTCGGCTCTGTGGCAGAAGGTGTGGTACGAAGGCTACCCCGAGCCCCAGTTTGTCTGGCAGTCCACCTCCGCATCGGATGACTTTGAGGCCAAATTGAGCCTGGTGCCGCTGGCCTTTGGTACCCTCAAAGCGGCAGCCTATGCCATGCTGTTTGCGGTGCCGATTGCTCTGGCTGGCGCCATCTTTGCCGGTTACTTCATGTCAGCTGGTATGCGCAAAGTGGTTAAGCCCACAGTCGAGATCATGGCGGCCCTGCCTACCGTTATTCTGGGCTTCCTTGCCGGCTTGTGGCTTGCACCCATGATAGAGCAGCATCTGCCTGGTGTGTTCCTTCTGCTCTTGGCCTTGCCTCTTTCCATGCTCTTGGCCGCTTTTGCCTGGTATCGACTCCCGCGTCGTATCAAAGAGTCCGTCCCTGAGGGGTGGCAGGCGCTGATCCTGGTGCCGGTACTCGTGCTGGTGGGTTATCTGTGCCTTTCTTTCAGTCCGGTATTGGAAGGGTGGTTCTTCGGTGGCAATGCCCGTGGCTTTATCACCAACACCCTGGGCATGCGCTTTGATCAGCGCAACTCGCTGGTGGTTGGTATAGCCATGGGCTTTGCGGTGATCCCGACCATCTTCTCCATCGCCGAAGATGCCATCTTCTCTGTGCCCAAGCATCTGACCCAAGGCTCCTTGGCACTGGGGGCTACCCCGTGGCAAACCCTGAGCCGGGTGGTGATCCTGACGGCGAGCCCAGGGATCTTCTCTGCCGTGATGATGGGCTTGGGCCGCGCAGTGGGCGAGACCATGATAGTGCTGATGGCCACAGGTAACACGCCTGTGATGGACATGAGCATGTTCCAGGGCTTGCGTACTCTGGCGGCGAATATCGCGGTTGAGATGCCGGAGTCTGAGGTGGGGAGCTCTCACTATCGTGTGCTGTTCCTGGCGGCGTTTGTGCTCTTTATCTTCACCTTCATCTTCAACAGTGTGGCTGAATTTGTACGCCAGCGTCTGCGTGACAAATACAGCTCCATGTAACTGGGCATAAAGGAATCAAACGACAATGAACAAGTGGTTTAAGACAGGCGCCCCCTGGATCTGGATGACGGGTGGGGCCGTAAGTTTGAGTCTGATTGCCGTTATTGGCCTGCTCGTACTCATAGGTTGGCGTGGTTTGGTCTATTTCTGGCCTCATACCATCTATCAGTGGGAGATCAATGACCAAGGCAAGGGTGAGAAGTATCAGCTCATCGGCGAGCTGTATGATGCCGAGTTTGTACCTGTGGCTCGTTTACGAGCCACAGGCCTGGCCCTGGAGGGTGAGGAGCGCGAGGTCATCGAGCGTTACCTCATCAAGACCGGGAACCGGGAGTATGTGCCTCTGGATTTCCGCTGGGTATTGGAAACTGACATCACCTCCCGCACCGCTCCTGAGGAGTTGGCTGTGCTGGAGCGGACCACCAATGGCAACTTCTATGGTTACATTGAGCAGGTGCTGGAAAACGGCAAGCCGGTAAAGGGCGATCTGCATGAGCAACTGCAGAAGCGGATCGAGCGAGTCGCGGCCATCAACAAGCAGGTGAGCCAACTGCAAAAATCCGATATCGGGGCCATCAACTATCAGCTGGAGAAGTTGCGTCTCAAGGAGCGCCGTCTTGAGCTGGATAATGAAGCGACGGAAGAGGCCAAGCAGGCGATCGCCGCGGAACGTCAGCGTCTGAACGATAGCTATCTGGTGCTGGAAAAAGATCTCTTCAAGCTGCGTGATGAGACGGCTCGGGACTCTCTGGTGGTCAGGGATATGCGTGGTCAGAGCATCACCATGCCGTTGGCCAAGGTCCTGGATGTGAGTTGGCCCAACCGCATGAACCTGCTCTCCAAGGTAGGTTTCTGGTTCCATCAGATTGGTAAGTTTGTTTCATCTGAACCGCGTGAAGCCAATACCGAGGGGGGCGTCTTCCCGGCCATCTTCGGTACCGTCTTCATGGTTCTGCTGATGACTGTCATAGTGACCCCCATGGGGGTGGTCGCGGCCGTCTATCTGCATGAGTATGCGGGCAAGAATGCGCTGACCAAGTTTATCCGCATTGCGGTGATCAACCTGGCGGGGGTTCCCTCCATTGTTTATGGTGTGTTTGGTCTGGGTTTCTTCGTCTATGTACTGGGCGGCTCTTTGGACAAGCTCTTCTATCCCGAAGCGCTGCCGAGCCCGACCTTTGGTACCCCTGGGGTTATCTGGTCAGCCCTGACCCTGGCCATCTTGACGCTGCCTGTGGTGATCGTCTCTACCGAAGAGGGGCTGTCGCGGATCCCGAGTGCCGTACGTCATGGCTCGCTGGCGCTGGGTGCCACCAAGGCTGAGACCCTGTGGCGCATCGTGCTGCCTATGGCCAGTCCGGCCATCATGACAGGGCTTATCCTGGCGATAGCGCGGGCGGCCGGTGAAGTGGCACCTCTGATGCTGGTTGGGGCGGTGAAGTTGGCTCCGACCCTGCCGGTGGATGGCAACTTCCCTTATTTCCATGTGGAGCGCAAGTTCATGCACCTGGGCTTCCATATCTTTGACGTGGGCTTCCAGAGCCCGAATGTCGAGGCGGCGCGTCCTCTGGTCTATGCCACCTCCTTCTTGCTGGTGACAGTGATAGTCGGTTTGAACCTGACCGCCATCAGCATTCGTAACCATTTGCGTGAAAAATATCGGGCGCTGGATAACTAATACAGGCCTTTGCCGAATTGAGGTAAGAGATGATTAATGTAACTCCCACTATGAGCCAGAACGAAGCCATGGATCTCGTAAACCTGCCGGCGGAACAGACGGCTCTGGAGATCCAGGGTCTGGATCTCTTCTACGGCAGCAAGCAGGCTCTGTTTGACGTCAGCATGAAGATCCCCAAGGGGCAGGTGACGGCCTTCATCGGCCCGTCCGGCTGTGGTAAGTCCACCCTGCTGCGCTGCATCAACCGCATGAACGATCTGGTTGAGAGCTGTCGCATCGAAGGGGCCATCACACTGCATGGTCAGAACATCTATGACAAGAGCGTGGACGTGGCTGCCTTGCGTCGTCGGGTCGGCATGGTATTCCAGCGCCCCAACCCGTTCCCCAAGTCTATCTATGAGAACGTGGTCTATGGCCTGCGTCTGCAGGGGATCAGCGATCGCCGTTTGCTGGATGAGGCGGTAGAGCGCTCCTTGCGCGGCGCGGCCATTTGGGACGAAGTGAAGGATCGCCTGCATGAGAATGCCTTTGGCCTCTCCGGTGGTCAGCAGCAACGTCTGGTGATCGCCCGAGCCATCGCCATCGAGCCGGAAGTGCTCTTGCTGGATGAGCCGACCTCGGCACTGGACCCGATCTCGACCCTGACGATTGAAGAGCTCATCAACGAGCTCAAGAGCAAATATACGGTGGTCATAGTGACCCACAACATGCAACAGGCGGCACGGGTCTCAGATCAGACCGCCTTCATGTATATGGGCGAGCTTATCGAGTACTCTGATACCAACACCATCTTCACCAAGCCGAAGATGAAGAAGACCGAAGATTACATCACAGGCCGCTACGGCTAATTGAACTGCATCTTAGGAGTTGACCATGGATAACATGAATCTTAACAAGCACATCTCCGGTCAGTTCAATACTGAACTCGAAGCGGTGCGCAACAATGTATTGGCGATGGGTGGTCTGGTGGAGCAGCAGCTCTCCGATGCGCTGGTGGCGATACACGATCAGGATCTGGAGCTGGCGCGGCGCATAGTCGAGACCGATCTGCAGGTTAACAGCATGGAGATCAGCATAGATGAGGAGTGTACCCGCATCATTGCCAAGCGTCAGCCGACGGCCTCCGACCTGCGCCTCATCCTGATGATCTCCAAGGCGGTGACCGACCTGGAGCGCATGGGAGATGTGGCGGACAAGCTGGCCCGCATGGTGATCAACAACAGCAATAACCGTTCTCAACCCCCTCTGGTGTCGCTCGAGAGCATGGGGCGCCAGGCCATCAAGATGCTGCACGATGCGCTTGATGCCTTCGCGCGCATGGATGTCGAGGCGGCGATCCAGCTCTACCACGATGATGACAAGATAGACAGGCAGTATGAGTCCATCATCCGTGAGCTGATGACCTATATGATGGAAGATCCCCGCACCATTCCCCAGGTGCTGGAGGTGTTGTGGGCAGCACGCTCGTTGGAGCGCATCGGTGATCGTTGCCAGCATATCAGCGACTACATCATCTACTGCGTCAAGGGCAAGGATGTACGCCACACCAAGATCTCCGATCTGGGCTCGCTCTAGTCGATAGCCAGAACCATCAAGGCGCCGCAAGGCGCCTTTTTTCATACAGTGTGCTTGCGTGTACTTAGAAGGTTTTGACTGGTTTACCCAGCTCTTCGAGCATCTGTTGGGTGCTGCGCAGATGCACAGGTTTGGCACTGATAAGATTACGCCACATGCTGTTATGGTGGGTGATGATGCTGCGGGCATCCAGGTGGGGTCTGTCTGCCGTGGTGTGGGCATCGGAGATGGCAAAGATCTCGTAGTCCAGGCTGGCGGCAATACGCAGTGTGGTATCGACACAGTAGTCGGTGGCGCAACCTGTGATCATCAGGGACTTGGTGCCCATGGAGTGCAACAAAGGCTGTAAACCTGTGCGGTAGAAGCTGTCGCAGGTTGTCTTGCGAATGCGTTGTGCTGCCTGGGTACGATGCAGATTGGGCAGCAGATCCCAGCCCGGGCTATGGGGTTCAAGTTCATCGCCCGTTGGGCCGTCATGTTGAATGAAGATGACGGGAATGGCCTGCAGGTGACAGGCGTCGATCAGCCGGTTGATATTGGCTATGACGCTGGCACTCTGATAACGAGGTTGTCTGGCACTAAATAGCCCTAACTGCATATCAATGACCAACAGGGCGCGGGGGGATTTGCCTGCCATCAATTTCTCCAGTACAAACAGAGGCGCCATACTATCAGAGTAGTCAGTGGGTGGGGGTATGGTTTTTTCTATCACGAATCGGGGGGAAGCATGAGTATCAAACGAGAATTATTCTTATTAATTCTGGGGCTGGGTTTGGCGGGCACAGGGGGGGGATCGTCACATGCGGGTGAGGTGCAGATCGGCACTGATGGCTCATCAGGCAAGACTGTGATCACCACTCAGGGGCGCTCGCCCGATCCCATCCTACCCCTGGGGGCGGCTGGGGAGCGCATCTGCTGGTTTGATGGACACCAGTTTTCGAAAGGGGCGCGGATCAAGGCGGGCGACGCCTGGCTTGAGTGTACTCGCGAGAACGATTATGAAACCAATGGTGCCTTGAGCTGGCGTCCGGTCGGCGAGGTGCCGAGCCAGCCGGCTCGCGGCAAGGTACAGGTTAATTAAGCACCTCTTCCCGCCCCTGGTCCAGCGTGAACTCAGGTAGCGCAAGTTCTATATCACGGCGAGCATAGCAGCAGCAGGGGAGCAGCTCACCGGGGGAGAGCAGTGCCAGCGGCGTAGTGGGGTAGTGGAGGGCATCTATGGCCCTGGGGTCATTCATGCGCAGGCGGCAGGCGCCGCAGTAACCACTGCGGCACTGGTATTCCACCCTGTGGCCCGTGCGTTCCAGCGCCGCCAGCAGGGTTTCTCCGGCCTTGATCTCAAAACGGCCCAAGGGGGTGACGAGGCGCAGGGTGGGCATGTTACAGACTGAAGCCATCCAGATCGCTGGCGCTAAATTCGCTGTCGATCTGGCCTACCAGGTAGGAGCTCACTTCGACCTCCTGGGGGGCCACCTGAACATTGTCTGAACTTAGCCAGGCGTTGATCCAGGGCAGGGGATTGGGCTTGTCGGCAAAGGGCGGCGTGAGTCCTACGGCCTGCATCCGTACATTGGTGATGAACTCTATGTACTGACAGAGAATATCCC
>JBOFBS010000007.1:0-2796 GCA_051645725.1 Aeromonadaceae bacterium | reverse complement strand
AAGCGTCACTAAGGCGGCTGAACGACTATTTATGAGCCAATCAGCTTTCAGTCATGCCTTGAATCGGGTGCGAGAGCAGTTGGAGGATCCGCTGTTTATCCGTACCAGTCAGGGGATGGAGCCAACGCCCAGGGCGCGGCAGTTGATCCCCGTCATCCGTGAATCCTTGGGGCGGCTGGAGCGGGGCATGACAGGTAGTCGGCAGTTTGATCCGGCGAGCTCGGCCAGAACCTTCTATCTGGGCGCCGTTGACTATTTCGAGTTTCTGGCATTGCCGCGGCTGGTCTCCAAATTCAAGACCCAAGCACCCAATATTCGTTTGAGCGTGGATATCCTGGCGGAGAAGATACAACACGAAGGGGTGGAGTCAGGGCAACTGGATGTCTTTGTTGGCATAGATGGCCTGCAGTATGTGCCGCACTTTTTCAACAAACGCACCTGGCTGCAGGACAGATTTGTGGCCATCACCTCGCGGGAGCGCACAGACCTACCCAGGCGCTTGTCGCTCAAACAGTTTCTATCCGAGCCGCAGATCCACCTGCCAGCGGTCAGCTCGGGGGCGGATCTTATCGAGCGCTGGCTGACCGCCAACCACCTCTCACGTACCCTGGCGACCGTAGTGCAAAGCTATGCGGTTGGGGGGCGAGTGGTGGCTGCTTCGGGTTACCTGATGTGTGTCCCCTATCTGATCGCCCGGGAGCTGGTCAGCATGTTGCCGTTGCGCATACTGGAGCTGCCGGAAGGGGCCCCGGATCTGACCCTGACCATACTCAGTCACTCCCTCTATGACCATCAGCCCGATATCCGTTGGCTGATTGATGAGATCAGCCAATGCACCTTCGATGTCCCAGAGCACCAAGCCGCCGAGGGGGCGCCTTAAACGGTTAAGCCAGATGTGGCTGTGCCTGTCTCTCTTCTGCTGCCGGGGCTTCCTCCCCGTTGCTCGTTGCCTGGGTAGCGAGTGTATCCGGGGTACGAGGATCCAGCTCGGCGCCCAGAGGGGTATTGGAGGCCATGGGCGTATAGCTCTGCTGGGCATCGGCAGGGACAGGTGAACGCTGCCGCTGACGCCAGAACAGAAAGAGCGTCAACAGGCCACCACACAGGGCGAAGTAGGCAAACAGAGCCTGGGGGCCCGTGTGCTGCATCGCCTGGGAGGCCAGCAGGGGCCCGGTCATGGATCCCAGGCTGTAAGCCAGCAGCATGCCCTGATTGGCACTGACCATCTGCTCCGGGGTCAACTCGTCACAGGCCTGGCTCAGGCTGATGGGATAGAGAGAGAAGGCCAGACCGCCGAACAGGAAGATGGTCCCGGCCCGCAGCCAGCTCCAGGGGAGTTGGCTGGCGATGAGCATGGTGATGCTAAAGAGCATTAGCCCCAATCCCAGCCAGGCCAGGATGCGCCGCCGATCGAAGCGATCCGAGAGGCGCCCCAGCGGATATTGCAGCACCATGCCCCCCAGGATCACCAGCGCCATCAGATTGGCGACTGCACTTAGGTCGCGCCCACTGGCGGCAAAGAAGAGGGGCAACAGACCATAGATACCGCCGAGTACCAGACCCGATGCCACGCAACTGCCGACGGCCGCCGGAGTGAGGCGAGCCAGGGTCAGCAGGCTGATATGACTTGCCGCTTCGGTCTGTGGCAGGGGGACCCGAGTCAGTGCCAGGGGCAGCACGGAGAGTGAGGCGCTGATGGCCGCCAGGGCAAAGGGAGAGAGCAGCAGCGGATCGATAAAACGCAGCAGCCACTGTCCAGCCGCCAGGCCACCGTAGAGCAGTATCATGTAGCAGGCCATCAGGCGGCCACGAGTCGCAGCCGAGCTGGAGACCAGCATCCAGGATTCGATGACCACAAACAGGCCGCCGGTGGCAAAACCACCGACCAGACGCAGCCCACTCCAGAGTAGCGGATCGACCATCAGGCCATGACAGAGCGCCAGCACCGCCAGCAGTGAGGCGTAGGCGGCATAAGCACGAATATGGCCGATGCGCCGGATGAGACGCACATTGACGAAGGCTCCCAGCACCAGACCGGCGAAGTAGGCACTGCTGACCAGACCTATCCAACCCGTAGCCGCTCCCTCGGCATTGAGCCGCAGCGTCAGCAGTGTCGAGAGCAAACCATGACCGACGATGAAAATAAACAGGCTTACCAGGGGAGAGAGAACTGTGGGTGGGATAAAGGCCAGCATGGAGAACTCCTTCATGTCACGGCAAAGGGACAGCCACTTACAAGGCGCAATTTACGCAACGCTGTCACGCATATCGAACTGGCGACCTTATTACATTTATTCACCGAGTACAAAAACCGTAGTTAAACGACAGCCATAAAATAACGAATAGGCCGGGGTTGGGCCTGGATGTAAGGCGTGATCTATTTGAGCTTATGGGCGCGTGAGTGTTGGCAGGGCGGCACTTGGCGAAAACCAGAGCTGTGGCTCGTTAAGTGGGGTTTGTTCGGGCAGCAGAGGGTTTTTCAGGTAAATGATCTCTCTGTTTGTGAAGCCAACTTCCTTGAGGGCCAACTTATGGGCTGGATAGTTGAATAACAAGTGGTTAAAAGACCCATCGGCTATGGCGGCTCGCAGCCCCTGCTCCAGCAGATTGGCGAGAGGCTGATTATCCTTATGGACGAAAAAG
This sequence comes from Aeromonadaceae bacterium, assembly GCA_051645725.1. Lineage (GTDB taxonomy): Bacteria > Pseudomonadota > Gammaproteobacteria > Enterobacterales > Aeromonadaceae > Pseudaeromonas. Next base: position 153 of record JBOFBS010000007.1, on the reverse strand, counting down.
TAGACATCAGTTGGGTAGATCAGCAGGAAGTGGCGATCCACCATGGTATTTTTCAAGTTTTTTAGTTCTATCTCGCCCCAGGCCTCCAGAATGCCACGCGGAAAACAGCGGATACTGCCCTTATCCAGCATGGCATGAATGCGTTTGTAATCA
>JBOFBS010000006.1:0-20492 GCA_051645725.1 Aeromonadaceae bacterium | reverse complement strand
CATCCCCAACGGCCAAAAATGCCAGATATCCCGGCTGAGTTTTAAACGGGTAGCGCTTTGCATCCATTCCAGTTGGTCGATGCGCTGTTTTTCATGGGCTACTAATTGATCAAATTCCGGCTTGGCTATGTCAGCCTTGAGCGTATCCAGCCACTGGTGACTGGCGCCGGACGATTTGTCGTACCATTCGCTGGGATGGCGGACGATGAGCTTTTGCAGGCGGGCGCGGCTCTGGGGGCTGTGCAGTATGGGTTCGAGGTTGCACAGGGCGGCGGTGATCTCCTCACTACTGAGATGACCATCCTGATTGCTATCGAGGCAATAGGCCAGCTCCTGGAAAAAGGCGGGGGCCTGTATGGGAGCTAAATAGCCATCTGAGCCGCTACCATCCACCTTCTTGAAGCCCAGTTTTAGCCAATCATGCTGGCTTAGCATCTCAACCTGCTCCTTGGCCACATAGGTGCCCTCTTTGACACAGAGCCACTGTTTGTCACCGCTCTTTTCCTCCCTGGGGGCGGTTAGCAGAGTCGCCTCACTCTGCAGGCCACTGTCGACCCACCGGTTATTGCGTTTTTGATACAAAGCCAGTCCAGCCGGCACCTTGGCATAGCGGGTTCCACCTCTGGTGTTTGCCTGGTTAGCCAGCACGCCATCGAGCCGTGGATCCTGGGTAAACAGCTCCAGATGCACCTGGTGTTTGCTCTGTTTGCCGCCGAGTAAGGAGCCTGGACTCTCCATCAGGCCGAGGAACCCCACTGTCTCTCCTGCCGAAATCGCGACTGGCGAGGGCAGCACATAGAGTGTATTCAGATGGCTGGGTGTCTGGCGCTTGATACGGATGTTGCTCTCTTCTACACAGACCCAGGTTACCCCACGCCGTCCAGAGCGCCGGCCCTGCGAGGGTGTTTGGTAGCGGCAGCGCGCCATTTTGCACATCTTGTCGCCCTGCCAGTGGAACTGTAGTTGATGAGCATCATACTCGATAAGGGTTCCATATGGCAGCGAAGTGTTATGGCCACCTAGCATCATGTGCCCCGTTGGGCCATTCAATTGCGGGTCGGCATGGCCCACCAGGTCGCGGGTTAATTCGGCCTCAATCTGATCGAAGAGCCAGAGCGGTTGTGGCGGTGTGATCCGCTCCAGCGCCCTCTCATCTTCGGCGATCCACACCCGACTGCCCTGAGTGAGCAGCACGCCAGCCTGTTCACCGGCCGCCAGCACTTCTGGCGGCAGTGCGCTCTGGATGGTTACCTTGATAAAGCGGTAATCCTTACCGGCCACTGTGCCCCATAGTGGCTCGCACTCCGTTACCGGCTCGAGCTCGGTGCGGGCGGGCAGGGGAACGACGGGAAGCTGTGCATCGGCTTGTTGTTGTTCGGCATCGGGGTGGTGATGGGGGGCCGAATTGCGCACATTCCAGCGTTTTTTCAGCACCATTCGCTCACCATCTTGTTCCGGCAACCAGGGCTTGAGGTGCATATAGAGGGAGTAGAAGGTGAACTCGTTTTTGGCCTGGGTATCTGGATTGATTTCGCAGTAGGTGTGTTCAATCAGACAGAAGCAGTTGGAGTAGCGCAGGGTCTCTCCCTGAAACTCCGAATTGAGATAGCGATCCAGCATGCGAAAGGCCACCACCTTGCCATCGGCCATGGCCCGCACGGGATATTTATCCCGACACCAGGGGGCACACGCATCACTAATATGGATGCCGCCGTGCCATTTTCTGTGGTTGCCCAGCAGGTAGTGACCCGATTTTTCGGCACTCAGCAGCTCGTCCAGTGCCTTGGCATCCGCAAATTCGCGGCCATCGGCGGTCAAAATTGGCAATGCAAACTTCATCGCAGCTCCTTATGCGGAAAATCGGCGAGCCTTATTCAGAAAAAAGGTAGAAAGCATCGGGTTTCCGCTCGTTGACCTGAGCCGTACCTCCCCGCTCTGTTGGGGAGGTGGCGATAAGCTCGACCGCCGCGGGGGCGGCTTCGTTTACGACCCCACCCGGCAGCATAGGCAGTTTGCCGGCCCAACCCGAGCCCTTGCCCGGGCTGCCACCTGAGTTCATCTTGATGGTGGGGCCGACTAGCGTGATGCCGCTGGCGTCTACCTTCACAAAGCTGCCACCGACTTTGAGGGTGAGCTCTGCACCTGCTTCCAGCACCAGCTTCTGGCCTGCCTTGATGTGCACCTCTTGCCCGGCCTCGACCAGCAGGGCCTCGCCCAGCTTCTGGTGCTGGCTGCCATCCACAGTGAGAGAGTAGTCCGCCTTAATGTGGTCGCGCTTCTCGCCCTCTACCGTCAGATGGTCGTTGCCCGGGCTCGGCGGCGCGCCATTCTTGCCCGGCACAATTCGCACGCGCGTCACCCGCTGGCTGTCGATATCCGTGTGCAGGTCGTGGCCGATATGCCAGCTGGCATCGTGCTTAATCACGGCGTTGAGGTCTCGCTGGCCGTGGAGATAAATCTCCTCCGCTCCCGCCTGGTCCTCAAAGCGCAGCTCGTTAAAACCTGTGCCCTGGTGGGTCTCGGTGCGCAGCACGGTGCGGCTCTTGTGGCGCGGCAGTTCGTAGGGCGGACGGTTGGTGGCGTGAAAGGTGCGGCCGGTGATTATGGGCTGATCCGGATCGCCTTCGAGAAAGCTCACTATCACCTCGTGGCCCACGCGCGGTATGGTCAAGAGGCCGTACTGGCCACCGGCCCAGCCCTGGGCGACCCGCACCCAGCAGGAGCTCTGGTCGTTGCTGGCGCCGTAGCGGTCCCACGGAAACTGCAGCTTTACCCGGCCATGTTCGTCGCAGTAGATCTCCTCGCCCTTGGGGCCGACCACAGTGGCGATTTGCGGGCCATCGACCCTGGGTTTGTCGGGCGGAGTGGGGCGCCAGCTCTGCTGGCCGGGAATGGCGGTGAAGTGGTGGTAGTAAACTGTGGCGCCGCTGCCCCCCTCCTCCTCCAGTGCCTGGGGCTGTTTGCCGGTATGGGTGAGCGCAACCAGTTGCCACTCCCGGTTGCAGGCCGGGTTGGGGTGGCCGCTCAAGGTAAAGCGCAGCCCGGGTTGCAGCTGGGCGCAGTTGCCCTGGCCACTGGCCTCGCAGGCATCGGCACGCAGCGACTCCAGACGGTAGCGGCTGAAGGCCTGGCCGCTGGCATCCTGCTTGAAGCGGCCCGGGTAGTCGAAGTGCTGGTACTCAGTATGTTGCGGCAGCTCCCGCGCCTCCTGCTGATGAGAGAGGCGATAGGCCGGCGTCTTGAAGCTGTAGTCTTTCAGCTCGACCCGGGCGGGGCGCACCCGCTGGGTCAGGTGAAATGCCCGCACATAGGCGCCCTGCTCCAGACCGTGGTTGGCGGCATAGAAGGGCAACTCGGGGCCACGGGGCAGGAGCCCGGCATCATCGCTCACTAGCAGCCTGTGTTGACCCGCCTCGAATTCGTGGTAGTAGCTCATCCCCTCTTCGGCCAGCAGTCGTTGCATAAAGGCCAGGTCGCTTTCCCGATACTGGACACAATATTCGCGCCGGGCGTGATCATGACGCAGGGCGAAGGCGTACTCCTGAATGCCCGCCTCCTGCAGCAGGATGGAGAGTATCTCCTCAGGCCTCAGTGCCTGGAATATGCGGCTGTTGTGGCGCAGCCCCAAGCGCCAGAGCGCTGGTTGCACCGTCAGCTGGTAGCGGGTACGGCGAAAGCCGCTCTCCCCTTGCATAAACTCGCTGACCACACCCGACACCCGCCGCTGCAGCTCGCCGTTAAACCATATCCGCAGCTCGCAGGGTTGCTCCAGCACCTGGGTTATCGCTATGTCCCCTCTGGCGCTGGCCAGGGAGAGTTGCAGGGTGAAGGGCTGGCTCAACTGCTCCTGCAGGGTAAATTCGGCGACGGCAAAGGTCGCCTCCGGTAGGGCACCCACCTGGACGGTAAACTGTAATCCGTTACTGCTGGCCATCTGCCACTCCTGCTGGGGTTGTTATGGTCACCGCACGCCCCGGATAATCTGGTGGTGGCGTGGGGTCAAGAAAAAGTAAAAAGAAATAGGGGCCCGCGACGGGGCCCACTAGCTAACGGGAGGATCACGCGGCGACCGGGGTCCGCCAGTCATCGGCACCCGAGGTGCCGGCGACCGTGTGTTCCCACTCAATCTTGCGATAGGCCAGGGAGACCTGGATAAGCTGGGTGAACTCGGACTTGGCCGCGTCCTGGCAGTGGGGCATCTGGCAGTCGATATCGACGATAGTGGCATCGGTCAGCACAGTGCTGAAGAAGTGCTCCTGCTTGCCCTCCACCGAGGTGCGATACCACTTGAGGGTCACCTTGGGCAGCATCTCACCGGAGGCGAGGGCGTTGTACATCAGCGGTACCGCCTTGTTGAGGGCGACGGTGAACTTGAAGGGCTTGTGCACCCGCTGACCCGCTGGTTGGCCCGACTGGGGGTCGGTGGGGACAGTGACCACATGGTTGAACTCCTGTACCAGCATCTCGTCTTCGTGCCCCTGCACGTAGATGTTGCCGACGGAATCGGAGGTGAAGGCACCGGCTGTGAGGTTGCCCTGGGTCTTGCCCTGGATACTGATATAACATGGGGTTGGCATGGAACTTCTCCTTGGTTGATTAAACGCGAGTGATAGAAACGCGGCTCAACCAAGGCACGAAGTATGCCACTACATTTTGTTGTTATATTTCAATGTGTTATTTGTTTTTTAGCTCTACACCGACCTACTGCTTGCGCAAATATCGGCGCGTGGCAGTCATTCATTCCAGCATCCTTAGTTACAGCAGCATAAAGATGAGGCAGCTGCTACTATTTATTGCTTTAGGTAGCAGTAAATTTGCTCAGCGAGTGAGTGAACGCAGCCAACGAATTTCATCCGCCCAGATATCGGGATCGACCGTTTCCAGGATCAGAGGAATGCGATCGAAGCGACTGTCATTCATGATGTAGTGGAAGACAGCTTCGCCCAGCTCTCCCTGCTGCAGGCTGTGATGGCGATCCACCCGGCTGCCCAGGCTGCTCTTGGCGCCATTGATATGCATCCCCTTGAGGTAGTTAAAACCCACCAGACGTTCAAATTCTGCAAAGACCCGCTCACACCCCTCAGGAGTGCGCAGATCGTAACCGGCCGCGAAGGCGTGACAGGTGTCGAAGCAGACCCCTATCCGACTCTTATCCTCAACCCCCTCTATGATGGTGGCCAACTGCTCGAACGACCAGCCCAGGTTACTCCCCTGGCCCGCTGTGTTTTCGATCACCGCCGTCACGCCCTGGGTCTGATCCAGAGCCCAGTTGATGGACTCACTCACCAGCTTGAGGCTGACCGCCTCTGGTATCTGTTTGAGGTGGCTACCGGGATGGAAGTTGAGATAACAGAGTCCCAATTGCTCGCAACGTTGCAGCTCATCGAGAAAGGCCTCGCGAGATTTGGCCAACCCCTCCGGCTCAGGGTGGCCCAGATTAATCAGATAACTGTCATGGGGCAGGATCTGCTCGGGGAGGTATCCTGCCTGTTCACAAGCCAGCTTGAAGGCGGCAACGGTCGCCGATGACAGGGGCGGCGCACTCCACTGGCGCTGGTTTTTGGTAAAGAGCGCAAACGCATTGGCCCCCAATGCCTGGGCTCGAGCCACGGCTTGTTCTACACCACCAGAGGCACTGACATGGGCTCCAATATACTTCATGGCTCTTTCCTCTTTGTTGCCAGGTTGTCGCGTTTTTGATTGGGCGATTATGCCGGTGCCAGGGGAGGAGACCAACCCTGAAATGTATGTGGGTAATGCCTTTGGCCGTAAGTCGCTTGTGCCCAGGAGGGCAATGCTGCACTCTAGTGGGAGCCGAATGTATAAGGAGAGTTCATGACCGTCATCAAGAGTGACATGGTGCGTGCCCGCATCGAGCCGGAGATCAAGGAGCGCGCAGAGGTCGTACTGGAAAAGCTGGGAATGAGCACGGCTGATGCCATCCGTCTCTTTTTGACCCAAGTGGCCCTGCGCCAATCCTTTCCCATCGAGCTGACTCTGCCCGAGTCGGAGCGATTGCCTGAGCCGGAGCGGCAGCCAGAGTAGGATAGTTCCCTTTTTGCGGAACGAGCGCACAAAAATGGGTTATTCCGCGTTCCCGAGCTGTGATTCTGGACTCATATCTGGCTGGCTGTCGGTTGCATAATGCTAGCTCAATTGAGACCAAGTATTCATGGATAGGGGATTCTAATGGCTAATCGTGTACTCATCATCGCTAACGACACGCTCTCAGCATTGCCGGTTAACATCATGGATAAGTTCCAGCAGGTGATCATCTTCATCGCCCAGGGAGAGAGCTCACTGCCGCTTGAATTGGTGCGGCAGCTGTTGACCATCCAGGCTGAAAGCAAGAGCCGTATCGAGTTGCAGCAGGTGAAGGGACAAACGGCCGCGGCCCTCGATCTCTCCCTGGCCCTGCAAGTCGGCCGCCTGGTAGAGCGGAGCCCGGAAAGTCAGATCACTCTGCTCTCCTCTGATGAGCGTCACGATGCCCTGGTCCAGAGCTGTCTGGAGGAGGGAACGCAGATCCATCGCCTGGATACCTTGCAGGCTCGCCCGGCTGAAACCAAAGCCAGAGCTGCCTCCCACTCCCAGGGGGAGAGCGTGGCTGAGCCCGCCCCCACCAGAGCGGCAGCGGCAAAGCAGCCTGAGCCTGAAAAAGAGAATGCCGCCCACCGCAATCACAAGCTTATCTCATCTTTGATTGGCGCCCCTCCGCGGCAATAACAAAAGGGCTCGTAAGAGCCCTTTTTTGTTGACCTCTTGGCCGTTAGCGGTTGGCGCAGTGCTGGCACACTCCCTTCAGCTCCAGAAACTGGGGTTCCAGGGTGAAGTGCTGCAGGGCGGCCTCTCCCTTCAATATGGCCAGCAACTCCTCGACCAGTGGTACCTCCTGTACCTGCCCGCACTGGGTACAGATCAGCAACTGGCTGAAGTGGTCACAATCTTGATGGGGGCAGGAGACGAACTTCTGTATGGATTGCAGATAATGCACAAACCCCTGGGCAACCAGATACTCCAGAGCCCGATAGACGGTGGGAGGTTGCCAACTGGTTCCCTGCTCACGCAGGCGATCCAGCACCTCATAGGCACTCAGGGGACGCTCGCTGTTTTGCAGCAGATCCCATACTTTTTGCCGATTGGGGGTCATCTTGGTTGCCGCTCCTGGCTGGCAACAAGCATGGCGTGGGGCCATGGCATTCCTCTATCTCACAACTATGCTGCCGATAGCATACCCTATTTCTTTTCTGGCAGGGATTGCCTGAGTTGAACGTTATGTTGTAACGTGCTGCCTTGTTTCAAGTGATAACTATTCCACTATTATGACTCAACCATCTCTACTACTGACTGGCATCTTGACTCGCTTAATGATCGCCGCTCTCTTCATTGCGCTCATCTGGGGCGTATTACTCTGGGCCATGAGGTAAATCATGCTCCGTTTTGACAATCTCACCCTGGGTTATGCTCGCCACCCTGTCGTGCATCATCTGCATGGTGAGGTCGCACCAGGCTCATTGCTGGCGGTGATAGGCCCCAATGGGGGAGGCAAATCGACTCTGCTCAAGGGGATACTGGGACAACTTGCGCCACTTGAGGGGCAGGTCAGGCTAGGTGTCGCGACCCAGCAGATCGGTTATCTACCGCAGCAGAGCCGAATCGATCGCCAGTTCCCGATTACGGTACGTGAGATGGTCGCCATGGGATTGTGGCGTCATTGTGGTCTGTTTGGCCGATTAGCCCGGGAGCAGAGAGTCAAGGTTGCCGCCGCGCTGGAGCGAGTGGGGCTGGAGGGGATGAGTGAGGCTAACCTGGATGCACTCTCAGGTGGCCAGCTGCAGCGTGCCCTGTTCGCTCGCCTCTGGCTGCAGGAGGCCGACCTGATGCTGCTGGATGAGCCCTTCAGTGCCATCGATACCCAGACCAGTGAAGATTTGCTCGGTGTCTTGCGGGAGTGGCAAGCGGCAGGTAAAACCGTGCTCGCCGTGTTGCATGATATGACCCAGGTGAGCCGTCACTTCCCGCAGAGTCTGTTGCTGGCTCGTGAGGTGATCGCTTGGGGCCCCACTAGCGAGGTGGTGACCGAAGCCAATCTTAACCGTGCCCGGCGCCTACCCATAGCCCCGGATCCACAGGCCGCCGAGTGCCATCGACCCCAGGAGTCCAAATGATGCTGCATGATCTGTTGATCGCCCCCTTCTCGGAGTTCATGTTCATGCAACGGGCCCTGGCGGGTAGCCTGGCCCTCTGCCTCAGCGCCCCTCTCATAGGTGTGTTTCTGATGTTGCGGCGTATGAGTCTGACCGGCGATGCCATGTCCCACGCCATTTTGCCCGGGGCGGCCATTGGTTACCTGGTAGCAGGCCTGTCGGTTGAGGCCATGACGCTGGGTGGACTGGTGGCGGGTGGGGTGGTGGTGCTGCTCTCTGGGGCGGTATCACGCCTGACCAAGAGTGGGGAGGACAGCAGTCTGGCAGCCTTCTACCTCATCTCTATGGCACTGGGGGTGCTCCTCATCTCCATTCGCGGTAGCAGTGTCGATCTGCTGCATGTGCTGTTTGGCTCGGCGCTGGCACTCAATAACGATGCGCTCTGGCTGCTCGGCAGCATCAGCACCCTGACTCTGCTCACCCTGGCTCTGCTGCTGCGGCCATTGGTGCTGGAGTGTCTGGACCCCGACTTTCTGGCCACGGTCAGCCGGGCCGGAAGTTGGGTCCACATGATCTTCCTGCTGTTGGCTGTCCTCAATCTGATTGCCGGTTTTCACGCCCTCGGCACCCTGATGTCTGTGGGTATGATGATTTTGCCCGGTGCGGCCATGCGTTACTGGAGTCAGCGTCTGGCCGGTTTGCTGGCGGGGGCCTGTCTCAGTGCGTTCGCGGCGGCCCTCTGTGGCCTCCTGCTCTCCTATCATCTGGGTTGGCCCACCAGCCCGACCATCATCCTCAGCCTGGGATTGTTTTACTTTGTCTCCCTGCTGTTTGGCACTCAAGGTGGTTTGATCTGGCGCTACATCCGCCTCAGACACCTGGAAGCCTGATCCTGACTAACTAACAAGGAGTCACCATGTCCCGTATGCGAATGCGCTCTTCACTACTCGGTTTAAGTGCCTTGCTCTTTGCCTCTATGCCGCATGCTCAGGAGCCACTGCAAGTGACCGCCACCTTCAGCATTCTGGGTGATCTGATCCAGCAGGTGGGGGGAGAGAAGGTGCATGTTACTACGCTGGTCGGAGCGGATGGGGATGCCCATGTCTATCAACCCAGCCCCCAGGATGTGCGTACATTGACACAATCCAAACTACTGGTGAGTAATGGTCTTGGTTTTGAGGGGTGGCTGGATCGACTGGCGCAATCATCCGGGTTCAAAGGGGCGATAGTGGTCGCCAGCCAGGGGATCACGCCTCTGCACTCCAGTGAGGCGCACGAAGAACATGAGGCGCACGAGGAGCACGCTCATCACCATGGCGATCTGGATCCCCATGCCTGGAATGATGCCAACAATGTGCTGGTGTATGTAGACAACATAGCCCAAGCGCTGGGGAAGGCTGATCCGGCCAATGCAGCCCTCTATGCCGCCAATGCCGCCAGTTACAAGGCTCAGGTGATGCAACTGGATATGCGTTACAAGATTCGCTTCCAGGCCCTGCCCGAGGCGCGCCGTAAGGCGATCACCTCCCATGATGCCTTTGGCTATCTGGCGCACGCCTATCACCTGACGTTGCTGGCCCCTCAGGGCATGAACACGGATGCGGAACCCTCGGCTGCCCAGGTGGCCAATCTTATCCGCCAGATCCGCCAGCAGAAGATACCGGCACTGTTTGTCGAGAACATCAGTGACCCTCGTTTGATGGAGCAGATTGCCAGGGAAACTCAGGTAAAAATCGGTGGTAAACTCTACTCGGATGCGCTCTCTGGTCCGCAAGGGGAGGCCCCCACCTACCTGGCCTTTCTGGAGCATAACCTGAGCACGCTGCTCAAGGCGCTGGAACCCTGAACGACCGATGAAATACAAAGTAGATACACTCCTGCTCCGGCTTGTGCCGGAGTAGGGCTTGAGGAGTCAGCATGTCTGCTGGGTTATCTTTTCGATCTTTATGCCGCTCTTTCTTACTCGTCCAAGCCTTCAGCATGGTGGTCAGCCCATTGGCCGAGGCGCATCCCCACAGCTGGATAGACATGCAGAGCGAGCTGCAGATAGATGAGCAGCAAAGGCTTACCGCCCTACGCCTCTCCTGGCTGTTTGATGAATTTTACAGCGCCACCATTCTCGATGATGCCAAGGCCGCAGGCCACACGGTTGCCCAGGAGTTGCAGCTGTTTGGTCACGACACCATTACCAATCTGGCGAAAGAAAACTACCTGAACCGCATGACGCTGGATGGCCAAAAAGTCAGTTTCGGCCAGGTGAGTGAGTACCGCACCCAGCTTCAGGATGGGCGTATCCGCTTCGATTACACCCTGCCACTCAAGCAACCGCTACCCTTGAGTCACCACCAGCTGCTGTTTGCCATTTATGACTCTACCTACTATGTGGAGATGCTGCACCAAAAGGAGCACGCCATACGCCTGACCGGGCCCGGGGCGCAAGGGTGTCACTCTAGCTTGCGTCCACCCAACCCCACGGATGAGCAGCGCATGTATGCCATCTCGCTCGATAAAACCGATCAGGCGGATGAGGGGTTGGGCAGTGCGTTTGCCGAACAGATTTCCGTCACCTGCGTAACCCCTTGAGGAGTCTCATGTCATCCCTCGTCATCCGTCGCCTGTCACAGCTGCTCTGCCTGGGGCTGCTCTTGCTCATCGGTATCTGGCTCTATCGACAGTGGCCGCTGCTGACCTACCAGCTAATCCGCTGGCAGATGCAGTTTCATCGCGAACTGGGTAGCCTGCTGCGTGCCTCGACCACCTTGGAGCCCGGTGTTGTCACCACGCTTATTGCTACCAGCTTTGCCTATGGTGTCTTCCACGCCGCCGGCCCCGGCCATGGCAAAATGGTCGTCGCTACCTATCTGGCCACCCAGCCCAGTCGGCTCAAGCAGGCCGTCCGTCTCTCGGTTGCGGCCGCCCTGCTGCAAGGTGTGGTTGCTATTTTGCTGATAGGGGTAGCGGGCTGGTTGTTTGATATGACGGCACGTCAGGCTCAGGGGTTAGGTGTCTGGCTGGATCGCAGCAGCTTCCTGCTGGTGGCTCTGATGGGCCTCTTTCTGGCACAAAGGGCGGCTCGCCAACTCTGGCAACTGCGCAGACCTCGGCGCACCTTGGGCCATATCCGTACGCTCTACAAAGCCAAGGCGAGTGAATGGCGGAGTAATGCGCTGAGCCCGAGTGGCTCGACCTTATCCCAGCTGCAGTGTGGTTGTGGTCATCACCACATTCCGGACAGCGATGAGTTAGCCCAAGCCGAGAGTTGGCAAGCTCACCTGGGTATCCTGCTCTCCATGGGGCTACGCCCTTGCAGCGGTGCCTTGCTGATCCTGGTGCTGGCCAAGGTGATGGAGCACTTCTGGTTGGGGGTCGCGGCCACCCTGGCCATGGCCGCCGGAACGGCCCTGACTGTCAGCCTGCTGGCGATCCTCAGCCAGCGAGCCCGGAGCCTGGCCTGGGTCTGGTTGCGGACGCCGACACATAGCGCCAGAGCCCTGCAGCTACTGGCCTTGGGGATAGCGTTACTGGGTGGGGTATTGTTGATCCTGCTGGGGATTTCGCTGATGTTCGCTCCTGTCTCTCAGCTGTTACCTCGCTAATGGATCAGAGCCAGAGCAGGCGTTGACCCTGTTTGCCACCCTGCTTGGCCTGATACATGGCCAGATCGGCGAGCTCCAGTGCCAGCTCATAGTCGGTGTGTCCCAACCAGAGGGCTATGCCAATACTCATCCCTACCGAGAGGGGCTGGCTCTCCCACGGTTGGAATTGTTCGCCCCGGGCCAGTAGCTGCCTGGCCAATTGTGTAATGGCCGACTCATCTACCGCCTGATCGTGATAGAGCAGGAACTCGTCTCCGCCCTGGCGTGTTAGCAGGGCACCGGGCGGGGCCAATTGCTGCAACCACTCCGCAACCTGCACCAGAAGGTTATCGCCACAGAGATGGCCAAAGCGGTCATTGATGGACTTAAAGTCATCCAGATCGATAAACAGCAAGGTGGCCGTTTGTTGTGGCAAGAGACGAGCTATCCGATCTACCACGGCGTGGGCAAATGCCTGGCGATTGAGCAACCCGGTCAGCGGATCGCTCTGTGCTTGTTGTGCCAGCCGTCGTTCAGACTCTTTACGCCGGGTGATATCCACATGGGAGCCCATGACGCGCAGTGGCTGTCCCGCTTCGTCCCACTCCACCACCCGCCCTCTATCCCAGAGCCAGGTGATGCTACCGTCGGGCCCCAGGGTCCGATATTCGGCCTCATAGAAGGGGGTGCGTCCAGCCAGATGCTCCTGATAACTGAATAGCGTCGCGGCTCTATCCTCTGGATGCAGCTTGGCCTGCCAGAGATCGAAATGGGGAGCCATCTGGCCATGCTCGAACTCTTGCAGATTGAAAACGGTGAGCTCTCCGCTCTTTACCATGCCTTGCCAGATGCACAGACCGGTTCCATCCAGTGCGGCATCGAGTTTTTCATGCAATTGTCGATTTTCACGACGCAGGGCGGCTAGGGTATTACGCAGACGCAATATCTCATCATGCGGCTCCCTCGTCTCTGCTTCAGCTTCGCGCACTCCATCACCGCTATATTCGTAACTCTTCACGCTACTCCTCGCACTGCGATCCTGTGCAGTCGCACATCAGGCTAACTATTCCGTCACACCCAACTGATTACGGCTTGCCTGTTGGGTGACCAATCCCTTTATGTTTCATGATGTCGCTGCTCGTCTTCGATGTGGATGGGACATTCGCCGACCCAACTGATGGCCTCTTCGGCGGCCAGTTCATGGGCAAAGGTGACTCGACACCCTTTGGCATCGGTCAGGGGAGCCAGGCCAAACGCCCCTTGAAACTCCACCACCCAGCCACCGCTCAGTGCATCGAAGGCGATAACCGCCTTTTTCACCTGCTTGCGCAGATAGAGTGCATGCAATTCATCCAGTGTCATGATCTCCTCCTTGGCTGTTTTCCCATCAACTATAGCTCTAAGCTCCCAGAATGATGGCATCAAGACAAGAGAGATATGCACTCTCGGCCTCCTATGGCATGAAAAAAAGCCCGGCTCTAGTACCGGGCTAACGAGGAGGCTTCACTATCAAGTAGCCGACCAAAATGGTCGGCTCCAGGTTACTTGGCTGCCGTCAGGGTGCTCTCATCTGCCGGTTTTAACATGGCGTAGAGTATGCCAGTGACGGCGGTACCTGCAGCAATCGCCAGCAGATAGAGGAACACATGGTTAATGGCGTTGGGGATCAGCATGACGAACAGACCACCATGGGGTGCCATCAAGGTACAACCCAACCACATGGAGAGGGCACCAGTCAGGGCTCCACCCAGCATGGTGGCGGGGATGACGCGCATCGGATCCCGAGCGGCGAAGGGAATGGCCCCTTCGGAGATGAAGCAGAGGCCCAGCACGAAGGAGGCTTTGCCTGCCTCGCGCTCGGGCTCACTGAACTTGTTACGTGCCAGGAAGGTCGCTAATCCCATGCCCAATGCGGGCACCATGCCTGCCGCCATGACGGCCGCCATCGGAGCGTAAGTTTGGGATGCCAGCAGACCGACACCAAAGGTGTAGGCTGCCTTGTTGACGGGCCCCCCCAGATCGAAGCACATCATGGCGCCAATGATGATACCGAGCAGGATGGCATTGGCCGAGCCCATCTCCTTGAGAAACTCGGTCAAGCCGTTCATCACGGCTGCTACCGGGCCACCCACCACATAGATCATCACCAGACCGGTAAAGAGCGAGGCGGCCAGCGGAATGATGAGGATGGGCTTCAGGGCTTCCATGGTTTGCGGCAACGTGATGTTCTTCGCCACCCACTTGGCCGAGTAACCGGCCAGGAAACCTGCCACTATACCGCCGAGGAAACCTGCACCCAGGGAGCTTGCCAGCATACCGCCGATGAGACCAGGTGCCAGACCCGGACGATCGGCGATGGAGAAGGCGATGTAGCCAGCCAGCACCGGCACCATGAGGGCAAAGGCCGAGGCCCCACCTATCTTCATCAGGGCGGCAGCCAGTGTCCCTTCCTGCTTGAAGGCTTCAATACCGAAGATGAAGGAGAGGGCAATACACAAGCCCCCGGCCACCACTATGGGCAGCATGTGGGATACCCCAGTCATCAGGTGTTTGTAGACGCCAGGCAGCTCGGCCTTGCCGCTGCTCTTCTCTGTGCTGGCGGCCTGACCTCCCGACCATACCTTGGCTTCGGCGAAGGCTTTATCCAGCTCTTGGGCCGTCTTCTTCAGCGCTGCTCCCGTGCTGGTCTTGTAGAGTTTCTTGCCGTTGAAGCGCGAGAGATCCACTTCGATATCGGCGGCTATGATCACCAGATCCGCCGCGGCTATCTCCTCGCTGGTCAGGCCATTTTTGGCTCCAACTGAACCGCGAGTCTCCACCTTGATCCAGTGGCCACGCTTTCTGGCTTCACCTTCCAGCGCCTCTGCTGCCATAAAGGTATGGGCAACCCCGGTCGGGCAGGCGGTTATGGCGACAATTTTCTTTACACTGGCGGAGGGGGCCTGGCTCTGCGCCTGATGCTGGTAGGGGGTCGCCGCCTGCACAGCTGTCTCTAAAAATTGTTTGGCATCGGGGATGGCCGCGGTGACATCGGCCTGATAGAGGCGTTTGCCATCGAAGCGCGAGCAATCCACCCCGTTGCCGGCAATGATGATTACTTCGGCTGCGGCTATCTCGGCTGCGGTCAAGATATGGGGGCTCTTTAGCTTGTTCTGGCACTCAATAACTGCCGACCACCCCAGCTCGGTACAGGCTTTTTCCAATACGCCAGCAGCTATGATGCTGTTGGCGATCCCGCTTGGACAAGCGGTAACAATGGCAATATTCATCAGAATGACCTCAACTGATTTTCTGAACGTCTATGCTCGCCATCAGGGTGGTGAGCTGTTGTTGATCGGAAATTCCGACCCCAATCTGAGTAACTGCCAGTGCCGAGACGGCACAGGCCAACCTTAGTGTCTCCTCTATGCTCCACTCCTGACTCAAGCCCCAGGTCAGACCCGCAACCATTGAGTCTCCGGCACCCACTGTGCTCACCACGTTCATGCGCGGGGGCTGACCGCGCCACCACTGCTCGCCTGCCAACCACAAGACACCATCAGCCCCCATCGAGACCACGACATTCGGAATGTCATAGCTGGCCTGCAGTGATTCGGCCGCGGCCATCAACTCCACCTGGCTGTTCAACGGTTTACCGGCCCAATCGGCCAGCTCGTGTTCATTTGGCTTGATGAGGAAGGGTTTGGCGGTTAAACCGGCCTCCATGGCTGCGCCGCTGCTATCAAAAATCACTCTCTTGCCCTGGCTAGCCAGGGAGGCGAGCCATTGGCTCAGACGCCCGGGGGTGACGCCCCGCGGTAAACTGCCCGCCACCACTACATATTCAACCTGTGGCAGCAGTGCTTGCAGCTCCTGCTCGAATGTGAGCAGTGAGGCCTCATCAACGGTCACTCCGGGGAAGTTAAGATCGGTTACCCGACCACTCTCCTCCACCATCTTGACGTTGATGCGCGTGGCACCGGCTACAGAGAGAAAGTGATCCTGCAAACCGGTTGCCTGAAACAGCTCATGAAAGGGGGCCTGGTTATCCTGGCCCAGAAACCCGGAGACCAGCACCTCGGCTCCCAGATCCTTGAGGACCCGAGCCACGTTGATCCCTTTACCCGCCGGGTGGAGCTGTCCTGAGTGGACCAGATTGACCTGGCCAACCTGCAGCTGGGCCAGGTGACCGGTGAGATCCAGGGCCGGATTGGGGGTTATCGTCAAGATAGAGTGGGCAAGTTGGAGACTCATTCTGCGGCTCCTTCACCCAGGCCTTCGGCAATGGCCTGGCCTATCTTCTGCAATGCTGCGGGGGCATCTGCACCCTGAGCGGTGAAGTGCAAGCGGTGGCCCTGGCGCACGCCCAGACTCACCAGCTTCATCAAGCTCTTGGCGTTAACCGGCTTGGCATCGCCATCCAGATTAGCCACCCAGATCTGGCTCTCAAACTCTTTGACTGTCTTCACCAGCATGGCGCTGGGGCGAGCATGCAGGCCATGAGGGTTGATGATGGTGAACGTCTGCTCCAATCCCTCACGAGGCTCTTCGGTCAGTAGCGTCACCAGCTCACTGGCGCTGGCGCTCCACAACTGATGCAGCTGTTGACCATGGATAAGGCGGATCAGCGCCTCGAGAACTACCTGATGTTGATTGTCGCAAGCCGCGATCAACAGGACAGCGTTGACGGGGTGGCCCTCATGGCTAAAGGGCTGGGCGGTACGCACCATGGCGACACCGGTTCGTTTGACATCATTCGCCACACGGCAGAGCCATAATCCCTGACCCAGGTTATTGGCCGGTTCGGTCACCACCGCATTGACGGCTGAGGGGGTGAGGGCTCCGGCGTTACGCAGCAGGCCCGCAGCCACTGCCTGCATGCTCAGCAGATCCAGGCTGGGAAAGTCGAGCATCAGGGTGCTCTCATCCAGCAGCAGGGGCTGACTCGCCTGCTCACCGTTGAGCAGGGCTGCCAGTTCGGCGACACTCGTGACGCCTGAGAGTTTAGCGGCGACGGCCTCATCACTCAGTACCCGCGTCAATTGTCGTAAGATGCCCAGATGCTCATCGGATTTGGCGGCAATTCCTATCACCACATGGGCTTTCTGCCCTTCGGCCCACTCAACCCCCTCACGGAAATGGAGTACCTGGACGCCTGTCTGTTGTACCAGGTGTCGCGTATCTGTGGTGCCGTGAGGAATCGCGATGCCGCTCCCCAGGTAGGTGGCACTCTGAGCCTCGCGCTGCAGCATGCCGTTTACATATCCCTCGGCGACCAGACCCGCTGCACTCAGCCGAGCAGCCACCTGGCGGATGGCGTCCTCTTTGTCGGTTGCTGAGGCTCCGAGTTGTATGTCGTCACTTTTCAGTGTCAGCATGGTGTAGTACCTCGCGTTTATGGCTCTAACCTATGATGTGTGTATATAGTGTCTATATGACACCTATCCATTTTTTGCCACAAGGGCATGACAATCGAACCGAGTTCACAAATTAATCGTTTCAGCTCAAATACTGAATCGGTTCAGTTTTATGTTCAAGCTCGAAACGTTAAGATGTTTTCCGTAATATGACGGAGTGCACATTGTAATGGACGAATGGCCTCGTACCTGGAGAACCAAGCATGAAACTCGAAGAAGTGGCCCGTCTGGCCGGTGTCTCCCGCACCACTGCCAGTTATGTGATCAATGGCAAGGCAGCTCAACACAGGATCAGCACCAAAACCCAGGAGCGGGTGATGGAGATCGTCACTCAATACAACTATAAACCCGATCAGGCCGCGACGGCGTTGCGTTTGGGGAGCAGTCGTCTGTTGGGTTTTATCCTGCCCGATCTGGAGAACCAGAGTTATGCCCGTCTGGCCAAGTTGCTGGAGGCGGGCGCTCGCGAGCAGGGCTTTCAGCTCATCATCACCTGTTCCGACGATGACCCGGCAACCGAGATGGCCCTGGCGGAGATGCTGGTGGCGCGTCGTATCGATGCCTTGCTGGTCGCCAGCGTACTGGAGAGCCATCATGGCTTTTACCGGGAGTTGCAGGCCAGGGTGCCTGTCATCGCTATCGACCGGGCATTGGATGATGACTACTTCGCTTCCGTGATCAGTGAAGACATGCAGGGAGCCGTGCGCCTCACGGACTCCTTGCTGGTCAACCAGCCTGCGAGCATTGGCCTGATTGGCGCCGTGCCGGACATTGCCATCTCCCAGCAGCGGGAGCAGGGTTTCCGCAAGGCCATCAGCTATTCCGCTCCCCATCTGACGCCAAAATTGCAATATGGTGATCACTTCAGCCGTGAGGTCGGGGCCAGACTCTGTGCGAGCTGGATCGAGGAGGGCTCCTTGCCCCAGGCGATCCTGACCACCTCTTACGTGCTGCTTGAAGGGGTGCTGGATGAGTTGGTGAAGCATCCGGATCTACTGGCCAACACTCGTCTGGCTACCTTTGGTGATAACCGCCTGTTGGATTTTTTGCCGGTGCGCATCAATGCCTTGCCGCAGCAATTCCCCCTGATCGCCGAGAAGGCGCTGAGCTTGACGATGGCGGCCATAGCACACAACTACAAGCCCGGCATTCATGTGGTGCCCAGGGTGCTTAAAATTCGAGCCGACTAATGTCAGGCGTCAAGAGCCAGCCTCTTGGCGCTGAATTCCGATACTTGGAGAAAAGAGATGAAGATAGCGTTGGCATCTGACCATGCTGGTTTTGCGCTCAAGCAGCAGATCCAGACTCTGTTGCAGCAGTGGGGGCATGAGACCCTGGATTTTGGTGCCTATGACGAAGAGGCCTGCGACCTGCCAGATGCTGTCTACCCGGCGGCCCAGGCAGTCAGCAAGGGGGTGGTGGATCGCGGCATCTTTATTGATGGCGTGGGCTATGGCAGCGCCATGATCGCCAACAAGCTCTTTGGCGTCTATGCAGCCGTCTGTCAGGACCCCTTCTGTGCCGAACTGGCTCGTTCCCACTCCGATACCAATGTGCTCTGCCTGGGGGGCAAGATCATTGGTTCAGCCCTGGCCCAAGAGATAGTGCGCGTCTGGATGCATACCGAGTTTCTGGCAGGGGAAGAGAAGTATCGTCGCCGGGTTGCCAAGGTGGTGGCTATTAACGAGCAGCATCTGAACCCGCTATAACCTACTCTAGGTGCCGCTTTGGCCTCCATGTGGTGTGGAGGCCAGCTTTCAGGGCGCCTCCTGATTTACCTTTCACTCTCCCCGGCGCCAGCCTAACTGCAGAGCCCCAGCAGGTGCTTGGCAAACTCTCGAGTGGCCACTATGTCCAGAGAGCCATCGGCTCGCTTGGTGGTGCGCAGATACTGATATAAGGCCACTAACAGCTTGAGGGCTTTCTCGTTGGAGAGGCTTGCCTCACCGGCATCCAACAGCTCCAGCGCCAGCAACAGGGCCTCCTCCAGGGCGTTCATATCCACCACCTCGGCCTGGCGATATTGAAAGCCCTGGCCTGTAGCCAGCCACTCCAGCGAGCAGTTGGCCTGGCGTGCGATTTGATTGGCGCGGGAGAGGGTCGGTTCACTACCATTGAGGTACTTGCGGATCATCGCCTCGGAGAGTCCCACCCGGCGGGAAAAGGCAGAGACGCTCTCACTGCCGATCAGGTGGCGTAGCCGATCGGCGAAGCTGGTTTCCGGCTTGGAGTGGCACTCTGACATCTGACTATCTCCGCAAAAGGCTAGATTTTAGAACTTTGGTGTTGATATCTCGAACCAAGGTGCGAGATTATGCTGGCGACGCTAGTTTAGCAAATTCATCACAGAGGAGAGGAGCATGTCAGATGCTTTCGTACTACAAGAGACCCTGCCTGGCAGCAGCCGCTTGGTATTCGGTTGCATGGGGTTGGGGGGGAGTTGGGATCGCCAGCCGGTAACCGCAGCCCATATTGCCCATGCTCAAGCGGCAGTCGAGGCGGCGCTGGAGATAGGCATTACCCTGTTTGATCATGCTGACATCTACACACTAGGCAAGGCTGAAGTGGTATTCGGTGAGGTGCTCAAGCGCGATCCCTCATTGCGCGAGCGCATTCTGCTGCAATCCAAGTGCGGCATCCGTTTTGGTGATGAGCGGGGTCCCAAACGTTATGACCTCTCCCGTGACTATATTCTGGCCAGTGTAGACGGCATCCTCTCCCGCTTGGGCATCGACTATCTGGATACCCTGCTGCTGCACAGACCCGATCCGCTGCTGGACCCCAGCGAAGTGGCGGAGGCCTGGCTGCAACTGAAGCAGAGCGGCAAGGTGCGTCATCTAGGGGTCTCTAATATGCATAGTGGCCAGATGGCTCTGCTGCAAAGATATCTGCCGACTCCCCTCCTCGCCAACCAGCTGGAGATGAGTCTGCTGCAACATGATTGGTTAGATGTTGGCACCTGTTTCAATGACGATCAGGGGTTGGGGGCTCGCCAGTGGGGCGATACCCTGGAGTATTGTCGCCTGAACCGGGTGCAGATCCAGGCTTGGGGTTCTCTGGGTAAGGGATGGTTCAGCGGTGCCGCCCCTCAGGATGCGCCACCCGCCGTTCATGCCACGGCCAGCTTGGTACAGCAACTGGCTCACCAGTACGATGTGGCCACCGAGAGCATAGTCCTGGCCTGGTTGATGCAGCACCCAGCTGGCATTCAGCCCGTGATTGGCACCAGCCATCCGGGGCGCATCCGCGCCTGCGGCGGCGCCGAGCAGGTCAAACTCAGTCGTGAGGAGTGGTATCAACTCTATGTCACTGTCCGTGGCCGAGAGTTGCCGTGATCCCCATCTGACAAATAGTGCTCCCCGGCGCGGTAATGC
>JBOFBS010000005.1:0-2765 GCA_051645725.1 Aeromonadaceae bacterium | reverse complement strand
TTGTGGAAGGTTTCGGCATATTCGTCATCGACCCGCGAATCGGCAACCAGACCGCCGCCAGCCCAGACATAGAGTCTACCCGCTTCGGCAATCAGGGTCCGGATTGTGATGCTGGTATCCATACGGCCATGCTGGCTGAGATAGCCTATGCTGCCGCAGTAGGCACTCCGGCGCTGAGGCTCCAGCTCCTCTATGATCTCCATGGCGCGGATCTTGGGGGCGCCAGTGATGGAGCCCCCGGGAAAGCAGGCACGCAACAGATCCGTGGCGCTATAGCTTGGGTCAAGCTCCCCTGTGATGGTTGAGACCAGGTGATGGACGGCAGGGAAGGACTCCACGGCAAAGAGGCTGGGGACCTTGACGCTCCCTGGCAGGCAGACTCGCCCCAGATCATTGCGCAGCAGATCCACTATCATCA
The DNA here is from genome assembly GCA_051645725.1 of Aeromonadaceae bacterium. GTDB lineage: Bacteria > Pseudomonadota > Gammaproteobacteria > Enterobacterales > Aeromonadaceae > Pseudaeromonas. Next base: position 2,347 of record JBOFBS010000005.1, on the reverse strand, counting down.
GATTCTCCGCTCTATCTTTTTCCGCGTGAGCCAGCTCGGCCATCGCCGCCTCATCGGCCTGCTGATCGGCATGGCGAGGGCGTGTCCCCTTGATCGGCTTGGTGGAAACCTTACCCTGCTCCAGCGCCAAAAAACGCTCAGGGGAGAGGCTGAGTATGCTGGCTTGGGGTAAGCGGATGAAGGCGGAAAATGGGGCCCGGTTTTCTTCACTCAGGCGGCAGTAGGCTAGCCAAGCATCCCCGCTATAGGGGGCGCAGAAGCGCTGTGTCAGATTGATCTGGTAGCAATCGCCAGATAACAGGTAGGCCTGGACCTGTTCGAAACGCTGCCGATAACCGGCCTCATCCATGTTGGCGCACCAGTTATCGGTCAGTGTAAAGGGCGCTTGGGGCAAGGGCGTGCTGCTCATGGTTTGCCACCAGGCCCAACGTCTGGCCAGATCTTCCTCCGTGCCTCGCACCAGCAGATGAGCCTGCTGGGTTTGTCTGTCGAGTACCCAGGCCCAGTCATAGATACCCATGGCCAGATCGGGAACGCAAAGATCGGCCTCCGCCAACTGGGGGAGTCTCTCGAAGCGCCGTCCCAGATCATAGCCCAATAGCCCCATGGCACCGCCGGTAAAGGGGAGGGCACTCTCATCTTGCGGCGCAGGCGTCCCCAGCAGTCGGATCTGTAGCTGCTCAAGCAGCCCTAACGGGTCGGCATCGCTCTCACTGCTGTGTGCCCCCTCGTGGATTATGCTGCTGCAACCATGGGTCTCGATTGTGGCGAGAGGTTCGGCACTGAGTATGTGATAACGACTGTCGACATGCTCCTGGCTCGCAGATTCCAGCAGCATGGCCCAGGGCAGGTGGGCGACATGGGCAAAGAGTTGGCGCGCGGCATCATGGGGAGCCAGTTTTAGCTCGGCAAATGTATAGCGTTTGATAGAGAGTGGGGTCGGCATTAGATAATCCAAACAACAGATTAAGCGTGCAAATGGCGCTGGCTTGATGTGCAGCGTATCATAAGCGCAGATGAGACAGGAGTGTTCTACTCGGGTTAGGTATAAGGTGAGGGGGTTACCGCCTTGCCGGCCCGCCGTGGGTCAATAAAAGAGGATGTTATGAGTGTAATTAAGCAGCAGGATTTCATCGATTCCATCTTTGATGCACTGCAATTTATTTCCTACTACCACCCGCTTGATTTCGTTCAGGCGATGAGTGCGGCCTATGAGCGTGAAGAGAGCCCGGCGGCCAAAGATGCCATTGCCCAGATATTGATCAACTCACGGATGGCGGCTGAAGGCCACCGTCCCCTCTGTCAGGACACAGGCATAGTCACCTGCTTTGTCAAAATTGGCATGAAGGTGCAATGGGAAGGGGAGATGACGGTACAGCAGATGGTAGATGAGGGGACGCGCCGAGCCTATACCTTCCCTGATAATCCACTGCGACTCTCTGTGCTGGCCGATCCTGCAGGCAAGCGGATCAACACCCGAGACAACACTCCGGCTGTGGTGCATATCGAGATGGTGCCTGGCGACAAGGTCGAGGTGCTGATCGCCGCCAAGGGCGGTGGCTCGGAGAACAAGTCTAAATTGGTGATGCTCAATCCCTCTGACTCAGTGGTTGATTGGGTTGTGAAAACTGTCTCGGAGCTCGGTGCCGGTTGGTGTCCGCCCGGCATGCTGGGGATAGGCATTGGCGGGACTGTGGAGAAGGCGGCCCTGATGGCCAAAGAGTCCTTGATGGAAGAGATTGATATCCAGGATCTCATCGCCCGCGGCCCAAGTTGCAAGGAAGAAGAGCTGAGAATTGAGCTCTATCAGAAGATCAACCAGTTGGGTATTGGTGCCCAGGGCCTGGGTGGGGTGACGACAGTGCTGGATGTGAAGATCAAATCCGCACCGACCCATGCCGTTTCCCTGCCTGTGGCCATCATTCCCAACTGCGCGGCGACCCGCCACATCCACTTCACCCTGGATGGCTCAGGTCCGGCTGAACTGGTCCCGCCCTCACTGGATGCCTGGCCCGAGATCCAGTGGGAAGGGGCCAAGCAGGCGCGCCGTGTGCAGCTAGATGGTATCACCAAGGAGGAGATATCAAGCTGGAAGGTAGGTGAAACCCTGCTCATCTCCGGCACCATACTGACCGGTCGTGATGCTGCCCACAAACGTATCCAGGATCTGCTGGCAGCCGGTAAGCCGCTGCCAGAGGGCGTGGATTTTCGTGGCAAGTTTATCTACTACGTGGGGCCGGTCGATCCGGTGCGGGATGAAGTGGTGGGGCCAGCCGGGCCCACCACCTCGACACGAATGGATAAGTTCAGCGAAACCATGCTTGGCGAGGCCGGCTTGTTTGGCATG
>JBOFBS010000004.1:0-3007 GCA_051645725.1 Aeromonadaceae bacterium | reverse complement strand
CGATCAGGAAGGTGAAGATCATTTGGGTTATCCCTACGTGAAGTTGACGCAGGGCGGATCGGGTAGCCGCAAAGCAGTGCTCACGTAGGCAGGCACAGTGGGGGCGTTTTCTTTGGCTCCCGACCCATGCCCCCAAAACTGGATAGATCCCCGGCAGAGTGCCGGAAATGGGGGAAAGGGATACAGATTTTCCTACGTGAGTCACAACTTGCGGGTGTCTAATCCGCCAGCCATGCCGCCACTTGTCTAAGGTGACGACAGGGAAGATCGTACCGTGTCGCACAGTATCAGGCAACCCCGTCCGGCTGAATTTGGGCAAGGCTTCGCCCTGGGCTGTTCGCCCCATGGGTTTCATCATCATGGTGATCCTTAGCGGAGAGAGTCTAGCAGGAGGGTCGTTGCGACCAAGTCGAATGCCAGAATGGCAAGGAGGATGACATCAAGCATAGCTGGCCTCCTCCTCTACCATGCCGGGGTAGCGTTCGAGCAACGGAGTCAACCAATCCTGCGCAAGACACAGGCCATTCTTTGACAGTTTCTCACCCACCCATGAAGCAAGTTTGACCGCATCTTCATAGCAAGCAAGGCTGTAAATTGTGAAGCCCCCCTCACCACCACGGACACCAATACGGGCATATTTTTGCCATGCGCGCACCAGAAGATCATCGGAATAACACTTGCCACTGCGATACGTCATCGAGAGCAGGCCGTTACTCGCGGTCATGCGATAACGCCGCAACTCAATTCCAAGGCGCCGCTCCCAGGCGCAGGGGTAATTACGCCCACTGATGAGACGGGCCAGATCCAAGATCTCCAGCTCACTTAGACCCACCGGATTAGCCAACATGTGGATTGCAGCGGATACTTCCTTCCCAACCGCTTTGGGCATAGAATTGGCAGTGATTTCAATAAATGCTTTAGCTGTGCCGTTCTCGGTGCGGCTATTTTTTTTGTCCATTTTTTCAATTCCTTATGCTGCTTTGCCTTGAGAGCTGATCCACGCGTGGACCTCCTCACAGCGCCAGGCTGTGACACGCGGCCCCAATTTGATGGGCTTGGGGAATTTGCCATCTCCAACCATCCGCCAAAGCGTTGACTTGCTGAACGGCAATGGACCCACCTTGCTCGCAGTGGTCACAAGTTGAGCCTCTCGAATAAACCCTGTTTCCGGTATTGCCATATGCGTTCTCCTGAAATGAAAAAACCCGGCGCAATGGCCGGGTTTGATGGGTCTAAAACAACTATCGGGGATTAGGGGGTGTGTTCTGGGCTTAAGTTCCTCCAACGAAAAAACCCGGCACAATGGCCGGGTCTGGAAATGAAAAGGCCCAATCTCGAAAGACTGGGCCATGATGGGGAAATCCTAACGTTGGCAGATTAATAAATCAAGAGGTTTGTTGGCGTGTCACTGACTCCCACTAGCAACCCTCTGGAAATTCACCGGACGCACATTCCCTCCCTGCTGGGATTCGTAGAAATCAGCCAGCCACTGCAAGAGCTTGCGACGATCATCCAGGTACTCGGCTCGATGGTAGGCAGCCCGCACCTTATTGCGTTCAGCGTGGGCAAGCTGGCGCTCTATAACATCCGGATCAAAGCCCTCTTCGTTCAGGGTGGTAGATGCCAGCGCCCGGAAGCCATGAGGAGTGGCAATGCCAGCATACCCCATCCGCCCCATGGCATAGCTCAGAGTGTTCTCACTCATGGGCTTGGTCAGGTTGCGCTCGCTCGGGAATAACAGATCACAGTGACCGGTGACTTGGTGGAGCTCATCAAGGACGGCCAGCGCCTGCCTGGATAGTGGGACAATATGCTCTGATCGCATCTTCATCCGCTCAGCGGGGATCCGCCACTCTGCCCGCTCCAGGTCGAATTCATCCCAGCGGGCAAAGCGAACTTCACCCGGACGGGTCATGGTCAGCATTAGCAGATGAAAGGCAAGGCGAGTCGCAGGGTTCAGGGGTTCAACAGCAAGACGGCGGTAAAACTCTGGCAGTTCCGCCCTGGGCAATGCCGGCCGGTGTTCTTTCTTCGCGGCCTTAAGTGCCCCTTTCAGGTCTTGGGCTGGGTTGTAGCTGGCTCGGCCTGTCTGGATGGCGTAACGCATGACAGCACTGATCCGCTGTAGCACTCGCCCAGCCGTCTCAGTAGCCCCCCGCTTTTCCACTTTCCGCAAGGCATCCAACATCATGGGTGCCGTCAACTCAGCAACAGGAACAAGCCCAAGATCTGGGAAAGCATCCATCTCCAAGGACTCGATAACCCGGGTGGCATGGCCTGGACTCCAGAGAGCAAGTTGGCTTTGGTGCCATTCACGAGCCAGCACTTCAAAGCTGTTTTCACTGGCCAGCCGGTTGGCCGCCTTGCTTTGTTTGCGAAGCAGGCCAGGATCAACCCCCTCGGCAAGTAAGCGACGAGCATCATCCCTCTTTGTCCGCGCTTCTTTGAGTGACACCTCAGGATACACCCCCAAGGCAAGCATCTTCTCTTTGCCGCCATAGCGATACTTGAGCCGCCAATATTTACCAGACTGGTTAACCAGCAGGAACAGCCCCTTCTCATCGGATAGCTTCTGAGGCTTGCCGGTGTATTTGGCCTGCCGGGCGGTGATATCGGATAGCGGCATGGGGTATCTCCCGTCTCTACTTGGGGGTACTTACACACGCTGGGGACAATAAGTGGACACTCAGCAAACCAGTCATGGTGCTAGCCGATGGCCATATGGGGGTAGTTTTTACCCCCCATCTGAGCCACTACCCCCAGAGATACCCCCGAATAATGGGGTATGTTATGAGGCTATATGATACGACAAGGAACAACAAAAAACCCGCAGAGCCTTAAGCTATGCGGGTTTCTGGTCTGCCGTGGTACGGCATGAAACTGTAATATGGTGCCCGGGGTCGGACTCGAACCGACACGGTTATTCACCGGCGGATTTTGAATCCGCTGCGTCTACCGATTTCGCCACCCGGGCAACTGCGAGGGATTATACGAATGGCGCGATGCC
>JBOFBS010000003.1:0-3291 GCA_051645725.1 Aeromonadaceae bacterium | reverse complement strand
ATAGGTTCTGGCTCCGGTAGGTGAATGTGGAAAAATGCCGTGACGGCCACCACATCTGTCGCCAGATCCTGTAAGGCAATATCCAGAATTTCCAGATGGATCCTGTCGGGGGTTTGAGCAAAATCTCTGCGGGTGATTCGTATCCACTCCTCTTTATCCGTGACCAGAACATCACTGCTTCCAGCATAACCACTGAAATGATCGCTGAAGCGGGTTGTGAGCTGGTCATCACGCGAGGAGTACATTTCAACGTACTCATCGAATAACGAACGAATTAACTGCTTACGTTCTGATGCCATAGGTTTGGATCCATCAAAGGAGAGGCGGGTTCTGCTAAGCCATGGGGAGCGATTTTAAGAATAGCAATAAAAAAGCCAAAGATAGAGTGCCTGTTTGCGAGATTGACCCGCGGCAGTATGCGCCACAGTCCTCAGTTTCACGCTGGCTTAGCTCTTTTACTCCAGCGAATGCCAGCCACTCACCTCGCACAATGAGCGCATGAGTCCATGGGCGATCAACTGGTTGGCCTGCTCTTGATTATGCACAAAAAACGACCCCACAAAGCCCAGGCTGTTGATGGAGATGCCGTTGGCTTTTTCACGACAACGAGGTATCAACCGTAGCCACTCGTGGGTGATCAGGAGGTTATAGGCCAATCCAGGTTGCCAGCCGCTTTGCTGTAGGAGTGCCAGGTAGGCTTGATGCCAGGCTTGGGGGGCCAGGCTCGTCATCTTTAGAGTGTAGTGGGGGAAAGGCAGTGGTTCAGCTAAAGGAGGAAGCAGCGGGAAGCTATCTTCAGAGCCATGCGCAGTGGGGAGCCACTGCAGATGTTTATGATGCTGGCTGGCTCCAGCCACCTTGCCGCCATTGAAGAATCCCAGGCCACCATTTTCGCGGATCACATCCAGCAGGGCGGTAAAATCGGCCAGTGTCAGCAGACTATCCTGGGGTTCATAGCTTCGGGTGATGAGCAGCAGGTGCTCTGCCAGCACATTGTACTTATTCAGGATACAAACATGGGTGTCACTGAGGTCGGCCACAAATAGTTCAGGCTCATAGGGTAAAAAGGGATTGGGCCGTGGAGCACCTTTGTCAGGCTTAGCCTGTTTTTTTGACAAATTGTCAGCGATACGGAGCAGGTAGGTTAATCCCTGCTCATGAACGGTTACAAATTGGGTAGCAAGGGGGCATAAATGTCCCAGGAGTAGTGCGCGTTTTGCTACTTGCTGCGCTTGTTCTGCCAATGTCACCAAAAATTTACACCTTATTCACGCCACATCAAAGAATCGATATGCGTCATGGTCTAGACTAGGTATTAGAATAGTACCAGTTGTGCGTGGCTACTTAGCTGCCTGCAACTCCATAGATAATAACTATAAAAATGAAAATCATAAAAAGGAACCGACAGCATGAAACTAACACTTAGAGTGACGTTGGCGTTCGCCATTCTCTGCGGACTGATGGCTATGGGGGGAGGCATATCATTTTTCAATTTGCAGCATATCAACTCCGCATTTTCCTTTGTGGTCGAGGATATTTCTGTTGTGACCGATGAGAGTAGTGCCATCGGTAAGGCGCTGCTGCGTAGTAACAAGCTGGCAAACGATATGGTGTTTAGTGCAGACCGGAGTGATCTGGAGCGGGATCGACAAACATTCCAAACGCAAGTGGATGATTTACAGAAACAGATTAGCAAGTTAACGGCGGATTTAAGCAAGCTGGGGGATGCATCGGACGCAAATAGTCAGGCCAAGTTACTTATTGCATCCGTTAACCAGATCAACTCTTCAGCACAAATGCTCTACCAGACCAAACTTGGGATTCTGGATGAGGCAACCAAAATTGACAGGGTGAAGGCAGACTTTTTGACCAAATTGAGTTTTGCCAAGATAGCCGTGGATCTCACCTTCAAGCCCTATGCCCAGGAGGACCCTTATATTGAGTCACTGGCCAAACAATTGGTTACCCAGATGGGAACCATGGAGTACATGGTCAATGCCATCTTCAGTGCCCAGTCTACTAAAGAGATGCAGAGCATACAGGCCAATGCAGCCTCGACCAGTGACATGATACTGAAAAATGCTGATGTGTTACTCAAAGAGATACCGGCAGCCAAGGACAATAGTGATTTTATGACCGGGGTGGCGGCCCTTAAGGATAATGATGGCAACAAGCAGGGAGCCATAGCCCGTTATGTTGCATTGCAGGTGACGCGCAGTTCATTACAACAGCAAGCGATAGCCTTGTCACAGCTGGTGGATAACACATTAGCCATAGAGGAAAAATTACAGGCTGCAGTAGAGCAGATAGGGCATGCAGCTTTTGCTGAGGCCAGGGCCAGTATCAGCGGAACGACCTTGAGCATACTGCTGGCTCTGCTGTTTAGCCTAGGCTTCGCCGTGGTGGTAGGCTGGCGTCTATCTATGGCTATCAAGCAACCCATGACGGTTATTCAGCGTATCTTGCGTCAGATGGCGGTGGGCAATTTTACCGCGCGTGTTGAGGGGCGGTTTGATGGCGAGTTTGCCGATCTGCAGCGTGATATCAATGCCGTGATACATGAGTTCAATAATGCCCTGACGGTTGTCAAAAGTGGGGCGGAGCAGACACGCCAAACTGCGATTAAGAACCGTCAGTTTGCCAGTACCTTGGCTTCACAGGTTCAGGTTCAGTCTGGAACCATGAGTACCTTGGCGGCGACCGTGACTGAGATGGAACATGCTATTCATGATGTCAACAGCAATACCGAGGCTAGCCTGGATATGGTGCTCTCTGTTGATGATCAGGTGCAATCCGGCAGCCAGTTGGTGACCGAAAATAGCCACCGCTTCGATGTGTTGTTTGACAATCTCCAACACAGTGAAGAGGTGATCAAGCAGGTCTATGTCCAGAGCGAAAAGATAGGTGGCATACTGGAGGCGATCGAAGGTATATCCGAGCAGACCAATTTGCTGGCACTTAACGCAGCGATTGAGGCGGCCCGGGCGGGTGAGCATGGCCGAGGTTTTGCGGTTGTGGCCGATGAGGTGCGCAATCTGGCTAGCCGTACCAGCAAGAGCACTCAGGAGATCCGCGGCATGATAGCCGAACTCAGAGAGAAGTCTTCGGGCGCGGTGAGCAGCATGCAGGAGAGTATTGAGTTGATGCAGGATGGTAAGACCAAAATGGGACAGGTTAATCAGTCTATTGCTACCATCGCCACCCATATGATGAATGTGCGAAATTCTGCTGAGCTCATCGCCAACGCCACCCGTGAACAGACTATTGCCAGTCGCGAGATCAGCCGCAGCA
>JBOFBS010000002.1:0-20120 GCA_051645725.1 Aeromonadaceae bacterium | reverse complement strand
TAGCAGAGCCTGTGTGTGTCCTTTAGCCGTTGCAGGGTCCGATCAAACAGGGGATTACCCACCCACTCCCGTAAATTCCCGCGACTAGGCTCCACGCCAAAGGCCAGACGCTGCTCACGACAGGCCAGCTCCAATGCCTCGGCGGCACGAGCCAACTGCGCCATGTCCGCCGCCTCAACCCGCTGGGCCAGCACCATCTCCTGGGCCAGATCCTGTAACTGCCGACTGGAGAGGCTTTCACCGAAGTAGCCGCTGGCAATATCCGGCAATTGGTGTGCTTCATCAAATATGTAGACATCCGCATCGGGAATGAGCTCGGCAAACCCTGTCTCCTTAACCACCATGTCAGCGAAGAAGAGATGGTGGTTGATGACCAGAAGCTGGGCCTCCATGGCCTGACGGCGAGCCCGCACCAGATAACACTCGTCATAGCGAGGGCACTCGCGTCCTAAGCAGTTATCGTTGGTGCTGGTGACATGGGGAATGATGGGGGCCTGCTCCACCAATTCGGGGATCTCGGCAACATCACCACTTTGACTATCGATGGAGAAACGTTTGACCCGCACCAGATCGGCCAGGACTTCCGCCTCTTGCAGATGGGAGGTGATCAGCAGTTGATCCAGCCTGTGCAGGCAGAGGTAGTTGGCTCGCCCCTTAAGCAGCGCCACGGCCCCCTTGTACGCCATTGCGCTCAACAGGGTGGGAAGATCGCGATTATAAAGCTGCTCTTGCAGCGCCTTGGAGCCTGTACTGATGATGACCCGCTTGCCAGATGCCAATGCCGGGACCAGGTAAGCATAGGTTTTGCCGGTTCCGGTTCCCGCCTCGACCAGTAGTTGCCCTGAGGTCTCAATGGTGCGAGCCACGGCTTCGGCCATCCGACGCTGCGACTCCCGGGGGGCAAAGCCAGTTATAGCGTTAGCCAGTAAACCTTGGGCGGCAAAAAAATCGGTAACGCTCTGAGGATGATTCACTATGGGATCCGGCAAGAAGCAAGGCGCCGATTATAGAAAAAAGTACTGCCAAGACGAAGGAGAAAGGCAACTGGAGAGAGGAAAAAGGGTTAATAGGCCGGATCAGACAAAGATATCCACATGTTCCGGGGCTTCGCCCTCATCACTCTTATGGCTCTCGACTTCGGGTGTGGACTCCATATCAGCCGACTCCTCCTTGGCCCGGCCATGTGAGGGATGGTATTCATCCTGTGCCGAGTGTTCAGCCGGGTCTTTATGTACCTCGGTTTTCTTAATCACTGGCTCTTTTTGAATGCGTGTAATGTCACGGTGAAAATCACCACTTCCGGGGGTACTCGGTGCCCTGGGCAGTATGGAGTAGAGCAGATCTTGGTTTGGCATGGCAGAGTCCTCCTCTACCCATAGTATCGGCCAAACGCCACTAAACTGGAGCCCTAAATAGGGGTCACAGCGAACTTAGCAAGAGATAAGAGTGCGCTTACAACATGCTCTGCAGCATAGCCAACACGGCCCCCATCTGATGCCATACAATTCTGCTTCACCCCGTGCGCCCCACTGCTTTGTTATAACCACTTTTTATCTCAGGAAAACACTCAATTATGGTTTTTTAAAACACAACAAAACCACTATTTAGATATATGTTCCACCATTTATCCTCTCTACGGCGTGAAGCATTCGGCATGCAACTGAGTGAGGATGAAACTGGACTTGCATTTTTTAACGGGGACTGTATGTTGGAGCGCAGCCGAACAAGGAAACTGGTAAGCCTCACTATGATCCGTCAACTCCTGAACACTATCCATCACCACCACCATCATCCGGAATAGTCTTTCAGGAGGGTGACTGCTGGAAGACACGACAAGGTGAACTTCCAACGCAGCGGCCCAAGCCAAAGTTGCAAAACCCTCGGAAGGTCACCACCTCCGAGGGTTTTTTGTTTTAAGAAGGAACGAAGAAATGGAAACAAAGCGTCTACGTATTGCCATGCAAAAGTCCGGTCGTCTGAGTCAGGACTCCCAGGCTCTGTTTAAAAGCTGTGGCCTGAAGATCAATCTGCGCGAAGACCGCCTGATTGCCCACGTCGAAAACATGCCGATCGATATTTTGCGGGTACGTGATGACGATATTCCGGGTCTGGTGATGGATGGCGTTGTCGACATTGGTATCGTTGGCGAGAATGTCCTCGAAGAGACCATGCTGGAACGTAAGGCGCTGGGCCTGCCCATTGAGTATAAAGAGCTCAAGCGTCTGGACTACGGTGACTGCCGTCTCTCCCTGGCCATTCCCCAAGAGCAAGTTTGGGATGGCCCCGCCAGCCTGGCTGGTGCGCGCATCGCCACTACCTACCCGAATCTGCTCAAACGCTTCTTTGACGAACTGGGCCTGAAATTCAAGCCTGTGATGCTCACCGGCTCGGTTGAAGTTGCTCCTCGCGCCGGTCTGGCCGATGCCATCTGCGATCTGGTGAGCTCGGGCGCAACCCTGGAGGCCAATGGCCTTAAGGAAGTACAGGTCATCTACCGCTCTAAGGCTACCCTGATCCAGGCTGCTGGCGAATTGGATGCCAGCAAGCAGGCCACTATCGACACCCTGATGCCTCGCCTGCAGGGCATGTTGCAAGCCCGTGAGAGCAAGTACATCATGCTGCACGCGCCCAAGGATAAACTGGCCGAGATCAGCGCCCTGCTGCCCGGAGCCGAAAACCCCACCATCATGAACCTGGCTGGTGATACCAACCATGTCGCCCTGCATGTGGTTTCTAGCGAAACACTCTTCTGGGAGACGATGGAGAAGATCAAGGCACTGGGTGCCAGCTCCATTCTGGTTCTGCCCATTGAGAAGATGATGGAATAAGGGGCGGCCTCCATGCGTATCGTTAATTGGAATGAACTGGATCAGGAGCAACGGCGTCAGCTGCTCACCCGTCCAGCCATGAATGGCGCCGATGATATCGCCAACACTGTCACGGACATCATCAACCGCATCCGCTGTGAAGGGGATAAGGCGTTAAAAGAGTACACGGCTGCCTTCGATCGGATCTCTGATGGCAACATAGTGTTGAGCCAGACCGCGATAGAAGCAGCCTGTACCCGGGTCAGCCCGGCGATGAAAGAGGCCATTGCCCACGCTTACCGCAACATTGCCACCTTCCATGAGGCGCAAAAGAGTGCCCCCATTGAGCTAGACACCCAAACGGGTGTCCGCTGTGAACTGCACACCCATGCCATCAACCGTGTTGGCCTCTATGTACCTGGCGGCAGTGCCCCCTTGGTCAGCACAGTACTGATGCTGGCCATTCCAGCCAAGATAGCCGGCTGTCGCAAGGTGGTGCTCTGCTCTCCGCCCCCGGTCGCCGATGAGATCATCTATGCCGCTAACCTGTGTGGCGTGAGCGAGATCTACACCATGGGAGGCGCCCAAGCGATTGCCGCCATGGCCTATGGCACCGCCACCGTCACCAAGGTCGACAAGATCTTCGGCCCGGGCAATGCCTGGGTAACAGAAGCCAAACGCCAGGTGAGCATGGATTTTCGTGGGGCCGCCATCGACATGCCCGCTGGCCCCTCGGAGGTCCTGGTCATCGCCGATGAGAGTGCCAATCCTGCCTTCGTCGCTGCCGATCTGCTCTCCCAAGCCGAGCATGGTGCCGACTCCCAGGTAGTACTGGTTACCCCGAGCCAAGCCCTGGCTGAAAGGGTCAATCAGGAGCTGGACCTGCAAGTTGCCGAGCTGTCGCGCGCCGACATCGCCAGAAAGGCGCTGGCCTCCAGCCTTACCATACTCTGTGATGATCTGGCCCAGGCCTGTTTCATCTCCAATGAGTATGCCCCCGAGCATTTGATAGTGCAGACCAAGAGCCCACGGGCTCTGCTCTCTCGCTTGGAAAATGCTGGCTCCATCTTCCTGGGCGCCTGGACGCCAGAATCGGTAGGCGACTACGCCAGTGGCACCAACCACACCCTGCCCACCTATGGCTATGCCCGTACCGCCTCCAGCCTGGGGTTGGCTGACTACCAGCGCCGCTACACGGTACAGGAGCTCAGCCGTGAAGGGTTATGCGGTCTGGCCACGACAGTGACCGCCATGGCCGATGCTGAAGGGCTGACCGCGCATAAGCGCGCCGTCACCCTTCGCATGGATGTGATCAATCAGGAGTCCAAAGCATGAGCCAGGTTACGACCTATTTGACCTCACTCGCCTGCCAGCGTGTACAGGCACTCACCCCCTATCTCTCGGCACGTCGCATCGGTGGCAAGGGACATATATTTCTCAATGCCAATGAGTCGCCCAAGAGCGAAAGCTATCAGCTGGACTCCAGCCGTCTGAATCGCTACCCCGAGTGCCAACCCCCTGAGGTAATTGAGCGTTATGCCGCCTATGCGGGTGTGCAGAGCAACCAGGTGCTGGTGAGCCGTGGCTCGGATGAGGCGATAGAGCTGCTCATCCGTACCTTCTGTGAGCCGGGTCAGGAGGAGATCCTCTTCTGCCCCCCCACCTACGGCATGTATAGCATCAGCGCCGAGACTTGTGGCGTAGGCATGCGCACCCTGCCTCCCCTGCCGGATTTTCAACCTAACGTGCCGGCCATTCTCGAGGAGCTTGAGCGGGGTAAGCCAATCAAGGTGCTTTTCTTCTGCTCCCCCAATAACCCAACTGGCACAGTGCTCAACCGCGACAAGCTGCTGGCGATTCTGGCCGCCACAGCAGGCAAGAGCATAGTGGTGGTGGACGAGGCCTACATCGAGTTCTGCCCGCAATTTAGCATGGTGGACTTGATCAATGAGTACCCGAATCTGGTGATCACTCGCACCCTCTCCAAGGGTTTTGCCTTGGCCGGGCTGCGCTGTGGCTTCACTCTGGCCAATAGTGAAGTGATCAGCCTGCTGCTCAAGGTGATCGCTCCCTACCCTATCCCTGAGCCTGTGGCCCAGATCGCAGCCCAAGCCCTGGGGGCGTCGGGTCTGGAGAAGATGCGCAGCCGTGTGGAGTGGCTCAACCGCCTGAAGGCCGAGCTCAAGGCCGAGATGCGCAAGCAGGCCTGTGTGCAGGAGATCTTCGATGATCACGGCAACTTCCTGCTGGCCCGCTTTACCAGCGGCTCCAAGTTATTCCAGGCCATGGTAGATCAGGGGATCATACTGCGCGACTTCGGCAACAAGCCCATGCTGAGTGACTGCGTGCGTATCACCATAGGTGATGAAGCGGAGATGGCTGAGGTTCTTGCCGTATTGAAGAGCCTGTAAGGCCAAGGAGAAAGGTTGTGAACAAGGAACGCATTCTATTTATCGATCGTGATGGCACGCTGATCGAAGAGCCCATCACAGACAAGCAGGTTGACCGTCTGGACAAGCTGCGCTTTGAGCCCATGGTCATCCCCGTGCTGCGCGAGCTGCAAGCAGCCGGTTACAAGCTCATCATGGTCACCAACCAGGATGGACTGGGCACCGCCAGCCTGCCGCTGGAAAACTTCCAGCCACCCCAGGATCTGATGATGCATATCTTCGAATCCCAGGGAATCCACTGGGATGACGTATTGATCTGCCCTCACTTCCCCCACGAGGAGTGTACCTGCCGCAAGCCCAAGCTGGGGTTGGTTAAACCGCTGCTGCAGGCGGGCAAACTGGATCACGCCAACAGCTATGTGATCGGCGATCGCATCACTGATGTGCAGCTGGCCGAGAACATGGGCATCACAGGAATTCAATACAATCCAAGCAGTTGCAACTGGGAACACATCCGAGAGCGCCTGCTGGGTCAAGGGCGCAAGGCCTGCGTGATCCGCAATACCAAGGAGACGCAGATCGAGGTTCATGTCGATCTCGATAAGAGCGGCGGCAACCAGATCAGCACTGGCATAGGCTTTTTTGATCATATGCTCGATCAGATCGCCACCCACGCCGGTTTCAGCCTGCAACTGGCGGTGAAGGGTGATCTGCATATTGATGATCACCACACGGTGGAAGATGTCGGTCTGGCGCTGGGCGAGGCACTGAAAAAGGCCTTGGGCAACAAGCGCGGCATAGGGCGTTTCGGCTTCGTACTGGCCATGGATGAAGTTCAAGCCAAGATCGATGCCTTCCCCGAGTCATTAGTCGAGCAAGAGGTGGTCGCCGCACTGGATCTCTCCGGCCGCCCCTTCTTCCAGTTCCGTTGTGACGCCGAATTTGGCCGCGACATGGTCGGCGAGATGGCCACCGAAATGGTGCCGCACTTCTTCCGCTCCCTCTCCGATGCCATGGCCATTACCCTGCACCTGTCAGTGAGCCCGGGTAACACCCATCACCAGGTGGAAGCGCTCTTCAAGGGTTTTGGACGCGCCTTGCGTCAAGCCATCCGCGTCGAAGGGACAGAGCTCCCCTCCAGCAAAGGAGTGCTCTAACCATCATGCAGAGTCAGCAAAGAGTCACCATTATCGATACAGGCTGTGCCAACCTTTCATCGGTACGCATGGCCATAGCCCGCTTAGGGATTGATGCCAAGGTGAGCATGGCCGCCGAGGATATCCGCAGCGCCGACAAGCTGATCCTGCCAGGGGTCGGCACGGCCAAGGCCGCCATGCACAACCTGACCGAACGGGGTTTGGTGGAGTTGGTGCGCGAAGCCAAACAACCGCTGCTAGGTTTTTGTCTGGGCATGCAGATGCTGG
The DNA here is from genome assembly GCA_051645725.1 of Aeromonadaceae bacterium. Lineage (GTDB taxonomy): Bacteria > Pseudomonadota > Gammaproteobacteria > Enterobacterales > Aeromonadaceae > Pseudaeromonas. Next base: position 13,499 of record JBOFBS010000002.1, on the reverse strand, counting down.
CCCAGGCCTCCGAAGAGCACATGGGCGGCGAAGCCGACATTCCCTGCTTAGGCATAGTGCCAGGCAAGGTGAAGCTGATGCAGGTGGGCGATCTGCGCCTGCCGCACATGGGATGGAATCAGGTGGAGCACGATGGCTCGCACCCACTGTTTGCGGGTATCCCCAGCGGCAGTTACTTCTACTTCGTGCACTCCTATGCACTGGAAGTCACCGATGCCACCCTGGCTACCTGCAACTATGGTGGCCCCTTCACGGCCGTGGTGGGCAAGGAGAATTTCTTCGGTGCCCAATTCCACCCCGAGCGTTCCGGCCAGGTCGGGGCACGTCTCATTCAGAATTTCCTTGCGCTTTAAGAGGTAGCCATGATTATTCCGGCAATCGATCTCATCAATGGCAAGGTAGTCCGCCTCTATCAGGGCGACTACGGCCAAAAAACCGAATATACCGCCTCGGCCCAGGAGCGTTTTGACCTCTATGTGGCCGCGGGTGCCAGCCAATTGCACCTGGTTGATCTGGATGGAGCCAAGGATGCCAGCAAGCGTCAGCTCACCGTCATTCGTGAACTGCTACAAAATACCAAGGCCCCGGTACAGATAGGTGGCGGGGTCCGCACCGAGCAGGATGTCAAAGATCTGCTCGATGCCGGCGCCAACCGGGTGGTCGTGGGCTCCACGGCCGTCAAAGATCCCCAGATGGTGATGGGCTGGATGGAGAAGTACGGTGCCGAGCATATAGTGCTGGCCCTGGATGTGAACATAGATGCCAACGGCCAGCGCAAGATTGCCGTGGCCGGTTGGCAACAAGATAGCGGCGTGACCATAGAAGCGCTGATCGAACGCTTCCTGCCCGCCGGTCTCAAGCATGTGCTCTGCACCGACATCAGTCGGGACGGTACGCTGCAAGGCTCCAACGTCGCCCTCTATCAGAGTCTGGCCGCCCAGTATCCACAAATTAGCTTCCAAGCCTCAGGTGGCATTGGCGGCATTGCGGATATTGAGGCGCTCAAGGGCTCAGGCGTAGGTGGCGTGATCCTGGGCCGCTCCCTGCTGGAAGGCAAATTTACGGCCGAGGAGGCGATTGCATGCTGGCAAGACGCATAATTCCCTGCCTGGATGTTAAAGATGGCGTGGTGGTCAAAGGGGTGCAGTTCCGCAATCACGAGGTGATGGGCGACATAGTTCCCCTGGCCAAACGCTATGCCGAAGAGGGTGCCGATGAGCTGGTCTTTTACGACATTACCGCCTCCTCCGATGCTCGGGTCGTGGACAAGAGCTGGGTCAGCCGCGTGGCCGAGGTGATCGATATCCCCTTCTGCGTAGCCGGCGGGATCAAGAGTGTGGAGGATGCGCGTCGCATTCTGGAGTTTGGTGCCGACAAGGTCTCTATCAACTCGCCGGCCCTGGCCGACCCTTCGCTCATCAGCGAGCTGGCGGATCGTTTCGGTGTGCAGTGTGTAGTGGTGGGGATCGACTCCTACTTCGATCAGGCAACAGGCCACTACCAGGTCAAACAGTACACGGGCGATGAGAGCCGCACGCGCATCACCCAGTGGACCACCCCTGAGTGGGTGGTGGAAGTACAAAAGCGCGGTGCCGGTGAAATTGTGTTGAACATGATGAACCAGGATGGCATGCGCAAGGGGTATGATCTGGAGCAGTTGAAGCTTATCCGCAGCCTCTGCCGCGTGCCGCTGATTGCCTCGGGCGGTGCCGGTGAGATGGTGCACTTCCTCGATGCCTTCGCGCAAGCCGATGTGGATGGCGCCCTGGCGGCCTCCGTATTCCACAAGGGGATCATCCCTATTCCTGAGCTCAAAGCTTATCTGCGTAACCAAGGAGTGCAGATCCGTGACTAATTCCGTGACATTTGATGCAACTCAACTCGATTGGGCCAAGGTGGATGGCTTGATGCCTGTCATAGTCCAACATGTCGCCAGCGGTGAAGTGCTGATGCAGGGGTTCGTCACTGCCGAAGCCCTGGCCAAGACGCTGGAGAGTGGCCATGTCACCTTCTTCAGTCGCACCAAGCAGCGACTCTGGACCAAGGGCGAAAGCTCAGGCCACTTCTTGCAGCTGCGCGCCATCACCACAGACTGCGACAAGGATTGCCTGCTTATCGCCGCCGACCCGATTGGCCCGACCTGCCATAAGGGGACGCCGAGCTGCTTTGATGGCCATCCACTGCCACCCCTGGGCTTCTTGGCTGAACTTGAGCAGATCCTGGCTGGCCGCAAGAGTGCCGACCCAGAGTCCAGCTACACGGCCCGCCTCTATGCCAAGGGGACCAAGCGTATCGCCCAGAAGGTGGGTGAAGAGGGTGTCGAAGTGGCCCTGGCCGCCATGGCCAAGGATCGTGAGGAGCTCATCAATGAATCCGCCGACCTGCTCTACCACCTGACCGTACTGCTGCAAAATGAGGGGCTGCAGTTGGCCGATGTGGTTCAACGTCTCAAAGAGCGCCACAGCAAGTAAACCTCATCAGCCGCTCAGGCTCCTTTCTGAGCGGCTGCCTTCTCCTCTTCTTTCATCATCTTGTTGTGGTTATCTCGCCCCATGCGCATCACGTTACGCCAATTAGAAGTCTTCATGGCCATCGCCAAGTCCGAGTCAACGACCCGAGCTGGCCAGATGCTGTCGCTCTCCCAATCGGCCGTCAGCGCCTCCTTGCACGAACTGGAGCAGCAACTCAATGTGCAACTGTTCGAGCGGATCGGCAAACGTCTGATGCTCAACGAAAATGCCCGCTTATTGTTTCCCCGTGCCCTGGCCATGCTAGAACAAGCCCAAGAGTTAGAAACCCTCTTCGCCGGTGGTCGCAGCAAACTCAAGTTAGGCGCCAGCACCACTATCGGCAACTACCTGCTGCCCAAAGTGGTGGCCAGCTACAATCGTGATTTTCCCGCCATCAACCTTATCCTCAACATAGGGAATACCGCCGAAGTTGTCATGGCGGTAGCGAACTTTAATGTGGATATTGGCTTTATCGAAGGTGCCTGCCACAGACCTGAATTAGAAGTTAAACCCTGGTTTCGCGATGAGCTGGCCATAGTCGTGGGGGCCGAACACCCTCTGGCCAAAGGGAACTGTACCAGCCAGCAGATTGCAACAGCCGACTGGATCTTGCGCGAGGAGGGCTCAGGCACTCGCGAGGTGATGGATCAGCTCCTGCTCCCCCACTTCGGTCACCTTAATCTGGTGATGGAGATGGGCAACTCAGAGGCCATCCGGCAAACTATTCTGGAGGGAAAGAACATCAGCTGCCTTCCACTGCATGTGGTGCAGCATCACCTGGCGCGTGGTGAGCTGGTGCGCCTGCCCCACCCCGCACTCTTTCGTCAACTCTATCTCATTCGCCACAAACAGAAGCACCTCTCCCAGGGATTGCAGGCATTTCTTGATATCTGCAACCGTCAATTGAGCTAAAGAGTGGCAAAAAAGCTAACGTTTACCGATCCCGGGTTGCTGTCCGGGCGAACACGGCCTAACTATTAATTAGGCCAGTTCATTCAAGAGAGCAACATGATGCGTTGTCCTGTCGGGCTTGCTTATCTGCTACTCACAGCGCCAGCCATGGCCCAGTTGCAAGGCGACTTGCTGCTGGGGACGCCAGCCCAGTCACAAAATGTCACTATCCAACATCTGGATGGTCGGCTGAGCAACAGCATGCTAGAGAGTGACGCTCTGCCGTGTAACTTAGGCGTAACGGGCCGCCTGGGAGTCATGGAGGTAGCCAATGAGAGCACACCTAGATTGGGAGCCGAGGCGCAACTGGCCTGTCAGCCCGATGCGCGCTGGCATATTGCACTGCCGCTGGGCATGGTATGGCTTGGGCAACACAAGTTTGGTCAACCGGGTAACAGCAAGGATTATGGAGGGCCCTGGCAATTTGTTGCGGCAATCAATCTAAGCTATCACATCACAGCAGAGTGGTCTCTGGGCTATGAGTTCAGCCATATGTCCAATTGGCATATGTATGATCCTAATCCCACGCTCAATAGCCACAACCTGCTGATCGGATATCGTTTCTAACCCGCTCAAGGTGGGCTTGAGTCGCGTCGATGGGCTGGTTACACTCCCCGCCCCATGAGCCACAACATATTGCGTGTGGCAGATTTGCTCAGGATAGCCGCTATGCCTACAACACCCTCCCGCTCTTCCCAAGTTGCCATCATAGGTGGCGGCCCTGCCGGTCTGATGGCCGCCGAGCAACTCGCCAAAGCAGGTATCTCTGTCACCCTGTTTGATGCCATGCCATCACTGGGCCGGAAATTCCTGCAAGCAGGCAAAGGGGGTATGAATCTGACGCACTCCGAAGCATATGAATCTTTTGTGCAACGCTATGGTGAGCGCGCAGGCCTGCTGGCTCCCTTGTTAAAAGCGTTTGGTGCCACAGAACTGCGAGAGTGGGCCGAAGGGCTGGGTTTTCCCACCTTTGTCGGCTCCTCTGGCCGCGTTTTTCCTACCGATATGAAGGCCGCACCTCTGTTACGCAGCTGGTTGCACCGTCTGCGAGAGTTAGGTGTGCAGATGCTCGTGCGGCATCGCTGGATAGGATGGAGCGAAGATGGGCGACTGCGCTTTGCAACCGAAGAAGGCGAGCTAATCTACTCTGCCGATGCCACACTAGTGGCTCTTGGGGGGGCCAGCTGGCCGCGCCTGGGCTCGACGGGTGAGTGGGTCCCTCTGCTGCAAGAAAAGCAACTTGAGATAGCCCCCCTGCAGCCAAGCAACTGTGGCCTTGAAATTGCCTGGAGCCCCTTCTTCATTGAGAAATTTGCCGGCTCACCGCTTAAAAGCGTTGTCTTGACCCACACCAACACCCAAGGCATGGCGCAGAGCAGGCAAGGAGAGTGCGTGATCACCAAGCACGGCATGGAGGGCAGTCTGCTCTACCCTTTCACACCGGCCCTGCGCGAACAACTGGCTCAACAAGGCCAAGCTACTTTCTTCCTCGATCTGCTCCCGGGCCGTTCGGCCGAACGAGTCCAAAGCGAACTTCAGGCTCCTCGCGGCTCTAAATCGCTAGCGAATCACCTCCGTAGTCGCTTAGGTATCGAGGGAGTGAAAGCAGCTCTGCTGCGCGAATGCCTGCCCAGTGATACCTTTCAAAATCTACCTCTCTTGGCGGTACGATTAAAATCACTGCCGGTAACCGTAACATCTACCCGCCCCATCGCTGAGGCGATCAGCACAGCAGGGGGGGTAAAGTTCGAAGAGCTGGATAACTATTTGATGGTGAAGCGCCATCCGGGTTTATTCTGTGCAGGCGAGATGCTGGATTGGGAGGCCCCCACAGGAGGTTATCTACTGACCGGCTGCTTCAGCACAGGCTACCAGGCGGCACAGGGTATAAAATTGTGGTTACAAGGTGCCAGGTAAGACCTAAAACTGTCATCTCCCACCGGTAAGATAAAGAAAGATGACGTTGTACTGCGACCTACATCTAGCTGGCTGTTCCGAATAGCCGATCACTTACCACAGCAACAGGTAACGCAAGTTCTTCCTCTCACCAGGGGGTGCGAGATAGAGCCCCTGGTGTAGGGGGTTACGGCGCGCCAGCATGTGTTAGCTCGTCGATGTAGCATGATCAGGATCGGCTATTTAGTGCTCAGCCAGCAAAACAACACTATCTGTGGAACTTAGTTCCAGATAGTTTGTCTACACAAAGGTGTATTGCAGATACCCAAAAGGAGCGAGCCTATGCAACGAATTGACTACTCTTGCCTTAAAGATCAGGTGTTCGATAGTTTGGACAACTGCGGTTCCCCCTACCAGGAGACCAAGAGTCTATGTATGGACAAGGGCTTGCCTTTTGGCATTCGCGAAGAGGAGATGGTTTCAAGTGCCATCAGCGAGTATCACGGCTGGAATGAGGCAGAAGAGTCTACAGATGAGCTCTAGGCGCTGCCCAGCTCCACTAGCCTAAGACGATAAAACGCTAAAAACAAAAAACCCGAGCCTAGGCTCGGGTTAATATTTGGTTGCGGGGGCAGGATTTGAACCTACGACCTTCGGGTTATGAGCCCGACGAGCTACCATGCTGCTCCACCCCGCGTCTGATAGGAAAATCATAGCACAACCAGCCATGCCGTCAAGATAAATCCTTTATCAGCAAATAGTTAGCTCATTTTAGCCGCACTTTTCTCTTGCCGCTTTTTGTAGTGACGGGAAAATTGACAGCAAAACTGCAAATGAAAAACCGCCCTTTCGTGTGTGATATTGATCACGCATTCATATAAATATCGTAATTACGAAGCGTCTGGTACTTAAGAATGCTTTTTTTCGTATATTATATGCGCAATTAATGAGTACTAACCCTACACATGCTCCTCATCAGAGCATGTGTAGTCTATAATTATTAGTTCACTAGAGTAAAAGCTTCGCTGAATAGATACGAAAAAGGACAACTCATGAGTAACGAAACCATCACCGCCGATCTATCACTCCTTGCAACCAAAATCCGTAGGGTGCGGGAACACATGGGTCTTTCACGCCCCCCCTTCGCCAACATGTTGGGTATTCCCATGACTACGCTTAAAAACTACGAGTTGGGTTACCGGGACAGTAGTGCGGATCTATTGCTCATATTTGCCAACCACCCTCAGTTGAAGCCATTCATTCACTATATGCTCGATCAGTCGACCAGCGCAGAAGGGTTGAATGAGCGTATTGCCAGCTAGACAGATAAGAAATAAGAACAAAACAAAAAGCAGGCTGATCCTATCAGCCTGCTCTGTCGAAGAAGAGTTACTAACGTTCACGCTGTGACGTTAGATCTGGTCAGCCACTCCATGTTTATGGGCTGAGTTGGGTCATTATTAACAATACGTGGTTTACTTCGCTAACACGGAAGAGCCGGTACCGCGGTCATCCATTGCATCACGCCATCCGCCGAGCCAATAACCTCTCGCATCCGTACACTGATAGGGACATCCATCTTTAGAGCGGCCATCTATTCCTGCCTGGTAGCCTTTTGCGCGTGCTCTTTCCAACCGATCACGTTTTTGTCTCTTCATCTGTTGAACCCTCTTTTCCACATGAAAAAAAAGACGACAGTCTTCAGCACTGTCGTCTTTATCCTTAGCCATCTGACTGTGGAGGTCAACTACTCTTATCCATAAAATGCGAGTTGAAACACCTCTGCATTGCTAACTAATTAAATAATCATGACATTTAATTTACAGATGAGCGCCGTTTCCACCACACAAGAGGTCCCATTAGAGTCAATAACCACCATGAAATTGAGCCACCACCATTAGACTTACCATAGTCATTGGTGGGTAAGGCATTTTCGACAACCATGGCTGCAGGTACATTCCCGTTGCTATCAAACGCTGTGGTCGGGCTCAAAAGAACGGAGACAACCGTTGGATTGGAGCGCAATCTCCAATCATCCAACGTGGCATATCTATATGCTGTTGCGGCTACACTGCCATCATCATTAATGGCGACCGCATTGGCAATGTAGTAGTAAGCACCCTTTTGCTGGCAATTCTTCGAACCACTGTCATTTGAACAGATCAAATCATTCAGACGCCAACCCTGGGCCGTACCTATGTTATAGAGGAACGCCTCTTGCTGCCGCGGGCTTCCCTGGTACACAGGCTGGTTCTCACTGCGCTCATCCTGCCAGCCGACCACCTGTCCCTTGCTATTGATGGCTGCGGCCTCTGAATTGGCACCACCCCGAGGACTATCGGCATAAGGTACGGTTGTGACCCCCGTATTGACGTTGTAGACAAACATCTCAATGGGGAGATTACGGGATTTGGCTGAGCTGTATTTCTGATTGCCTATCACATACCCCTGACTATTGGCCGCGACGGCCCAGGTATTGCGCAGCACCTTGTCACCTTCACCGGGGGCTGACTTAGGCAGAGGGATCAGGTTGGGCGTACCCACACTAGCCACACCATCACTCACACTAACATTCCAGGTAACCGCCACATTACGTCCTGACGCTGCCGCATCACCTACCGCATCCGTGGAGGAGTAACCCACGGCCAGCAACTGACCGTTTTCCAGAGCAGTCAAACCCATGGCTGAGGCAGTTTGCATGACGCTATCATTGGGCCGGTAATAGCTCGGACTCAATACCGGAGTCACGCGCTGATCAGAACCGTTCACCAGCCAGAACGCCGCCTGGGTATTGAAACCAGGACAGCGATTGTATTCCCCACTGATATAGGTATCACCCTGGTAACACTTGCCAAAGGAATCATCTGGAGCAGTGATGCTGGTGTTAGCCGTACCCGCTACCAGATACATGTCCCCCACAGGCAGCAGATCATATGCACTGGTGAAACCGCCCATACCGCTCAATGAATAAGCAGGGGCAAGCTCTGTTTGAGCGCCATCAATGCTGGCAAACCCGGTACGCTCATGGTAATAGCTGCTGTTGGTTGGCGCACTGGCAACTTTATAGCCAACGTATTGGTCCTTTGTGGCCCCCAGCTTGGTAATAACGCCATCCTGTTCACTGCTTTGCACACCCTCATGCAGAGTGGTCAGCTGTGACACATACCCCAAGGTATTGTAGCGCCACTGCAGTGCCTTGTTCGGCGAGCCATCCCAAAAAGCATTACAAACACTGGAGGCAAGCTGAGAATAACAGTCCATCTCATAGCGCAGTCGCTGGGCCAAATCCATTCCATTGGGGGCCATATTGAAAAACGAGAACCAATCTGTGTTCGAGGCAAAGCTGGCCACACTATTGTCTTTAGCCATGCTTTGAGCCCAGGGACCATATTGACTCGAAGAACTGCTGGCAACCTCTTGTATGGAGTAAAAAGAGGAGGCAAACGCCTGAGACCCCAATGACAACAGGGAGAGCAGAGCCAAGGAGCTAATTTTTGTATTCATGAATGCGATTAATCCTCTTGTTTCATTGCTTCAAGCTCTTCCCAACGCATGAAGGCATTTTCCAGTGCCTCTTCGCTGGCTTGTAAGGCAGCTAGCACAGTTTGGGTCTCATCACTGCCCTTACTGAAAAAGTCAGGTGCATTGATTATCTGCTGGTATTCAGCAACTTGCTGTTCCAACAACTCCAATTGCGCTGGCAAGCCTTCGAGCTCCAATTGTAGCTTATACGACATTTTCCGGTTTTTTTTCGGGGCAACCTCAGGCTTAGAGGGCGCCGGGTTGGCAACCCTATTTTCTTTGCCAGCTGCCAGAGTGGCGGCCTGGAGCTGACGCGAAGCAACCAGATCCGAATAACCGCCAACGTACTCTTTGATCTGGCCATCCCCCTCAAAAAACCAGGAGTGAGTCACGGTGTTATCGATAAAGCGTCGGTCATGGCTGACCAGCAACAGGGTCGCCTGATACTCCGCCAACAACTCTTCGAGCAACTCCAATGTTTCGATATCTAAATCGTTAGTTGGTTCATCCAAAATCAATAAATTACAGGGTTTTAAGAACAACCGCGCAAGAAGTAGCCGATTCTTCTCGCCACCGGAGAGGGCTCTGACCGGTGTAAGGGCTCGTTTGGGCTCAAATAGGAAATCTTGCAAATAGCCCAAGACATGACGACGTCGACCTGCGACCTCTATCTCTGTCTTGCCTTCGGCCAGGTTATCTAACACGGTTTTGTCTGGATCAAGCTGCTGGCGATATTGATCAAAATAGGCTACGTCCAATTTGGTACCACAGCGCACGACCCCCTCGCTCGGCTGCAACTGGCCAAGCAACAATTTGATCAGTGTGGTCTTACCGCAGCCATTTGGGCCGATCAGTGCGATTTTATCTCCGCGCAGCACCTGCAAATTAAACCGATTGATCAAGCAACGACCATCGATAGCGTAACTTAACCCCTCGGCCTCAAATACCAGCTTGCCGGAGCGGTTAGCCTCTTCAACTTGCAACTTGGCTGAGCCGACAACCTCACGCCGAGCCTGGCGTTGATTTCTCAACTCTTTAAGCGCTCTGACACGTCCCTCATTACGGGTACGACGGGCCTTGATGCCTTGACGGATCCACGCCTCTTCCTGAGCCAACTTTTTGTCAAACTCAGCCTGTTGCAGCGCTTCAACCCGCAACCACTCCTCTTTACCCGTCAGATAAGCATCATAATTACCAGGCCAGGAGGTCACTTTGCCTCTATCCAGATCGACGATCCGGGTCGCCAGATGGTGAATAAACTCCCGATCGTGGCTGATGAAGACAATGGCTCCCCGAAACTCTTTAAGAAAACCTTCGAGCCAGTCAATTGCTTCAATATCGAGATGGTTGGTCGGCTCATCCAGCAGTAAGAGGTCTGGATCACCGGCCAGAGCCCTGGCAAAAGCCACTTTGCGTAACCAACCACCAGACAACTCCTTGAGCACTACATCTGGATCCAGTTTCAGCATGCTGAGCACCTGCCGAATACGGGTATCAAACTGCCAACCATTCTGGTGGTCCAGCTCTTCTTGCAGCCGACTCAACTGCTTGATGTTCTGTTCGCTGGGATCCGTGGCCAACTTGAGCGATTGCAGATGGTAACGTTGCAGTAAATCACCGATACCACTGACCGCATTAGCCACATAATCAAATACCGTCTCCTCACTGCTTTGTGGAGGATCTTGCTCTAGCCTCGCCACCCGCAAATCTTGCAAATGAATCCGGCGCCCATCATCCAGTGGTATCTCACCGGCAATCACCTTGAGCAGCGTCGATTTGCCAGCCCCGTTGCGCCCCACCAGACAGAGGCGCTCACCGGCTTCGATCTGCAGGTCAAGATGGTCCAGCAAAGGTGCATCACTATAGGAAAGATAAGCCTGATGCAGTGATAAAATCGCCATTCAAACATCCAGATAAAAAGATCAAGTACCATAGCAACCAGCCGATAGTGGCACCCGTCATGCGCCAATATCGGCTGGAGATCACGTGTTACATCACTGAATCATCGGCATGGCGAATAATCCAGCAGTTGTGAATATGCACGTTCCTCGCAAAATCTTTAGGACGTGTCTGCTCGCTTATATTTTCAGCCACTAACTGCAACCTGGCTAACCCCTCCTGATCCATCTTGAAATGGCGCTTATTATTGGAGAACACCAGGGTGCCATCAGCAGCCAGCAGACGCTTGAGATCAGTTAGCAGACGGATGTGATCCCGCTGTACATCAAAACTCTCGTCCATCCGTTTGGAGTTGGAAAAAGTAGGCGGGTCGATGAAGATAAGATCAAACTGCTCATCACAATTGGCCAACCACTTCAGGCAGTCAGCCTGCTCAAAATGGTGACGGGAGTTAAGCAAACCATTATGGCGCAGATTATCTTTAGCCCAGTTAAGATAGGTACGTGACATATCAACTGTGGTAGTAAAGCGCGCCCCGCCCAATGCAGCATGCACTGTGGCAGAACCGGTATAGGCAAACAGGTTCAAGAAGCGCTTATTATTAGCCATCTGGCCCAGCATGCGACGGGTCAGGCGGTGATCCAGGAAGAGTCCAGTATCCAGATAATCACGCAGATTAACCAACAACTCAGCGCCATACTCATGAACCACCAGCATGTCGCCCTGCTCATTGAGTTTTTGGTACTGACTTTCCCCCTTCTGGCGCTCACGAACCTTCAGGATCAAGTTAGCCCCAGGCACACCGGTCACCGCTATGGTCGCCTGCACCATATCCAGCAGCCGCTGACGGGCAACCGCCTCGGGGATAGACTTAGGCGCGGCGTACTCTTGCACCACCAGGTAATCACCGTAGCGGTCAATAGCCGCATTGTAGTCCGGTAGGTCAGCATCGTAGAGCCGATACGCATCCAGCTTCTCCTGCTTGGCCCATTTGTCCAGACTCTTCATATTCTTGCGCAGACGATTGGCAAAATCCTCCGCCACCATTTTACTGGAAGCAACGGAATCTTCGGCTATCTGGTAATTACGTAATTGGCACTCTAAGGCACCGTTGAATAGGCGGTACTGTTTATCTGCACGCAGGCGTAAACAACTGAGCAGATCTGGCGATGCCGATAAAACCGACACCCTCCAACCTTGAAAACCCTGCCGCAGTGATTGCCCCAGCTCTTGATAGAGTTTGAGCAGCTCGGGAAACTCACCCAAGCGTTCACCATAGGGTGGGTTGGTGACCAGATAGCCTTTGTGACCCGGCCATGGGTTAGTCAATGCAGATGCACTCTGCAAGCCAAAGCGGATTAAGGATGCCACGCCAGCCTCTTGGGCATTCTCTTGCGCTCGGGCAAGCACTCGACTATCACTGTCAAAGCCCTGAAACTTCAGTTCAGCCGCCGTGTTCATGCCGCGTTTGGCTCGTACCCTGGCCTCAGCCTGCAAAGACTGCCACAGTGTGGCGTCATATTGCTGCAGCGCCGTCAAACCAAAGCGATGACGCAAGAGGCCAGGCGCCATATCGGTCGCCATCATAGCCGCTTCAATAAGCAGGGTTCCCGAACCGCACATAGGATCAATGAGGGGTTCACCCTTCCAGCCACTACGCAGCAAGACGGCAGCGGCCAAATTCTCTTTTAGCGGTGCCTCCCCCGTTCCGGCACGATAGCCACGCTGATGCAATGCCGGGCCGGAGAGGTCAAGGGCAACACTCGCCTCCTCTCGTTTCAAGTGAACCTGAATGCGAACATCCGGCTCCCGCTTATCAATGTTTGGTCGCTGGCCGGTACGCTTGGTAAAGCGATCGACTATGGCATCCTTAACCTTTAAGGCGCCATATTGAGTGTTGCGGATGCTATTGGATGTACCAGAAAAATCGACGGCAATGGTCTGATTGACGGAAAAAAAACTCTCCCAAGGAATATTGCTGATCCCCAGATAGAGGTCCATATCATCACGCACGCCAAAGCTTGCCAATGAAAGAAGAACCCGAGAGGCCAGTCGACTCCATAAACAGGCTCGGTAAGCGCACTCCAGTTCACCGCTGAATGCGACTCCCGCGACCGTCTCTTTGACTGAATCAGCACCCAGGCGAGTCAGTTCATCAGCAAGTAGAGTTTCGAGTCCTTTCGGACATGTTGCAAAAAAATTGGTCATTTTTGGCTACGGCACGGCTAATATGGCCGCACATTATAGCGCAACTCAGCAGTTACACCCTACTCCCGAACGAAAAAGGCGTCACCCAGGGGAAAAGATATTTGTCGAATGGAAATATTTCACTTGCACTATGTGAGCAAGATCCCTATTATGCGCCCCACACAGACGCGGGGTGGAGCAGCATGGTAGCTCGTCGGGCTCATAACCCGAAGGTCGTAGGTTCAAATCCTGCCCCCGCAACCAAATCTCAAGCCGACATCCATCAAGATGTCGGCTTTTTTGTTATGTTTTAATTCCATCCTCCAGAAAAAAGCCGCTATAACTACCTCAGCGGCTTTTCATCGACAATCATGAATATCAGCTCTCAAGCTAACCGTAGCAGTTGGCTGGAGACAGCATGAAATGGAATGATGCAGTCGTTCATGACCTTGATAATGCCACAGGCAGATAATTCCTTACTCTCATCAAGACGCAAGGAACCACCAAGCAGTATGAGTACGGAGGCATTACAGC
>JBOFBS010000001.1:0-2397 GCA_051645725.1 Aeromonadaceae bacterium | reverse complement strand
CTCTGGTTGTGGCAGGGCGCTGAGGATAGAATGGTTCATGGCGTATCACCTCTGTTGATTGAGACTCTGTCAGGAATCGATCAGCAGGATACGCCACCTCCTCTACCTCTCCGTACACCAGAAATGACCATAACTCCTGCTAACGCCAGCCATGCTTTTCCCGTAACGGAATGAATTCTTCGAGCAAGTTTGACGCATGCCCAATACGAGCAGAGCTACCTGGCATCAGACTCACCCCTGGCTGGAATTTAGTGACCTTGAAATCAAGATTCTCTTTGGCCGCCGACAATCCCCCCCTACACATCGGGCATTCTAATTTAACTCCAAATGGAGCCTGCTCAATATCTTCTCGCCACCAGACTTTTTTGCAAGTTCCCTTGCATTTGTAAATCGGATGTTCATCTAAATCTGAGCTGGTGATGTGGTATTCGGTCGTTACCTCAATCATATTTTTTTCCTTATCAGTCAAGCGGCCCTAGCAGCAGATTAACTAACATTTCATAGGTGCTTTTGGGCATTGGAACCTCTCCGTTCGCATAGCATCGGAGATCATATGGAGAGGTCAATGGGCAATGAGGGAAAAGCAACTTATAGACATTAGCCGCCTCATTACTGCTGACTGGTCTGTCTGGAGTTCGCCGTCCATTAATCAAATAACGAAGATGCTTGAGGTCATCTTCTGATGCTAACAACATGCTTTTTCCTCTACAAACTCAGTGAACCCAGTCTTCATAGAGCAGCCCCGCCACTCGGGAAAACTCGCGGGTATTGTTTGTCACCAGTACACAGCCAACCGTCAGGGCGTGGGCGGCAATGGCTGCATCGTTATTGCCGATCGGAGTGCCTAATGCTGCCAACTGCTGGCGCACTTCGAGCGTCTTATCGACCGTGGCAGCGTCCCATGACAATATCCCATCGAGGCGGCGAACAAACTCATCAATGGCTGGCCCCAGCTTCGGAGAAGCCTTCTTGCCGATCTGGCCATAACGCATTTCGGCGTAGGTGATGGCCGAGATCACAATCCGATTGCCGCTGGCCACCTCTGCGGCCAGCCGCTCAAGAACTGACTTTGGCATTTCGCGCATGATGAAGGAGCAAATGCAGGTATCGAGCATAAACGTCTTCACAGGGCGAACCGTCCTTCATCGCTGATCACATCGGTACGTTCTTGCAAGAAATCAGCATCCACCTTCTGACATTCTGCCAGGGACAACCAATCTGGGCGGGCTGGGCGCAACGTGATCGTGTCGCCATTTTTGATAATCTCAAGGTCATTAACCCCCTGAAACTCCATATCTTTTGGCAGTCTGACCGCCTGATTTTTACCATTCTTGAAAATTGATACAGTACGCATAAATCCTCCTGCATATGTCTGACATATGTAATCTATGTTCGTCCGAAACATATGTCAAGCATATGCCGCTATATGGCAACTTCAAATGCGATTCTGATCACCTCTTTCCTCACATCCAAGTAAGGCCAAACATGGTCTGGCTCGGCATGGCCCAGCAGCAGCTGCACCAGTTCGACCCGTCCGGTATTGGCCAGCACCTTGGCCGCCAGAGTTCGGCGGCCTGAGTGGCTACTGCCACCCTTGATACCCGCCTGCCGGTATAGCCTGCTCATCAGCTGTTGGAGCGCATCATTGTACCGGTACTCAACGGGGCCGGTGTTGAGCTGGCGAACCTTGCGGGCCAACTCAAAGGCGCGGCCCTTGTGGGTCAGCACAAGGCGCTCATCAGGGCGAAATCCTCGGTACTCTGGATCGGATGACAGACCCCAGCCACGTTCGCGGCGGTAGGCGAGCCACGCCTCAACGGCGTTGCGGGTCTTGCTGTGGGTCAGGTAAATGGTGCGGGGTTGGCTGTGCTTCGTGATAGCGGCCCTCAGATAGACCTCCTCGCGCATCTGACCGGATGGGTGCAGCAAGTCGCGGATCTCGATGCTGGCCAACTCTGTAACCCTGACGCCGGTTGAATGGGTGAGCCAGAGCAACATCACATCACGGATGGGCTGACGGCCTGTTACCGAGGCAACACGGATCACATGGCGAAGTTGCCCAGGGCGAAGGGCTGCGGCATGGCTTGCGGCGGGCTTGGGATGGTAGTACATGGGGGCTCTCTCTGTTTAGTGCCGGAATCCGGCAGGGTATCGAGAGAGTGAAGGGCAGGCCTCCTAGTGATCATACCAGGAGTTATTGTCAAATCTGGTGTATGAGGTCAGGCGGCGTTCCTGTCTGACGAGTCCTCTACCTGTACTCTGAGGTATCCTGATTTTCACAGACAGTCCCGATTGTTACGATGAGACAATCGGGGGTATTGAATGAAATCGAGAGAACACTATTCACCAGAGTTTCGGGCAGAGGCGGTTCGACTGGTGTTGGAGCAAGGCCTTGGC